>JBFMFL010000208.1:0-12590 GCA_040752145.1 Gemmatimonadota bacterium
CTCGCCGGCAGTTTGGCGAGGCTCACTCCGCGCGAAGGGAGACCCGGGGCAGTTTCCGGGGCTCCCGGAGCCCGCGGAGGAGACCGGCCGGCAGTTTGGCCGGGCTCCGTAGCGGCCCCTTACACCTGACGAAGTCGCAACGACGATCAACCGGCGGTGATGTTGAACCCGGCGTCCACGTACATGACCTCGCCGGTGATGCCGGTGGAAAGGTCGGAGGCGAGGAAGAGCGTGGCGTTGCCGACCTCGTCCACCTCGATGGCGCGCTTCATGGGCGCCCGCTCGGCGGTGACCTTGAGCAGGTCGCGGAAGTGAGCCACCCCGCGCGCCGCCAGCGTGTTCACCGCCCCGGCCGAGACCGCGTTGATGCGGATGCCGCGCGCGCCCAGGTCCACGGCCAGGTACCTCACCGAGGCCTCCAGCGACGCCTTCGCCACGCCCATGACGTTGTAGCCGGGCACCGCCTTCTCGGAGCCGTAGTAGGTCATGGTGACGATGCTGCCGCCCGCCTCCATCAGGGGCTCGGCGGCGCGCGCCATGGCCACCAGCGAGTACGCGCTGATGTCGTGCGCGGTGAGGAAGTCCTCCCGCTTCGTCCGGATGAACGGGTTCGCCATGGCGTCCTTGGGCGCGAAGGCCACGGAGTGCAGCAGGAAGTCCAGCTTCCCCCACCGCTCGCGCAGCTCCCCGAAGAGCCGGTCGATCTGCGCGTCGTCGCGCACGTCCAGGTCGTACAGCGGCACCTCGCCCAGCGACGCGACGGTCTTGGCGCAGCGGTCGCGCATGGTCTCGCCCTGGTAGGTGAACGCCAGCTCCATCCCCGCGCCGTGGAGCGCCCTGGCGCACGCCCAGGCGATGGAGTGCTGGTTGGCGACGCCGACGATCAGGCCGCGCTTGCCGGCCAGGAGGCCGGAGAGGGGAGTGGCTTCGGGCATGGGGCTCTTTATGGTTGAAAGTCGGGGAAGACCGGTTCTCGAAAGCGTCAGGGGTGCCGGGCGGCCGCGGTGTCGGCGGGGGCCGCGGGGCGGGCGGGCGCCGGGGCGGCGGCCGGGGTCCTCCCCCGCGCCTCGCCCCCACCCACCAGCCCCACCAGGTTGCGCACGCCGGTGACCCGCACCACGAACTCGGTGGCGGGCGGCACGGGCCGCGCCAGCCGCACCCGCAGCGACTGCGAGGGCAGCCGCTCCTGCGGGGGCGTCGGGGCAGCGGGCGCGGCGCCGCCCGCGGTGTCCGGCCGGGCGGCGCCGGGGCCCGTGGGCGGACCGCCTCCCTCGCCGCCCGCGCCCAGCTCCACGGCCACCGCCTGGATGGCGCTGCTGTCCGCCAGCACGACGCGCACCTGCGTGGGCGCGAACGCCTGCGCCGGGTCCAGGTAGTCGTCGAACCGGACCTCGATCCAGGCGCTGTCGGCGGGCTGCGCGGAGGCGGCGCGCGGCGCGGTGCTGTCCGGCTCCAGCACGCGCAGCCGCACCGTGGGCGCGGCGCCCACGGCCACCGTGGCGCGGGCGGTGTCGCGCGGCTCGTAGTCCTGGAGCTCCAGGTCGGCGTTCTGGTCGCGGAAGGCGCGCACCCGGTACTGCCCGGCGGGGATCTGCCGGAACTCGAAGGCGCCGGCGGAGTCGCTCTGCACCGAATAGACGAGCGAGTCGGGGACCAGCGTCGCCTCCACCCGCGTCCCCGCCTCCGGGCGGCCGGTGGTGCGGGCCGTGACGGTGCCGGCGAGCCGGGTGTCCGGGATCTCGGGGCCGGTGGAGAAGACGAGACGCACGGGCTCGGCGCGGCGGTTGTTGAACAGGTCCTGCACCCCGGGCGCCACCGTCACCTGGTAGATGCGCCCGGCTTCCCAGCCGCGCCGCAGCGACACGCGGATCTCGTCGCCGCGGTGGTCGATCTCGGCGGCGCTGGTGCGCGGCGACACGCTCACCGCGTCGCGGACGCTCTGCTCGGACAGGCGCTCGTCGAAAAGCAGCACCACGGGCTCGGTGAACGCCCCGCCGCGCCGCAGCGTGTCCGGCCGGGTGGCGAGGAGCTGCGGCGCCTGCCGGTCCTCGGGCCCGCCCGGCGGCGGCTCGATGTGGGCGCAGGCGGCCGGGGCGAGCAGCAGGAGCGCGGCGCGGGCCGCCCGGAGGCTCAGACCCACGCGGCGCCCTCCAGCCCGGCCAGCTTCTCCGCCAGCTTGCCGCGCTGCTCGGTGTAGCCGGCCAGCTTCTCGCGCTCCTTGTCCACCACCGCGGCGGGGGCCCGCGCCACGAAGCTCTCGTTGGCCAGCTTCTTCTCGGTGCCGGAGATCAGCCCGTCCAGCCGCTGCACCTCGTCGCGGAGCCGGGTGCGCTCCTTGTCCACGTCGATGGCGCCGGAGAGCGGGACGAAGATCTCCGCCCCGGAGCGCAGCACCGCCGTGGCGCCCACGCCCTCCCCCACGCCCTCGAAGGCAAGGTCCTCGATCCGCGCCAGGTCGCGCAGCGCGCGCACGCCGGCCTCCAGGTCGGCGCGCAGCTCCGGCGAGGCGCTCCCCACGCGCAGCGGCACCCGGCCGCCCGGCTGCACCCCGTACTCCGCGCGGATGTTGCGCACGGCCACGATCACCGCCTGCAATTCGGCGAAGCGCGCCTCCACCCCGGCGTCCTCCCGTTCCGGCGCGCGCTCGGGCCAGCGCGCCACCATCAGCGACTCGGGGTCGCCCGCGGCGCGCGGCAGGCGCTGCCACACCGTCTCGGTGATGTAGGGCATGGTCGGGTGCAGCAGCCGCATGGCGCCGTCCAGCGCCGCGGCCAGCGTGGCGCGCGCGGCGTCGCGGCTGGCGTCGCCCATCTCGCCGCGCAGGCGGGGCTTAACCAGCTCCAGGTACCAGTCGGCAAGCTCGCCGCGGAAGAACTCGTAGGCGCGCAGCACGGCCTCGTTGAGCCGGAACTTCTCCATCGCCTGCGTGGTCTCGTCCGCGGCGCGCGACAGCCGCGACAGGATCCAGCGGTCGGGCAATTCCAGCGCGTCGGCCACCCGGTCGAGCGGCACGCGCTCGGCGTCGCCCAGCGTCATCAGGGCGAAGCGGCCGGCGTTCCACAGCTTGTTGGCGAAGTTGCGCCCGGGGCCGAACGCCTCCTCCAGGTCCTCGTAGTTGAGCCCCTGGTCGGTGCCGGCCGCGCCCCCGGTGAGCACGGTGTAGCGCAGCGCGTCCGCGCCGAAGCGGTTCACCACCTCCAGCGGGTCGATGCCGTTGCCCAGCGACTTGGACATCTTGCGCCCCAGGTGGTCGCGCACGATGCCGGTGAGGTACACGTCGCGGAAGGGCACGTCGCCCATGAACTCCAGCCCCGCCATGATCATCCGCGAGATCCAGAAGAACAGGATGTCGTGCCCGGAGACCAGGACGTCGTTGGGGTAGAACTTGCGCAGGTGCGGCGTCTCCTCCGGCCACCCCAGCGTGGAAAAGGGCCAGAGCCACGACGAGAACCAGGTGTCCAGCACGTCCGGGTCCTGCTCCAGCGCCGCGGCCCCGCACCTGGGGCACTCCGTGGGGTCCTCGCGCGACACCACGGTCTCGCCGCACCCCTCGGCGCGGCAGTACCACACCGGGATGCGGTGCCCCCACCAGAGCTGCCGCGAGATGCACCAGTCGCGGATGTTCTCCAGCCAGTGCTCGTAGATCTTGGTGAACCGCTCGGGCGTGAACCTCACCCGCCCGTCGCGCGAGGCGGCGAGCGCCGGCTCCGCGAGCGGCTTCATCTTCACGAACCACTGCTCGGAGAGGCGCGGCTCCACCACGGTGTCGCAGCGGTAGCAGTGCGGCACGGCGTGGGTGTGCGGCTCGATCTTTTCCAGCAGCCCCAGCTCCTGGAACGCCTGCACCACGGCGCCGCGCGCCTCGGTGCGGTCCATGCCCCGGAACGCCTCGGGAGCGTTGTCGTTGAGGACGGCCTCCGGGGTCATCACGTCGATGGCGGGGATCCCGTTCCGCTGCGCCATCTCGAAGTCGTTGGGGTCGTGCGCGGGGGTGATCTTCACCGCGCCGCTCCCGAACTCCGGGTCCACGAAGTCGTCGGCCACGATGGGGATCTGCCGCCCGGTGAGCGGCAGCTCCACGGTCAGGCCGTGCAGCCCGGCGTAGCGCTCGTCGTCCGGGTGCACCGCCACGGCGGTGTCGCCCAGCATGGTCTCGGGGCGGGTGGTCGCCACCACCAGGTAGGCGCGCCCGTCCGGGAGCCGCGGGAGCCCCGGCGCGTCCGTGCCCGCCGGGAGCGGGTAGCGCAGGTGGTACAGCTTGCCCTGCGTCTCCTCGGGCTCGGCCTCCTCGTCGGAAAGGGCGGTGAGGCAGCGCGGGCACCAGTTGATGATGCGGTTGCCGCGGTACACCAGCCCCTTCTCGTACAGCCGCACGAACACCTCGCGCACCGCCCGCGACAGCCCCTCGTCCAGGGTGAAGCGGGTGCGCCCCCAGTCGCACGAGCAGCCGATGGCGCGGAGCTGGTCGATGATGGTGCCGCCGGTCTTGTCCACGAACTCCCACACCCGCCCCACGAACGCCTCGCGCCCAAGGTCGTAGCGGGTCTTCCCCTCCGCGGCCAGCAGGCGCTCCACCACGTTCTGCGTGGCGATGCCGGCGTGGTCGGTCCCCGGCTGCCACAGGGTGGCGCGCCCCTGCATCCGCCGCCAGCGGACCAGCATGTCCTGCACGGAGTTGTTCAGGCCGTGCCCCATGTGCAGGGCGGCCGTGACGTTGGGCGGGGGGATGACGATGGTGAAGGGCGCCGCCTCCGACTCCGGATCGGAACGGAAGAAGCCGCGCTCCTCCCACCAGCGGTAGAGGGGCGCCTCGTTCTCCTGCGGCGTGTACTGCGGCGCGAGCGGCTCGGACTCGGACATCGGGACCTGCTCCTGTCTATGCGAACGGGGCCGTGGGGCCCCGCGTCATTGCCGGCCAAATATGGAAACCGCCACCGAATCCGAATTCTAGGCAGGGGGTCAAGGGCGGTCAAGCGAGGACGGACCGCCTCCAGGCCGAAAGAACCCGGTGCGTGCTCGAAACGACGCATCCCTCCTCCCGGTGCGGGAGGAGGGATGCGCGGGCGGACTCGTGGGACGGGAGCTACTTCTCGTCCGAGGAAGACCGGTTCGTTCTCACGGGAACGTTGACCTGAGCCGGCAGTGGAATCTGCTGCACGTTGGAAAGCGGCTCCCCCACGTACGCGTGCTTCTCATGGCGGAACCCCGAGCCCTTGTCCGAGGAATCAGGGTTGTTCGAGAGGCTGGGCCCCGTGTTCTTCCGGTCCGTCATCCGTGTACCCCCCGTGTGCTGTGGCCATCATCTCACCGAGAAACCCCGTCAGCGCGACCTCGCGTCCTCCCGGCGACAGGGCAATGCTCTCGATCTTCCCTGCCGGTATGAAGATATACCGGGTGTTCTCGGCGAACCAGTCTCCTTTTTCCTCATTCCAGAACCAGGGGTCGCCCAGGACGATGTCCTTTTCATCCGGCAGGTCGTCTGCGACCTGGAGCCGGCCCATCACGCGCAGGCCGCCGCTCAGTCGAACCGTCAGCCACCGCGCGGGAGCCTCGGAGGCGTGCAGCCGTCCCCAGAGGATCTGCCACGCGCTACCCCCGGTGGAGCGGCCGGTGCTCTCGCTGTACCACCGTTCCACCCATGGGCGCGAAAGCGCCCACCCCCAGAGCAGCGCCACGAGAACCGTCACGACGGTGTGGAGGACGAATGGAACGAACGCCGTCCACCCGAGAAGCACTCCCGTTTTCCCTTCCGCGTCGCCCAGCGCCTGCAGGTACGGCGGAGAGACGATCCACGCCAGGAGCCCGTCGTACCCCCGTACGCGGCCTACCAGCGCATGGACCGCCTGTGCCCCGGCCAGGTAGGCGAGCAGACCGAAGGCGCTGAAGATCAGGCTGCGAACGGTGCGCTCGAAGTCGGTGAGCCTCCGTTCTCCGAACGTGAGACGATAGATGCTGTCGGCCATGAAGCCCGGCACGACGACGAACAGGAGGACGAGAAGGCTGGCGCTGGTCATGGCGGACGAAGAGAGGAATGACGAGTGGGAGGATCAGGAAATCCGGAGAAAGTACGTCAAAAGAGCGGCAATTCACAGAACCTCGGGCGCGGGCAGGTACGCTCCGCGCGCCGGGAGCCGGCGCTTCACACCAGGCTGAGCTGGTCGGGGCGCCCGTCCCGCATTTCGTCCGGGAGCTGCCCGCGCAGCCAGCGCTCCATCGCCGCGAGCACGTGCCGCGTCTCCTCCTCGGTGAGCGCGCGCCCCTGGGGGATGCCGTGCCACTTCCGGAGGCAGCCGCGGCAGCAGGTGGCGGTGGCGTGCTGCGCCACGAACGCCGGATGGTTGCGCATGGGCGTCTGCCTGCCGTCGTTGTCCGGCTCCGCGACGGCCAGGCGCGCGGCGACGAACCCCGCCGCGTGCTCCATCACCGCGGGGAGGCCGCGGCTGCGCAGGTACGCCAGCTCGGGCCCGCGCAGCCGGAAGCGGCGGCGGAAGCCGGAGCGGGCGAGCGCGGCGAAGAGGTCGTCGAGGTCGCGCATGGGAGGCGAGGGGTCCGGCGCCGGGTGGGGCTCAGCCCGCCCGGGCGGAGGCGGCGACGAGGCGCTGCACGAAGGCGACGTACGCCGCGAGGTCGGCCTCGGCGGAGCGCGGCGCGCCCTCGGGGGGAGCCCCCAGCGCGACCGTCACGGCGCCGTCGCCGTCCAGCCGGACCGCCGCGAAGCAGAGGCGGGCGTCGCAGCGCGCGGCCAGGCGCACCAGCGCGTCGGCGGCCAGCATGGGTCCCCGAGCCGTGGGGAACCCGACCGTCCGGCGGCCGGGCTCCCAGCGCTCGATCATCGCCGCCACCAGCCCCCCGCGCGCGAGCGCCTGCCGGACCCCCACCATGAACGCGGGCCCCCTGCAGATGACCGGGATGGTCGCCTCGTCGCCGATGCACTCGTAGCGCAGGCGGTTGCCGGTGACGACGGTCATGTCCGGCCGGTGCCGGTGCAGGAACCGCATCATCGGCGAGTTGAGCGCGGAGAACGGGCCCACCACGAGCAGGCCGCGGCCGTCGCGCGGCGCCAGGATCTCGGCGGACCCCTCGACGCGCACCGGCAGCGGAAAGGGGATGCGGCGCCGGTGCATGTGGCCGAGGACGGAGAACAGGGCCGAGGCGAGGGGGGTGTCCGTGTGCCCGCGGGGGAGCCGGGCGCCGACGAGGAGCCGGTGCAGCACCGGCGAGAGGGTGCGCGCCATGGCCAGCGCGGCGGCAAAGCGCCGCTCGTACGGGACCACGCGCAGGGCCGAGCCGAGCGTCCGTCCCGCCACCCGCATGTGGAGCGGCCCCCTCCCTTCCCGGTTCGCCCGCTGCATGGCCTGTCCGTCCGCTGCCGAAGCCGTCTGAAGCCGGGCGCTGGCGCCCGCAGGGAAAGGGGGGCGCGGCTACTCGCCGTCGCCCGGGTACGACCGCAGCGTGGGCGCGGCGGGGTCCTCCGGGAACCCTTTCTCCAGCGCCCGCCGGACCGCCGCCACCACGGCGGGATCGAACTGCGTCCCCGAGCACCGCTCGATCTCCGCGAGCGCGGTCTCCGGCGAGCGGCCGGCGCGGTACGGGCGCGAGCTGACGATGGCGTCCCAGGTGTCCACCACGGCGATGATGCGCCCCTGGAGCGAGATCTCCTCGCCGCGCAGCCCGGCCGGGTACCCCGCGCCGTCCCAGCGCTCCTGGTGGTGGAGCACCGCCGGGAGCGCCGGCCGCAGGAAGGCGCTCCGCGACATGATGGCCGCCCCGATCTCCGGGTGGCGCTTCATCACCTCGTACTCCTCGTCGGTGAGGCGCGCCGGCTTGCGGAGGATCTCGTCCGGCACGGCGATCTTGCCGATGTCGTGCAGCAGCGCGCCCACCCACAGGTGCCGCAGCTCGTCGCCGCACAGCCCCATCTCGCGCCCGGTGGCGACGGCCCGGCGCGCCACCCGCCCCACGTGGTTGCCGGTGTAGTCGTCGCGCGCCTCCACGGCGTTGGCCAGGGAGAGCAGGGCGTCCACGAACAGGTCCTCCAGCTCCCGCGCCTGCTCGGCGACCCGGTCCTCCAGGTGCCGCTGGTAGAAGCGGTTCTCGCGCAGCAGCGCGCGGTGCCGCAGCGCCCGCTCCACCGCCAGCGTCACCTCGTCCAGGTTGAACGGCTTGAGCAGGTAGTCGTCGGCCTGGAGGCGGAGGGCGTGGATGGCGTTCTCCATGGACCCGGCGCCGGTGAGGAGGATGAACGCCACCGTGTCGTCGCGGGCCTTGCAGCGCTGCAGCAGCTCCATCCCGCCGATGCCGGGCATCTGCAGGTCGGAGAGCACCAGGTCGGCGCCCGCGGCGGCGAACATCTCCTCGGCCTCCTCGCCGCAGGCGGCCTCGCGCAGGTCGTAGCCCCCGCCCAGCACGCGCACCAGCACCCGGCGGATGGCCGGGTCGTCGTCCACCACCAGGACGCGCGGACGCGCCCCGGCCCCGTCCAGCACGGGCGCGGCGGCCGTCACCGCGGCGCCCCCGCCTCCGCCGCGCCGGGCTCCACCGCGAAGTCGCTGAGCTGCAGCTGCACCTGGTGGGCGACGCGCACGCCGGGGATGCCGGCCACGTCCACCTCGGAGGCGGCGACGCGCGCCACCTGCCTGCCGTTGACCAGGAAGCTCACGGAGTCGGCGGCGACGCGCACCTCCAGCTCGTTGGGGCGCCCGCCCGACTCCTCGGCGTCGCGGCGGATGGCGGGGTCGGAGGTCCAGGGGCGCACCACCGGCACCTCGGCGCCGGCACGGCGGCGGATGAGGAAGGTGCCGTCGCCGCGCACCAGGAAGTAGCTGTAGCGCTGCCCCTCCTCGGGCCCGTCCAGCCCCTCCCCCCCGAAGACGATGCCGTACCCCTCGTGGAGCCGCCCGTGCAGCTTCTGCATGCGGGCGCGGATGGTGTACGGCGGCCGGACCGGGGCCTGCCCCGCCCGCCACATCACCGCGTGCGGCCCGGTCTCCACCGTGAGCACCGGGCCGGCGCGCAGCGCCACGCCCTCCGCGGGCGCGAGATCCCACGCCGCGGGGATGCCCACGGAATCGGCCGGTGCGGCGGCCGCCGCGGCGGTGTCGCCGGCGGGCTCCTGTGCGCCGCCGCGCGGGCGCTCGGACCCGCACCCGGTGAGCAGGGCGGCGGCCAGGAGGAAGAGGGGGACTCTCATGGGGATCAGGGTTTCAGGGACTCGCGCAGCTCGTCCAGCGGCAGGTCGCGGACCCGCACCTCCAGCGGCACCACCAGCTCGTCCCGGGTCTGCGTGCGCAGCCGGAAGGTGTGCCGCACGTGGAGCGGGACGACGGTGCGGATGGGGATCACGGTGTTGATGGGGATGGTCACCTGGTGGGTGCCGAACGGCGAGCGGAACGGGACCCGCACCTGCGTGTCGATGGGGAGCTGGGTGTTCAGGTTGACGCGCAGCCGCTCGTCCACCGGGATGTCCAGCCGGAGCGGGGTCCCCGCCGCCAGCCGGATCCGGTAGCGGACGACGGCGTCCCCCGCCGCCATGCGGTCCAGCGCCCGCAGCGCCGTCCCCACCGCCCGCCGCTCCGCCCCCCGCAGCTGCACCAGCAGGTAGACGTTGACCCCCAGCGCGACCAGGGCCACCGCCATCGCCGCCAGCGCGATCCCCGCGGCGCGCTCGCGCGCCGCCCGCATCAACCCGCCGGCGCGGCCGGACGCTTCACCGTTCACGAATGCCTCCTGGGAATCGCGATTCGACGGAAGATACAACGGGCCGGAGGGGTTTGGCGACCCCTGGGGGGAGTGCGAAAGTGCGGGAGTGCGAAAGTGCGGGAGTGCGGGAGTGCGAAAGTGAACGGCAGTACGGAGTACGAAGTACGCTGCATACCGTGGGGCCTCCCTTGCAGTGCTCCCCCTCTCCCGCTTGCGGGGGAGGGGGCCGGGGGGAGGGGGCCTGCAGTTCCGCAGTACCCGTATGAAGATGTACGGAGGGAGACTCGCACAGCAGTACCGTGCGAGGCTCACTCCGGCGAGGGGAGACCCGCCGGCAGTTTGGCGGGGCTCCCGGAGCCCGCGGAGGAGACCGGACGGCAGTATCGTCCGGGCTCCGGAGCGGCCCGCCACAGCACGAAAAAGCCCCGGAGCAGCATCGCCCCGGGGCCGAACAGCACATGGAAGACCGCGAAGCCGTCAGTGGACGACCTTGCGGACCTCCTCCGTCAGGCGCGGCAGGATCTCGAACAGGTCGCCCACGATCCCGTAGTCGGCCACCTTGAAGATGGGCGCCTCCGGGTCCTTGTTGATGGCGACGATGTAGCGGGACGAGCGCATGCCGGCCAGGTGCTGGATCGCGCCGGAGATGCCGACGGCGAAGTACAGCGTGGGCGCCACCGTCTTGCCCGTCTGCCCCACCTGCTCGGCGTGCGGGCGCCAGCCGGCGTCCACCACCGCGCGCGAGGCGCCCACCGCGGCCTTGCCGTTGAACGCGGCGGCCAGTTCCTCCAGCAGCTTGAAGTTCTCCGGGCTCCCCAGGCCGCGCCCGCCGGACACGATCACCGGGGCCTCGGACACGTCCAGCGCCCCGCCGGCCGCGGCGCGGATCTCCCGCACCACCGCGCCGAAGTCGGCGCCGTCCAGCGACACGTCCAGCTTCTGCACCTCGCCGCCCTTTGCGTTCTCCTGGGGCGTGAAGGTGTTGGGGCGCAGCGAGAGCACCGCCGGCTTGCCGGAGACGACGGACTTGGCGTTGAGCTTGCCGGCGTACAGCGGACGCGTGACCGTCACCTGCCCGCCCTCGGCGGAGATGCCGGTGACCTCGCTCTGGTACTCCACACCCAGGCGGGCCGCCACGCGCGGCGCCAGGTCGCGGCCCAGCGAGGTGGCCGGGAAGAGCGCGGCGTCGCAGCCGTGCTCCTCGATGAAGTTCACGATCACGGTCGTGAACCCCTCGGGCGAGTACTTGTCGAACGCCGCCGTCTCGCCCACGAACACCTTGTCGGCCCCGAAGCGGCCCAGCTCGCCGGCCGCGGCGCCGGTCCCCTCGCCGCCCAGAAGGACGGCGTGGACCTCGGTGCCCAGCGCGTCGGCCAGGGTGCGGGCCGCGGTCACGACCTCGTGCGCGACCTTGCGGAGCTCGCCGTCGCGCGCCTCCGCGAACGCGAAAATGCCTGCCATGTATGTGACTCCTGTCGGTGTCGAACGGAAAGGGAACAGGTTACAGGTTACAGGGGACAGCCAGCAACTGCGGACTGCGCCGCGAACCGCTTGCTGTAACCTGTCCCCTGTACCCTGTCCCCTACAGCACCTTGGCTTCCTCGCGGAGCAGCCGGACCAGCTCCGGCACCGCGTCCGCCCCCTGCCCCACGATGCGGCCGGCCTGGCGCTCGGCCGGGTAGGAGAGCTGCTGCTGAGCGGCGTCGCCGGCGGCCGCGGCGGGCTTCTCCTCCAGCGGCTTCTTCTTGGCAGCCATGATCCCCTTGAGCGAGGCGTAGCGCGGCTCGTAGGCGCCCTTGGTGAGGGTGAGCGCGCACGGCAGCCTCAGCTCTACCACCTCCACCCCGCCCTCGATCTCGCGCTGCGCCGTCACCCTGCCGCCCTCCACCGAGAACTCGGTGACCGCGCTGGCCAGCGGGATCCCCAGCAGCTCGGCGGTCATGGGGCCCACCGCCTGGAGGTCGTCGTCCACGGCGCGCAGCCCGAAGAGGAGCAGGTCGTACTCGCGCCCCCGGATCTCCTCGGCGAGGACGCGGGCGGCGGCCAGCCCCTGCACGGGGCGGTCGGTCTTCACCAGGACGGCGGCGTCGGCGCCCATGGCGAGCGCGGTGCGCAGCGTCTCGGCGCTCTCGGCGCCCCCGGCGGTCACCACCGTCACCTCGCCGCTCCCGGCCGCTTCCTTGTGCTTGAGCGCGGCCTCCACGGCGAACTCGTCGTACGGGTTGAGGACGTACTTGACGCCGGCCGTCTCGATCGAGCCTCCGTCACCGGCAATGCGAATGCGCGTCTCGGTGTCCGGGACGCGCTTCACGCAAACGATGCTCTTCACGCGCATCTCCTCGCTTCAGGGTGGTGCGTGAGCCGCTGGGCGGCTCCTTGGCGGCGCCAAGATAGCGGGCGGCCCCCGGCGTGTCCAGCGAGCCGGGCGCTCCCTCAGGGACGCGCCGCGGCGGTGTCCGCCGGGGCCGCGGGGGCGGCCGGGGCCGGCGCGGGAGACGGACGTCCGCGCGCGATGATGCTGTCGTCCGGGCTCTGCAGGCTCTCCACATGGATGGTGCTGTCCACGATCCCCAGCGCCTCGGCCTGCTCGGGCGTCATGGAGCTGGCCTCGGCCTCCACCTGCTGGGCGGAAAGGCCGTCGAGCGCCTGGCGGTTGGTGGTGTCGGTGGCCGCGGCGGCGGAGTCGGCGGCGGCCGCGCCGCCGGCTCCGCCGCGCCCGCAGCCGGCGAGGAGCACGGCCGGGAGCGCCAGCAGCAGGGGGAGACGGGGGAGGCGTGACTTCATCGCAGTGGCTCCGGGATCGGGAACACGGCGCGGACGCGGAGCGCCGGGGGCGCGCCGCGTGCGCGGGAAAGCGGCGGGCGCGCCCGCCGGGGCCTCAGGCCGGCGCG
>JBFMFL010000209.1:0-12584 GCA_040752145.1 Gemmatimonadota bacterium
TTCCTCCAAAAGAGAAGCGTGGAGCCGCCGTGCGGCGGCTCCACGCGGTTGCGTCCCGTTCGGGGCTACTCGCGGACCTCGAACCGTACCGGATCCGAGAGACGGACGTCCTGCGTGTGGGTCACCCGGTTCACCACGCGCCGGAACCACCCCGGCTCGCGGTTCTCGCCGCCGTGCTCCATCACGATCTTGGCCAGGTCGATCACGTCGGCGTTGCGCATGCGGATGCACCCGTGCGACTCCGCCTGGCCCAGCGAGTCCTCCTGGTGGGTCCCGTGGACGTAGTAGTCGGGCTCCTTGAAGAACATCTTCACCCGGCCCATAGGGTTGCGGGGGTCGCCCGGCCCGCGCGCGCGCTTCCCCTTCGCCCAGCTGGCATCGGGCGGAACCCACCTCGGGTTCCAGATGATGCGGCGGATCCTGAACTCGCCCTGGGGCGTGGGGTGCGCCGGCTTGCCGATCGCCACCGAGTAGGTGCGCTCCACGTCGTCGCCCTGCACCACGTACAGCTGCCGGTCGGAAAGGTCCACCACCAGCCGCACCGCGTCCGCCTTCGGCGCGGGGGCCGCCTCGGTCTCGTGCGCGAGGGGCGCGGCCGCCCCCGCCAGCGCCACCGCCCCGACCGCCAACCACTTACCGTGTATCGACATGTGCCTCGCCTTCGCGGGTTCGTGTGAACGGGTGTTCGCCGCGGCGGAAAAGCGAGGATCGTGCCAAACGCATGTCTCATCTGCACTTACGAAAACCGGGCCCGGAACTTGCTTTTCGGCCGCAGGTCAGGCCCGCCCCCTCCTCCCCCGCCACCCCGCCGGTCATGGCCGTCCGCGCCCCCGACTTCCGTCCTGAGCTGGAGTGGATCCACACCGCCGGCCGCCGCCTCGCCCTGGCCGACTTCCGCGGGCGCGTCCTCCTGCTCGACTTCTGGACCTACGGCTGCATCAACTGCCAGCACCTCCTTCCCGAGCTGCACGAGGTGGAGCGGCGCTTCCCCGCGGAGGAGCTGGCCGTGGTGGGGGTCCACTCCGGCAAGTTCGTCAACGAGCGCGAGACGGCCAGCGTCGCCCGCGCCTGCGAGCGGCTGGGCGTGCGGCACCCCGTGGTCAACGACCGGCAGTTCCGCACCTGGCGCGAGTACGCCGTCCGCGCCTGGCCCACCCTGGTGGTGGTCTCGCCCGACGGGTACGTGCTCCACACCCGCGCCGGCGAGACCACCGCGGACCGCCTCGCCGAGCTGCTGCACGGGGTGCTGGAGGACGCGCGCGCGGCGGGAAAGCTCAGGGCGTCCGCGCCGCTCCCGGCGGAGCCGCAGACCGCGCCGCCCGCGCCCGGCGTGCTCCGCTTCCCGGCCAAGGTACACGCGGCGCCGGACGGCCGCCTGTTCGTGGCGGACACCGGGCACCACCGCGTGCTGGAGGTGGACGCCGCCGACGACGGCCTCTCCGGGCGGGTGGTGCGCACGTTCGGGAGCGGGCGCGCGGGGTGGGCGGACGGCCCGGCGGGCGCAGCGGAGTTCCGCTCCCCCCACGGCCTGGCCGCCGTCGAGGGGACGCTGTACGTGGCGGACACGGCAAACCACCTGGTGCGCGCTGTGGCGCTGCGGGACGGGAGCGTGCGGACGGTGGCGGGGACGGGCGAGCAGGCGCGGCGGCTCCAGGCGGGCGGACCCGCGCGGGACACGCCGCTCAACTCGCCCTGGGACCTGCTGTGGACGGAGGGCGCGCTGCTCGCGGCGATGGCCGGCCCGCACCAGCTCTGGCGGATCGACCCGGCGGGCGGGCGCGCGGAGCCCTGGGCCGGCTCCGGCGCCGAGGAACTGCACGACGCGGACCTGGCGATGGCCGCGCTCGCCCAGCCCAGCGGCCTCGCCGGCGACGGCGGGCGCGTCTACTTCGCGGACGCGGAGGCCTCCGCCGTCCGCTGGGCCGTCCCCGGCGGCGGGACCGGCACGGTCGTGGGCACCGGCCTCTTCGACTTCGGCGACCGCGACGGCACCGGCGACGAGGCGCGGCTCCAGCACGCCCAGGGCCTGGCCTGGTGGCCCGCGGAGCGCTCCCTCCTGGTGGCCGACACCTACAACCACCGCGTCAAGCGCGTGGACCCCGCCACCCGCGAGGCCCGCGCCTTCGCCGGCAGCGGCGCGCCCGGCCTCGCCGACGGCCCCCCGGACCGGGCCCGCTTCTGGGAGCCCGGCGGCATCGCCGTGGCCCCGGACGGCGCCCGCGCATGGGTCGCCGACACCAACAACCACGCGCTGCGCACGATCGACCTGCGCACCGGCCGCGTGGACACCGTCGACCTCCGCGAGTAGCCCCGAACCGGCGGACGCCAGCACCAGCCCCGCGTGAGGGATGTCGGCCCGAAGGGGCGAGACCCGGCGGCAGTTTGCCGGGGCTCGACTCCGTTGGCGAGCGTTGTTTGCTCGCCTACGGAGCCGCAGCCCGACCCCGCGTCAGCGGGGGCACGCCCTAACCCGCCGTCGCCGGTCCTTCCCCGGCAGTCGGACTCTCCTCCCGCCGCCGCCGCATCACGATCTCCTCCACCCAGCGCTCGATCCGCTCCGCCTCCTCCTCCGGAACGGCGTCCATCTCGCTGTGCACCCCGTCCACCGCCTCGCCGCCGCTGCGCCGCACCACCTCCTCCACCATCCCCGTCCAGGTGGCCGCCTGCGCCGCGTGCCCGCCCATCACCATCCCCACCCGGTCCACCAGGTCCGAGGCGCGCGTGTACGACCGCACCTCGAAGCGCGTCGCTCCGTCCTGCCCGGTCGCGGAGAAGCGGATCGCCCCCGAGAGCGGGTGCCCCTCCAGCGTCACGCAGGTGACCGCCTCGTCCGTCACCTCCTCCACCCGCACCTGGATGTTCCCCCGCAGCGGGATGGCCAGCGTGAGCGTCTCCCCCACCTCCATCCGCTTCTGCGTCCCCGGCTCCGCCCCGGCCCTGACCAGCCCGTCCGGCGTCAGCCCGTCGAAGTCGGAGCGCACCAGCTCCAGGAGGTCGCGCGGCTCCAGCCGGCTCCCGCGGATGTCGGCCCAGTAGCTCTGGCGGTGAAGCTCGCCGGTGCCGTCCGAGGGGAGCCGCTCGGGAAGGGCGTCCGCCAGCCTGCGAAGCCCCTCGCGCAGCGGCGTGGGCCGCACCCCGAAAACGTCCGTGAGCGCGTTGGCCTGCCCCGGCGGCACCACGTTGCCCTCCAGCAGCATGGTCACCTGCCCCGCGTTCACCGGCAGGTCCAGCCCCAGCGCGTCGGCGGCGCCGGCGCCGGAGCGCGCCAGCCACTCGGGGACCGGGATGCGCACCGGGCTCTTGCCGGTCAGCTCCGAGAGCAGGTCGAACAGCTCGCCCATGGTGGTGAGCTCCGGGCCGCCCATGTCCAGCATCTCGCCCGAGCCGCCCCTGCCCTCCACCGCCAGCGCCAGCGCCTCGCCCAGGTCGTCCACCCACATGGGCTGGAACGGCTGGTCCCCCGCGCCCACCAGCGGCACCGCCGGGAGGGTGCGCACCATCTTGAGGAGCAGCGAGATCACCTCGTCCCCCGGGCCGTACACGTTGCCCGGGCGCACCACCAGCCACTCGCGCGGGAAGCCCGCCGCCACCACGTCCTCGGCCGCCTTCTTGGAGCGGTGGTAGTCCGAGGCGCCCCGCTCCGCCCCCAGCGAGGACACGTACACGAAGCGGCGCACGCCGGCGCGGGCGGCCTCCTCCACCAGGTTGCGGGTCCCCTGCACGTTGACCTTGTCGAAGGTCGCCTCCGGCGGGCTCTCGGCCACGATCCCGGCCACGTGCAGCACCGCGTCGCACCCGTCGGCGGCGCCGCGCAGCGCGGCGGGGTCGCCCACGTCGCCGGCCCGGGGCTCCACCCCCTCCGCCCACTGCCGGGCGTCTTCGTCCGCGTGGCGCGAGAGGAGGCGGACGGTGTGCGCGCGCCGGAGGAGGTGGTCCACGGCGGACTTCCCCACCACCCCCGTACCGCCTGTGACGAGAACCTTCATGTCGGATGCTCCGGGTCAGGGTCCGCGCCGACGAACGCACGCCGGATGCCACCGGCGCGCGCCCGCGGGATGGACGGGCCGGGGGTTCCGGGCTACCTTGTGGACGGGGAGCCGGAGACACCGTTCGCGGAGCACATGTTGCCGCTCCGAATGCGCCGTCCTTCCCCTGGCCCGCCAAAAATCTCTGGATTATCCCCGCTCCCAGGGTTATGCTATGCGCAGCATAGCCCGAATTTCCCTCCCGGTTCCCGAGCCAGCCCGGAGCTGACGCATAATGAAGCAGCCTCGTCGTCCCGACGCCCCGCCCCGCAAGCCGCGCCGCCGCTGGCGGTGGCACGTTCCCCCCGCCATCGTGCACGGCGCCGAGGCGCTGGAGGGAACGGAGATCCTCAGCGAGTACACCGGCGAGCTGGGCCTCGTCCTGTGGCAGGCCGTCCGCGACATCTCCCTGTGGTCCAGCGTCACCCCGCCCGAGTCCCGCGCGGGCCTCTTCGGCCCGGGCGCCGGCAAGCGCCGCGCGGCCTCCATCGCGGCCGCCGACCCGGACCCCGAGATCGCTCCCGCGCTCGCCACCATCGCCCGCATCCTTGACGATCCCGCCGGGACCTCGTCCGAGCAGGTGATGCTGGCCTGCCGCGAGATCTCGCTCTGGGCGGACTCCCGCCGTACGCTGGCGACGGCGCTCGCCTTCGCGCAGGCGGCGGCCTTCGCCTGCCCGGGCAACGCCGCCGCGGGCCTGCGCGTGGGCCAGGTGGCCCGGCGGCGGCTGGAGTTCGCGCGCGCCGAGACCTGGTTCCGGCGCACCATCGGGCTGGCGCGCCAGGCGCGCGACTGGGCCTCGTACGCCGAGGCGTTCGAGGCGCTCGGCACCCTGTACCGGAATCGCGGCAACCTCCCCGTCGCCCGGCAGCTCTACATCCGCTCCTACAGGGCCGCCAAGCGCCACAGCCTGCGGACCATGCTGGCCCACTCGCTGCACAACCTGTTCATCATCGCCGCCCGCAGCGGGCAGCACGACGAAGCGGAGGCGCTGGCGCGCAGCGCCTTCGAGGCGTACGACCCGGAGCACGTGCGCATCCCGTTCTTCGCCCACGACGTGGCGTACTTCTGGACGGAGCGGGGGCAGTTCGCGCCGGCGCTCTCCGTGTTCAGGGCCCTCCTCCCGCACATGACCAGCCCCCTGGATCAGCTCGGGGCGCTGGGCAGCATCGCCCGGGCGGCCGGCGGTGCCGGCCGCCGGAGCGACTTCGAGGAGGTGCGGCCGGAGATCTGGACACGGGTCGGCTCCGCCGACGTGGGCGAGCAGGCCGCGGGCGTACTCACCGACCTCGCGCGGGGCGCCGCGAGCCTGGGCGACTGGGCCGAGGCCGAGAAGGCGGCCAGGATGGCGGAGGAGCTCGCCGCCGCGCGCCAGCAGGCGGAGATCGAGCATACCGCGCAGTCGATCCTGGAGGCGGTGCGCAACGAGCGCAGGGTGGAGGTCGGGACCAGGACGAGCGAGGTCACCGCGGAGGTGGACGGGCTCGCGACGGACCTGGTCCGTACCCTGGACGAGTTCGCGGCCGTGGGCTGATCGCCCACGGCCGCGTCGGCCGGGCCGGCCCCGTCAGGCCGGGTTGGTCGTGGTCTTGGTCGTGTCGGTCGGGGTGCCGGCCCCGGTGCCCAGGTAGGTGCTGTTCCGGGGGCCTTCCGGGAGCGGCCCGATGGGCTCGGCGGCCGAGCAGGCCGCGGCACCGGCGACTACGAGCAGGGCGAACAGCAGGCGAGCGTTCTTCATGGGGTGCGTCCTTCATGAGGGGGGAGTGACACCGGAGCTTTGGCGAGCCTGGTGGTAAGCTAGCCCCCCCGCCGAAGGCGCACCCAATCCTTACCTACCATTCACAGATCCTTTCCGGACGTTTAGCGCACGGTAACCGCCACGTCCGGAATCCCGGACCCCGCGGCCGGGCTCCGTCGTACGTTTGCGGCCGCCCGTCCGCGCTTCCGTCCACTTCCGGCGCGGCACCCGGGACGTCCGTGCGCCGGGGGCTCTATTGCCTGAACCTGGCTCACTCCTAAGTTGGGGTCGCAGAGCGTTCGAAGGTGCACGAGACGCCGCGCGGCGGGTACCGACCCCACACCGAGGAGAGTGGACTGATGAGTGAGACCAACGGCCGGAACGCTCCCAGCGAGCAGGAGTCCCGCGAAGTCGCCGAGGCCGCTCGCGAAACCGAGTGGACCGCGCCCAGCTTCGTGCGGGAGCTGTTCCTGGGGAACTTCCGCCTGGACCTGATCGACCCGTTCCCTCAGCAGTCGCCCGACGACAAGCGCAAGACCGACGCGTACATCGCCAAGCTGCGCCGCTTCATGGAGGAGAAGGTCGACTCGGACGCCATCGACCGCACCGGCGAGCTCCCCGCCGACGTGGTGGACGGGCTCCGCGAGCTGGGCGCCTTCGGCCTCAAGATCCCGGAGGAGTACGGCGGCATCGGCCTGTCGCAGGTGGGATACGGGC
Source organism: Gemmatimonadota bacterium (assembly GCA_040752145.1). Classification (GTDB taxonomy): domain Bacteria; phylum Gemmatimonadota; class Gemmatimonadetes; order Longimicrobiales; family Longimicrobiaceae; genus JAFAYN01. The sequence continues at coordinate 6,481 of JBFMFL010000209.1, forward strand.
GCACCATCGGCATGGTGACCAGCAAGGACGGAAACCTCACGGCGCTCCTTTCGGCCCACCAGTCCATCGGCGTGCCGCAGCCGCTGAAGATGTTCGGGACGCCGGAGCAGAAGAAGAAGTACCTCCCCCGCCTGGCCAAGGGCGCCGTCTCGGCGTTCGCGCTGACGGAGCCGGAGGTGGGCTCCGACCCCGCGGCGATGACCACCACCGCCACCCCCACCGAGGACGGCTCCGCGTTCATCATCAACGGCGAGAAGCTGTGGTGCACCAACGGCACCATCGCCGAGCTCCTGGTGGTGATGGCGCGCACCCCCCCCAAGGTCAAGAACGGCAAGGAGATCCCCCAGATCACCGCGTTCGTGGTGGAGGTGGACACGCCGGGGGTGGAGATCACGCACCGCTGCCGCTTCCTGGGCCTCAAGGCGATCCAGAACGCGGTGATCAAGTTCGACAACGTGCGCGTCCCCCGCGAGAACATCATCTGGGGCGAGGGCAAGGGGCTGAAGCTTGCGCTGATGACGCTGAACACCGGCCGCCTCACCCTCCCCATGAGCGCCGCGTACGGCGCCAAGGTGGCGGTGGAGGTGGCGCGCAAGTGGGCGGCGGAGCGCGTGCAGTGGGGCGCTCCGGTGGGCAGGCACGACGCGGTGGCGCAGATGCTCGGCGGGATGGCGGCGGACGCCTTCGCCATCGAGTCCATGGCCGAGCTGTCGTCCGCCCTGGCCGACCAGGCGCGCAACGACATCCGCCTGGAGGCGGCGATCGCCAAGCTGTGGACCACGGAGATCGGCTGGCGGATCGTGGACGACCTGCTCCAGATCCGCGGCGGCCGCGGCTACGAGACCGCGGACTCGCTGGCGGCGCGCGGCGAGCTCCCCATCCCGGTGGAGCGGATGCTGCGCGACTTCCGCATCAACCGCATCTTCGAGGGCTCCTCGGAGATCATGCGCCTGTTCATTGCGCGCGAGGCGGTGGACACGCACCTCTCGGTGGCCGGCGAGCTGATCAACCCCAAGGCCAGCATGGGGACGAAGGTGGGCGCCATGGCCAAGGCCGGGGCGTTCTACGCCGGGTGGCTCCCCAAGCAGTTCTTCGGCAAGGGGCAGCTCCCCTCGTACGGCGAGTTCGGGCGGCTGGCCAAGCACCTGCGCTACGCGGAGCGCACCTCGCGCAAGCTGGCCCGCAGCATGTTCCGGGCGATGGCGCAGTACCAGGCCAAGCTGGAGCGCAAGCAGGCACTGCTGGGCCGCTTCGTGGACATCGGCGCGGAGCTGTACGCCATCTCGGCCTCGTGCGTGCGCGCGCAGAGCATGCGGAACGAGCCCCACGGCGCGGAGGCGATGCGGCTGGCGGACCTGGCGTGCCTCCGGGCGCGGCTGCGGATCCGCAAGCTGTTCAACGAGCTGTGGTCCAACGCGGACGACCCCACCTACCGGGTCGCGCAGGACGTGCTCAAGGGCAAATACGCGTGGCTGGAGGAGGGCGCGATCCAGGCGATCCCCGACGGGGCCTCGCTGAAGGTGCCCACCGGGCCGCAGGTGCCGCTGGAGAAGCCGATCTCCGGGGAGCGCGTGGCGACCAAGGTGGGTGCGGGCGGCTGATTCTTCCCGGCTGCAACACGGCTGGTGAGCTCAGGGGCGTCCCGGTCTGGGGCGCCCTTGACGTTTTCTGGACGGATGGGTAACTGCTGGGTCGGGCGTGCCCCCGCTGGCGCGGGGTCGGGCTTCGGCTCCGTAACGCAGCAAACAACGCTGCGTAACGGAGTCGAGCCCCGGCAAACTGCCGCCGGGTCTCGCCCCTTCGGGCCGAAATCCCTCACGCGGCTCCGCCGCATTCCTCGTTTTCGCTCCCACTCTCGTGCCGCTGCCATGGTGTCCGACGACTACCCGGCTTCCCTTCCCCTGCGTGGCCTCGTTGTGGTCTCGCTGGCGGCCAACGTGCCGGGGCCGGTCGCGTGCGCGCGGCTGTGCGCGCTCGGCGCGCGCGTGGTGAAGGTGGAGCCGCCCGCGGGCGACCCGCTGGAGGCGTACTGCGCGGCGTGGTACCGGGAGCTGGCCCGGGGGCAGGAGGTGATGCGGCTGGACCTCAAGGACCAGGCGGGGCGCGCCGCCCTGGATGGGCTGCTCGCCGGGGCGGACCTGCTGGTGACCTCCTCGCGCCTGTCGGCGCTGGAGCGGCTGGGGCTGGGGTGGGCGGCGCTGCGCGCGCGGCACCCGCGGCTCTGCCAGGTGGCCGTTTTCGGGTACCCGGGCGCGGAGCGCGACCGCGCGGGGCACGACCTCACCTACCAGGCCGCGCACGGGCTCGCGGACCCGGCCGGGCTCCCACGCACGCTCCTGGCCGACTTGGCGAGCGCGGAGCGGGTGGTGGGCGCGGCGCTGGGGCTGCTGCTGGCGCGGGAGCGCGGGGCGGACGCCGGCTACGCGGAGGTGGCGCTGGCCGAGGTGGCGGAGGACTTCGCGGCGCCGCTGCGGCACGGGCTCACCGCGCCGGGCGGGCTGCTGGGCGGCGGGCTCCCCGCGTACGGCGTGTACGCCGCGCGGGAGGGACACGTCGCCGTCGCGGCGCTGGAGCCGCACTTCGCGGCGAGGCTGCGGGAAGCGCTGGGCGTCGCGGAGCTGACGCGCGAGGCGCTGGCGGCGGCGCTTCGGGCGCGGACGGCGGCGGAGTGGGAGGCATGGGCCGATGCGCGGGACCTGCCACTGGCAGCTCTGCGGGAGCCGGGAGGCTGAGGAAACGCGAGGACGGCCGGGCCACCCTGCAGTTCCGCAGTATCCACAAAAAGCTGTACGGGGTGAGACAGCCGGGCAGTTTCGGCTGGCTCACCCCGGCGCAGGGAGACACCGGGGCAGTTTCCGGTGGCTCCCGGAGCCCGCGCAGGAGACCGGCCGGTAGTTTGGCCGGGCTCCGGAGCGGCCCGTCGGAACTCGAAGAAACGGCTACGAGCGCGGCAGCTTCGCCAGCTGGTCGCGGGCCAGCGTCGCTTCCGGCGAGCGCGCGTACGACTGCACCACGCGGTTGAACAGCGCCCGCGCCTCGGCGCGGTTGCCGCGGCCGGCCTCGATGGTGCCGGCGCGGTAGAGGGCGGTGGCGGCGCGGGGGGAGGCCGGGTAGCGCTGCACCACCTGGGCGTAGGTCTGGAGGGCATTCTGCACGTCCTTGCCCTCGTTGTACGTCTCGCCCACGTAGAAGAGCGCGTCGGGCGCCTGGCGGTGGCCGGGGTAGGCGCGCAGGAACTCCTGGAAGCCGGCGCGGGCGGTCTGGAGGGAGCCGCGGCGCAGGCTGGCCATGGAGGTGTTGTACAGCTCGTCGGCGCTGGCGGTGCTCCCGCCGGCGGACGCCGCGGTGTCGGAGCCGGCGGAGGCGGCCTCGGCCTGGCGGGCGGCCTCCTGCCGGGCGCGGGCGTCGACCTGCTCGCGGAGTTCCTGCAGGCGCTGCTGGCCCTGGCCGGTCAGCTCCTGGATCTGCACCAGCTGCCGGTCCACCTGGAGGAAGCGGTTGTTCAGGTCTCCGCGCAGGCGGGCGTTGTGGTCGGACAGGGAGTCAAGCAGGGCGCGGTTCTGCCGCTGCACCTCGCGGAAGGCGCTGTCGTTGGCGGCGCGCATGGCCGCCATCTCGTCGCGCAGGTCGCGCACGTCGCGCTTGGTGGCGCACGCCCCCAGGAGCGGCACCAGCCCGAGCGCGAGGAGGAGGCGCCCTCTCATCGGCCGCGCGGGGCGAAGTCGCCCCCGGTCACCACGAACTCGGCGCGGCGGTTGCGCGCGAAGGTGTCCTCGCCCTCGCCCTCGGCCAGCGGACGCTCCTTGCCGTAGCTGAGCGTGGAGAAGCGGCCCGCGTCCAGCCCGTACCCCTCCAAAAAGGTGCGCACCGCCTCGGCGCGGCGCTGGCCCAGCGCCAGGTTGTACTCGGTGGAGCCGCGCTGGTCGGCGTGGCCCTCGATGCGCAGCGTCACCGACGGGTTCTCGCGCATGACTTCTGCCTTGGCGCGCAGCACGTCCTGCGCCTGGGACGTCAGGTCGAAGCTGTCGTACTCGAAGAACACCATCTCCGCGAGCGCGGCACGCACCCGCTGGGCCTCGGCCTCCACGCGGGCGAGGGAGTCGGCGCGGGCGCGGTCCCGCTCGCGGCGGAGCTGCTCCTCGCGGGCGATGGAGTCGGCGCGGGCGGCGGAATCGGCGGCCACGAGGTTGTTCTCGGGGCCGTCGGTGGGGCGCTTCTTCTTGCAGCCGACCAGGGTGGCGGCGGCGAGGGCGAGCACGGCGGCGTGGCGGAGCTTCATCGGGCGGATCCTCTGTCTCTGGCTGGCGGGTGCGGCGCGCCGGGAGGCGCGCGGTCGGCCTGTCAACGGCCGGCGGACGGGTTGGACGGAGCGCGGTACAGCACGGGCGACCAGTCCGGGAGGCCGTAGCCGCGCCCCCGGAGGAGCTGGCGGGTGCGGCCGCTCACCACGTCGATGACGAACAGGCCGCCTCCGTCGCGGTCGGAGGCGAACACCAGGTGGCGGCCGTCCGGGGCCCAGCTGGGGTCCTCGTTGGAGCCGCGGCTGGTGAGCACGCGCGGGCGCCCCCCGGCGGCGTCCACCACGGCGAGCTGCGGCGAGCCGCCCACGCGGGTGTGGTAGGCGATGGCGCTGCCCCGCGGCGACCAGTCGGGCGAGGTGTTGTAGCCGGCGGTGCCGTAGCGGTACTCGGAAAGGAGGCGCGGCTCCCCGCCCCGCTGCATCACGTACACGTGCGGCTCGCCCAGCCGGTTGGACACGAAGGCGATGCGCGAGCCGTCCGGCGAGAAGGTGGGCGACAGCGAGTCGGAGCGGCGCCCGCGGGTGAGCGCCTCGAAGCCGCCGCCCGTGGACACCGCGACCTCGGTGTTGCCGCCCACGGTGGCCGCGAAGGCGATCGTGCGGCCGTCCGGCGAGTACGCGGGGGTGATGTTGAGCCCGTCGCGCTGCGACACCACGCGGTCCTGGCCGGTGGCCAGGCTGCGCTCGTACAGGGCGGGGATGCCGCTGCGGAACGAGGTGTAGGCGATGCGCGCCCCGTCCGGGGACCAGGCGGGCGACAGCGCGATGGAGCCGTCGCCCGTCACCCGCTGCACGTTCTCACCGTCCCAGTCCACCAGGTAGATCTCCTTGGAGCCGCGCCCCTGGAGCACGTAGGCGATGCGCGACGCGGCGATCCCGGGCTCGCCCGTGGCCCAGCGCACCACCTCGTCGGCGGCGGCGTGTACGGCCATGCGGAAGCCGCGGTCGGCGGCGCGGGGGACCTGGAAGGTGCGCTCGCCCTTGACGGTGCCGTACACCGCGTCCAGCAGCGCCAGGCGCAGCGCCAGACCGCTCCCCTGCGGGCGCACGTCGCCGGCGAGCACCCAGTCGGCGCCGCGGTTGGCCCACTCGCCCACCGCCGTGGGGGCCACGGGGCGCGTGCTGGCGGGGGCGTCCTGCACCCGGAAGCGGTCGCTGAAGTCCACGTCCTGCCTTACGATCGCCCGCACGGCGGAGGCGGCGCCCTCGGAGCCCGCGGCGGCGGCGAAGGGGAGGACCAGGAACCCCGGCTCGGAGCCGGGCCGGTAGGTGAGGCCCAGCTGCACCATCACCGTGTCCTGCGCGCGCAGGGCGCCGGGGAGCCCCGGCACCAGGAGGAGGAGGGCGAGGAGCGCCGTCGTGTAGCGGGTGCCGAGTGTCATCGCGGAGGGGTCAGCTTTCGGGCTCGAAGGTGAACGACACCGGGAGGCGGTTGCCGCGGTAGGCACGGGGAAGCGGGCCGAACGCCTTGGCGAGCCCGGCCTGCTCGACGGCCTCCATGGCGGCGGCGCGGAACTGAAAGCTCCCCCGGGTCCGTCCGACGGCGATCTCGGACACCGTTCCGTCCCGATTGATCCAGAAGCGCACCTCGGCCACGTCGGTCTGCGCGCCGGGGGGCGGGCGGAAGTAGCGCTTCAGCTGGCGGATGATGTTGGCCAGGTACGCCGGGTCCACGAACTCGGCGCCCTCGGTCCGCACGGCCAGCCCCTCGCCGCCCGGCGACTCCGGGTCCGGGTTGCGGCCGGTGGCGGGCGTCGGGGTCCGGGAGGCGGGCCCCTCGCCCTTCTTGGGCGCCGCCTTCTGC
>JBFMFL010000021.1:0-41306 GCA_040752145.1 Gemmatimonadota bacterium
GGAACGGCGCGAGGTGCGCCGTTCCGCCGTTTGTCGTAGTTGCGCGTGAGGGATTACGGCCCGAAGGGGCGAGACCCGGCGGGGCAGTTTCCGCCGGGTCTCGACTCCGTTGCAGACGGTCGTATCGTCTGCTGCGGAGCCGAAGCCCGACCCCGGCGCCAGCCGGGGGCACGCCCGAATCAGCAGTTCAAACCCGTCCCCCGTGGCGGAAGTTGACCAGCACCACGCCGCGGCGGCCGGCGGCGGGGAGCTCCTCGCAGGTGGAGTACTGCTCGTCCACCCAGGGGCGCACGCCGGGGAGGGCCTCGTTCTCGCCGCCCCCGCTCTCGTGGGCCAGCCAGCGGGCCTCCTCCTCGCTCTCGGCGCGCACCACGAAGCCGAACGCCTTGTCCTGGTGCGGCTGCCAGGGGTCCTTGCCGTCCACGCACCACCAGAGGGAGTCGTGCCGGGGGGTAAGCTTCCAGAGTCTCATGTCACGACGGCGGCGGTTCGGGGCGGCGGCGGGCCTTTCGCGGACCCTTGCGCAGGCGCTAATGTACTCCCTGGCGACGCACATGGACAGCTCACGCGAACCGAACCCTGCTCCCCGCGCGATGAAACGGCTCCTCCCGTCCATTCTCCTGCTCGCCGCCGCCGGGTGCGGCTCCGAGGCCCCGTCCCAGGACGAGTACCTGGACGTCGTCCGCCAGACGGTGAGCTTCTCGGAGCGGGACGCCCGCCGCGCCGCGCCCCCGGGGAGCGCCCAGGGTCCCCTGTACCTGGACGTCAGGTCGTTCCGCGGCGGCAGCCTGCGCGCCACCGGCGAGATCGTGGAGACCGACCGGATCGCCCAGGCGGTGGACCGGCCGTTCGTCCCCACCGTGCCGGACAGCTCCTTCAACTGCCTGGACATGGAGCTGGGCACCTCCTGCTGGGTGCCCAAGAACGGGGTGTTCGTACACCTCAACCTGGCCAGCCGCGCGCCGGACCGGCTCACCATGCACGTCACCTCCACCGTCACGGCCAACAACTACGTGCCGCCGGTGCTGTGCGACAGGCTCTTTCAGCTGGAGTTCCAGCGGGGCGCGAGCGGGTACGTGCTGCGGGATTCCGTCGCGAAGAAGACCTGCTCGTGAACGGCCTGGCGGCGGGTTCGGGCGTGCCCCCGCTGGCGCGGGGTCGGGCTGCGGCTCCGTAACGCAGCAAACAACGCTGCTCAACGGAGTCGAGCCCCGGCAAACTGCCGCCGGGTCTCGCCCCTTCGGGCCGACATCCCTCACGCGGGGCTCGCGCTGGCGTCCGCTGGGGCCCCCACCCGGCTCGCTTGAGGCTCGCCACCCTCCCCCAATTCTGGGGGAGGGCTTCCCGGAGTTCGGGATCGGCGCGCTGTGGCGGCCCCCCACCCCCGGCCCCTCCCCCGCAAGCGAGGGAGGGGAGAACTGCCGTTGCCGTTGCAGTTCAGGGATCTGCGCAGGGAGGTCGGGGGAGGCTGCGCAGGCGGTGCGTTTGTTCGAAGCCAGCGTGATCCGGCCCTCACTCCAGCGGTGGGCGAGTTTCGCACTGCCGGAGCAGACTCCCCCGGCCGACCCCGAACACCGGAGCCGTCCGAAGCGCGCCGTAGCAAGACAAACCGGCCCTGCACGCCATCGCCGTGCAGGGCCGGTTCGTTTTCGTGAGTCGCGAAGGCTACGCCGTCGCGTGCTGGTAGCGCATGCCGCCGCCGTGGGTCCAGACGGCGGTGAGCAGGGCCTCGGCGCCGCTGGAGGCCTGGTCCTCGCCGGAGCGCACGGCGGCGTCCAGGGCGAGCTGGGCGGCGCGCTCGGCGCTCTCCCAGCGCTCCATCTCGGCGGCGCCGCGGGCAAGGTCCAGCAGCGGGCGGCTCTTCATCTCCTCGGGCGGGGTGCGGCGGAGGAGCTGGAGCGCCTCGCCGGCCGCGTCGTCGAAGGCCTCCTCGTTGCGGGCGCCGGCCGCGGCACGGGCCACGGCGGCGAGCGCCTCCACCCGGTCGGCGGGGCGGCGCGCGTAGGGGAGCAGGAGCCGTAGCGCCGCCAGCGCCTCGTTGTACTTGCCGCGCTCCAGCCAGAAGGTGCCGATGTCGCGGGCCACCTGCGGCACGCGCGGGTGGCGCCGGCCGTAGGCGTGCAGCGTGGAGCGCGCGTAGCCGTCCGCCTCGTCCGCGCGGCCTCCCTGCGCCGCAAGGCGGAAGAGCCCGTGCAGCGCCTGCGCCTTGATCTCGCGGAAGCCGCTGCGGCGCGCGCCGCGGAAGGCGCGCAGGAACAGGCCGCGGGCGCCTTCCACGTCGCCGCGCTCCGCCTGCATCTCGCCCAGCACCAGGCACGCCTGGAAGAGCGACATGCGGTCGCCGTTCCTGCGCCCCAGCACGATGGTGCGGCGCAGCCACGTCTCAGCGCGGGCCCGCTCGCCCAGCTTGCGGGCCAGGGTCCCGGCCAGCAGCCCCGCCGAGGCGTCGCCCGGGGAGGCCATGGCCGCGCCCTGCGCGAAGGCCAGCGCCGTCGCCGCGGAGCCGTTGGCGTCCGCCCAGCGGGCGATCTGCAGGCACACCGAGCCCACCGCCTCCGGGCGCGCTGTGTCCGGCTCCGCCGAGAGCGCCGCCAGCGAGGTGAGCGCCGCCTCCAGCACGGGATCCGCGCCGAGCGCCACCAGCGCGCCCAGCCGCCGCCGCACCGACTCCGGCCGGAACAGGCCGCGGCGCTCGCCGGGGGGCACCGACGCCCACAGGATCACGTCGTGCAGCGACTGCCAGAGCAGCACGCCCACGCCGTTGCGCATCTCGTCCAGGATGTAGACGCCGTCCAGCGTCTCGTCGGGGCCGTGCAGGATGGCCGGCGGAGGCGGAGACCTGCGCCCCGCCCGACGGGGCCGCACCGACTCCTTGGCGGCGAGCTTCAGCTTCATGGGCGTTCCTCCGGGTCTGGTTCGATGCGGGGCCGGGATGCGCGTGGGCCGTCCGGCCGTTTGCTAAGCGACAATCTGTGTGAGACTGTCCACGAATGCAATAGAAATGAGCGAAACCGATCTGTGGGCAGCGAGCGCCGATTCGGCCCCTCGGACGACCGGTGCCTTGCCCGGACGCCCCTCGGTCTATAAACTGATAGTGTAATCCCGCCGAAAGTGGACAGAGTGGACAACCCAAGATAGCGCGAGGACCCGGGCCAGTCAATGTCCGTGCGTAGCGGCGTTCCCCTCGACCAGCTCCGCGCGGTGATCATGGCCCGCATGGCGAGCGTCTCGCTCCGGGGCGTCGCCCGCGAAGTGGGGATGAGCCCCAGCGGGCTGCAGAAGTTCGTGGACGGCTCCGTCCCCTACCTCCCCACCCGCCAGAAGCTGGAGCGCTGGTACGTCCGCGAGGCTTCCCGCGGTGAGGCGGAGATGAGCGCCGAGGTGGCCTCCGCCGCGCTGGGGGTGCTGCTGGGCGAGCTCACGCCCGCCCGGCGCCGCGGCGCGGCCCGCCGCCTGGTGAGGGAGGTCCGCGCCGCCTACGAGGCCGAGGGCCCGCCGCCGCCCTGGCTGGACGAACTGGTCTGCGAGGTGGACCCCGAGGGCTGACCCCTCACCCGATCCGCAGGCACTTCCCCTTTTTCCGCCCCCGTTTCCAAGGGGCCGCGCGCCGCGGCCCGTGCACCACACCGGAGAACGCATGAGACCTGTCCTTCGCCCGGTCCGCCGCTGGATCGCGCTCCCGCTCGCCCTGCTGGCCGGGTGCGACGCCGCCTCGGGGGGCGACATCCCCGTCGGCATCGCCGGCCCGCTCAGCCTCGCCAACGGCCGCTCCATGAAGCTGGCCGCCGAGATGGCGGTCGAGGAGATCAACGCGGGCGGCGGCATCGACGGCCGCAAGCTGCGGCTGGTGCCGCGGGACGACGAGGGCAACAAGGAGAAGGCGATCGCCGTGGCCGGCTTCCTCCGGGACAGCACGGAGGTGGTGGCGGTGATCGGGCACGTCAACTCGGCGGCGACGCTGGCGGCGGCCAAGATCTACAACGAGGAGGAGGGGGAGCACGACAGCTCGCCGGTGGCGCAGATCTCCCCGGCCTCCAGCAGCCCGCTGGTGACCGGCGCCGGCGACTGGACCTTCCGCGTGTGCCCCAGCGACCTGCGGCACGGCCCGGTGGTGGCGCAGCACGCCTTCGCGCGGCTGGGGAAGCGCCGCGCCGCGGTGCTGTACACCAACGACGAGTACGGCCGCGGGGTGGCCGAGACCTTCGCCGAGGCGTTCAGGACCGCCGGCGGGCAGGTGGTGGCGCAGGACCCCTACCTCCCGGCCACGGTCAAGGACCCCGGCGCGGTGGACCCGTACCTGCTGCGCGCGCTGCGCTCCGGGATGGACGCGCTGGTGATCGCCGGGCAGGCCGACGACGGGATCAAGGTGGTGCGCGAGGCGCGGCGGCTGGGCTTCACCGGCCCGGTGGTGGGCGCCGACGGGATGACCGGGGTCAAGGACGCCGGGGCGGACGCCGAGGGGATCTACGTCAGCTCCGCCTTCCTCCCCGACCGCTCCTCGGAGGCGGCGCAGGCGTTCGTGCGGGCGTACCGGCAGAAGTTCGGCGAGGAGCCGGACCACCGCGGCGCCATGACCTACGACGCCATCAAGCTGCTCGCCAGGGCGATCCAGGAGGAGGGCACGGACCGCCGCGCCGTCCGCGACTACCTGGCCAGGGTGGGCGTGGAGGGCTCGGGCGTGGACGCGTACGAGGGCGTGTCCGGCCGGATCGCCTTCGACCGGAACGGCGACGTGCCGGGCAAGGAGGTCGCCATGGGCGTGGTGCGCGGCGGCAGGCTGGTGACCGTGCGCTGAGCCGCGCGGCGGCACCGGCGGGGCCGACGGGGCGCCCCCGGGTTACCCAAACCCCGGGCGCCCCCCCTAAATATTCCCCCCCCCCCCCCCCCGGGGGCGCCCGCGTTATCTTTGCCCCCGGCACGCCCCCGGACGGGTCGGGCGCGGCGGCCGGGGAACGCGCAACAGGGTGGTCGGAGTGCTGCAGCGGGCGAGCGGGGCGGGGACGGCGTCGAGGGCGCAGGTGGTGGCGGCCTTCGCGGCGGTGTACGTGGTGTGGGGCTCCACCTACCTGGCGATCCTCTTCGCCATCGAGACGATCCCTCCCTTCCTCATGGCGGGGGCGCGCTTCCTGGTCTCCGGGGCGGCGCTGTACGCCTGGACGCGCTCCCGGGGCGCGCCGCGGCCCACCCGCGCCAACTGGCGCGCGGCGGCGGTGGTGGGCGCCTTCCTGCTGGTGGGGGGCAACGGCGGCGTGGTGTGGGCGGAGCAGCGGGTCCCCTCCGGGCTGGCGGCGCTGCTGGTCGCCACGGTGCCGCTGTGGATGGTGCTGCTGGACTGGTGGCGGGGCGGGGGAGCGCGGCCCAGGGGGCGCACCTGGGCGGGGATCGCCGTCGGCTTCCTGGGGCTGGGGATCCTGGTGGGCCCCGCCGAGCTGCTGGGCGGCGGGGCGGCCGACCCGCTCGGCGCGGGGGTGCTGGTGCTCGCGTCCGTGCTCTGGGCGATCGGCTCGGTGTACTCGCGGCGGGCGGCGCTGCCGGAGTCGCCGTTCCAGGCCACGGCCATGGAGATGCTCGCGGGCGGGGCGCTGCTGGTGCTGGTGGGCTCGGCGGCGGGCGAGTGGGGGCGGCTCGACCCGGCGGCGGTCAGCGGGCGCAGCCTGCTGGCGCTGGCCTACCTGGTCGTGTTCGGGTCGTGCGTGGGGTTCACGGCGTACATCTGGCTGCTGCGGCACGTGGAGGTCGCCAAGGTGTCCACCTACGCGTACGTGAACCCGGTGGTGGCGGTGTTCCTGGGCTGGCTCCTGGCCGGCGAGCCGGTGACGGCGCGCACGCTCGCGGCGGCGGCGGTCATCGTGGTCGCGGTGGCGTTCATCACGTCGTCCAGGAAGTCTTCGGACTGAAACTGCGGGTTCGGGCGTGCCCCCGCTGACGCGGGGTCGGGCTGCGGCTCCGTAACGCAGCAAACAACGCTGCGTAACGGAGGCGAGCCCCGCAAACTGCCGCGGGTCTCGCCGCTTCGCGCTCGCATCCCTCACGCGGGCTCTCGCGCGGGGGGCGGGGAACGGCTAGCTTCGCGGCTGCCCTCCGCGCCGTCAGTCGGCGCGGACACCACCGGAGCCAGGCGGCAGCCGAATGACCCCCAGCGACAACGATCCCCCCGCCGGCGGCGCCGGCGAGAGCCCGCCGATCAGGGCCATCGAGCACCAGCCGCCGGGCGGCGGCTGCGGGTGCGGGCCCACCGGGTGCCTCACGGCGCTGGTGATGCTGTTCGTGGTGCTGCTGATCGTGATGGTGGGAATCGCGGTGCTGCGCCCCTGGCCGCGGGGAATGCCGATGCCGTAGGGAACTGCAGTGCGTGAGTGCGAAAGTGCGAAAGTGCGGAACGGCGCCCCTGCCTCGGGATCGAGGTGCGGGCGCCGTTCGCAGTTCCCGCAGTACCCCCCAAATCTTCTGCGGAGGGAGACCCGCCGGCAGTTTGGCGGGGCTCCCGCAGCCGGAGCGGAGACAGCCGGGCAGTTTCGGCTGGCTCCGCGACCCGCGTAGGAAACAGGCCGGCAGTTTGGCCTGGTTCCGGAGCGGCCCCACGGCAGAATCCTGCCCTTCAATTCAGGGAAGCGACAGACAGATCCGGTGGGGGCTGATGCTGTAGCAGAGCCGCCGGCCGCCCAGCGGCTCGCCGTCCACGTTGACGCTCAGCTCCTCGGACGACTCCACGGTCAGAGAGCGCACCTGCTTGTAGACGACGGCGGGGTGCTGCAGGTGGCGGCCGGCGCGCAGCTCGGGGAGGATGGCGAGCAGGTCGCGGCGCGGCATCTCCTTGACGATGACCACGTCCAGCAGGCCGTCGCCCAGGTCGGCGCGGGGGGTGAGCCAGTTGCCGCCCCCGGTGCGGCGCGAGTTCCCCACGGCGAAGATCAGGAAGGGGCCGTCGTGGATCACGCCGGTGTCGGTGAAACGTGCGGACGACACCTCCAGCGACACGAACTTGCGGACGCCGGTGATGAAGTAGGCCACCGGGCCCAGCAGGCGCTTGACCTCGTCGGAGGTCTCCTCGGTGGCCTCGGCGCCGATGCCGCCGGTGGACACGTTGAGGAAGCCCTCGCCGTTGACCAGCCCCACGTCGATGGCGACCGGCTGGCCGATCACGGCCGAGGCCACGGCGGTGTGGATGTCCGTGGGCACGTCCAGCGCGCCGGCCAGGTCGTTGCCGGTGCCCAGCGGCACGATCCCCAGGCGCGGCCCGTCCTCCGGGCCGGCGGGCTCCCCCACGTGCGCCCGGGCGGCCAGGTAGTCGTGGATCCCGTTCCCCACCTCGTGGATGGTGCCGTCCCCGCCCGCGGCGATCACCAGGTCGGCCCCGCCGTCGGCGGCCTCGCGGGCGAAGCGGCGCCCGTCGCCCCGCTCGAAGGTGAGCCGCGGGACCACCGCGTGCCCGGCCCCGCGCAGCGTCTCCACCGCCCCGCGGAGCTCCTCCGTGGCCTCGGGCGAGGGGGAGTTCATCACCATCCAGATGTTCACGGACGCCTCGGCGCAGATGGGGAACGGGACCCTGCGTGACACCCGCGCACGAGCAGGAAGCGCGCCACCGGGAGGCGCGCCGCGGGGCCGGCGGAGCGCCCTTGACTTGGGCCCGGGAGCCGTTAGCTTGGGTGCCGTGTGGGGAGAAGTGGGGGACTGTGGGTTGACCTGGCGTCCGTAGCGAGGGGGGTGGATGAGCGGGTTCCTCGGGAGCTACCTGCACCAGATCGACGACAAGGGGCGCCTCAACCTTCCCGCGCCGTTCCGCCGCGACCACCCGGACCGTCCCCTGGTCCTGGTGCACGTCTTCGAGAACGCCCTCACCCTCTATCCCGAGCCCGCCTGGGCGGAGGTGGAGGCCCGCCTGCGCGAGCTGCTCAGGCTCCAGCCGCAGGCCCGTTCGTACGTTCTCAGCGTCACCGCCAACGCAGTGGAGGTCGTCCCCGACAAGCAGGGGCGCATCCTCGTCCCGCCGCGCCTCCAGGAGGCGGTGGGGATCCGCGGCGCCACGCTCGTCGTGGGCGCCATCGACCGGATCGAGCTGTGGGACCCGGAGCGCTTCCAGGCCGCCGTGCCGGCCCGCTCCGACGACTTCGACCGCTTCACCCACCAGATCTTTGCCTGAACGTTCGACGCCGAACGCTTCCGGGTACCACGTCCCCGTCATGGTGGGCGAGGTGCTGGCGGAGCTGCGCCCCGGGCGCGGGGGCCTCTTCCTGGACGGCACCCTGGGCGGGGGCGGCCACTCGGAGGCCATCCTGGAGAGCGCCCCGGAGGCCCGCGTGGTGGGCGTGGACCGCGACCCGGAGGCGCTGGCCGAGGCCGGCGCCCGGCTGGCCCGCTTCGGCGACAGGTTCCGGGCGGTCCGCTCCAACTTCGCGGACGCGGTGGAGACGGCGGGGATCGGCGCGGGCGAGCTGGCCGGGGTGCTGCTGGACCTGGGGATCTCGTCGCACCAGATCGACGCGGACCGGCGGGGGTTCACCTTCCGCGCGGGGGCGCCGCTGGACATGCGGATGTCGGGCGGGGCGGGGGGCGAGGAGAGCGCCGCCGACTTCCTCAACGCCGCCGACGAGCGGGAGCTGGCGGACGTCTTCTACCGCTTCGGCGAGGAGAAGCGCTCGCGCAAGCTGGCCCGCATCCTGGTGGAGATGCGGGAGCGCGGCCCCATCGCGACCAGCGACCAGCTGGTGGAGGCGATCGGGCGGACGCTGGGGCCGCGCTCCGACGCGGGGGACCGCGCCCGCATCTTCCAGGCGCTGCGCATCGCCGTGAACCGCGAGATCGACGCCCTGGAGACGGCGCTCCCCAGGTTCCGCGACGCGCTGGCCCCGGGCGGGGTCTTCGCCGTCCTTTCCTACCACTCGCTGGAAGACCGGCTGGTGAAGAACGCCTTTCGCGACTGGAGCACCGCCTGCACCTGCCCGCCCGGCCTCCCCGTGTGCGCCTGCGGCGGCACGGCGCTGGGCGCGACGCTCACCCGCAAGCCCGTCTCGGCCTCCCCTGCGGAGGTGGAGGCGAACCCGCGCGCCCGCAGCGCGCGGCTGCGCGCCTGGAGGAAGGCGTGAGCGCCATGCGGCGGACGCCCTCGGGCGCGAGCATCCCCGGCGGGCCCCGCGGCGGGCGGCGGGGCGGCGGGATCGTGCGCGTGGCGGCGCTGCTGGCGTGCCTGCTGGGCGCGCTCGCCGTCGTGGTGGGGCGCCAGACCCGGGGCGTGGCGCTGCAGCGCGAGATCCGCGAGCTGGAGGGGGAGCGGGCGGTGGCGGAGGCGGCGCGGCTGGAGCTGCAGACGCGCATCCAGTCGCTGCAGAGCCGCGCGCGGGTGGTGCGGGTGGCGCGCGAGAGGCTGGACATGCACCTCCCCGCGGACAGCGAGGTGGTGCTGGTGCCGCTGCCGCGCGAGGCGGCTGTGGCCGCGGCCGACGAGGAGGGGAGCGAATGAGCGGGCGGAAGGGGCGCGAGCGGAGCGCGGGGCGGAGCACCAGGGACGGCGGGGACGGGCTGGCGCTGCGGCGCTGGATCCTGGTGTCGTCGTTCGGGATCGCGGCGGTGGCGGTGCTGGGGCGCGCCTTCCAGCTCCAGGCGCTGGAGGGGGAGAAGTGGGCCGCCGAGGCCGCCGACCAGCAGCAGTCGCGCACCCCGGTGCCGGCGCGCCGCGGCGGGATCTTCGACCGGGACGGCACCCCGCTGGCGCTCAGCTACGAGACCTTCCGCATCTCCGTGGCCCCGCGCGAGCTGCGCGACCGCGACGAGGCCGCCCGCGCGCTGCGCGGCGCCCTGGGGCTCTCGCAGGGGGCCGCGCGCCGGGCCACGGACCCCAGGCGCAGGTGGGTGGTGCTCCCGGGCCGCTTCACCGCCGAGCAGCACGAGAAGCTGGAGGGGGTGCGCGGCATCCACTCCGAGCGCCGGCTGGAGCGCTTCTACCCGCAGGGCGACGTGGGGCGCGAGGTGCTGGGCTTCGTGTCGGCGGACGGGCGGGCGCTGGGCGGGGTGGAGCAGGAGTGGGACGACCTGCTGAGCGGCGAGGACGGCTACGCGCTGATGCGCCGCGACGCGCTCGGCCGCAAGGAGGCCACCGTGTCGCTGCCGGTGGTGCCGCCGCGCGACGGGCGCGACGTGTACCTCACCCTGGACTTCGACCTCCAGGAGATCGCCGACGGCGCGCTCCGCGAGGCGGTGCGCAGGACCGGCTCGGACGGCGGCGACCTGCTGGTGGCCGACCCGCGCACCGGGGAGATCCTGGCGGCGGTGTCGCGCCGGGCGGGCGGGGCGCGCACCCTGGCCGGCTTCACCGAGCCGTACGAGCCCGGCTCCACCATCAAGCCCTTCTTCGTGGCCTCGCTGCTGGCCCAGGGCAGGGTGTCGCTGGACGAGACGGTGTTCGCCGAGAACGGGCGCTGGACGGACGGCAACGGCCGCTCCTTCACCGACGTTCACGCCATGGGCGCCGTGACGGTGCGCGAGGCGCTGCGCGAGTCCAGCAACGTCGCCATGGCGAAGCTGGCTCCGCGGCTGCGCCCGGCGGAGCAGTTCGGCTACCTGCGCGACTTCGGCTTCGGGACGCCCACCGGGGTGGAGTACCCGTCCGAAGCCGGGGGGCGGCTGCGGCGCCCGGCGGGGTGGTCGCGGCTGACGCCGGCCAGCCTCGCCATCGGCTACGAGATGGCGGTGACGCCGCTGCAGCTGGTGATGGCGTACGGCGCCCTGGCGAACGGCGGGGTGCTGATGGAGCCGCGCCTGGTGCGCGAGGTGCGCGGCGAGGACGGCGAGACGCTGAGGAAGTGGGAGCCGCGCGCGGTGCGCCGCGTCCTCCCCGCCCGGGTCACCGAGGCGCTGCGCGAGGTGCTGGTGGCGGTGGTGGAGGAGGGGACGGCGAGCAGGGCGTCGCTCGCCACCTTCGAGGTGGCGGGGAAGACGGGGACGGCGCGCCTCACCGGCGCCGACGGGCGCTACGAGGCGGGGAGCTACGCCGCCACCTTCGCCGGCTTCTTCCCGGCGCGCGACCCGCAGCTCGCCGTCTTCGTCAAGCTGAACCGCCCGCGGGGCGAGTACTACGGCGGCGCCATCGCCGCGCCGGTGACCCGCGAGATGCTGCAGGCCATTCTCGCCACCCGCTCGTCGTCGCTGGACGGCGCCTCGCTGGTGGCTTCCCGCAACGCGGTGCCGGTGTCCACGGCGGCCTCCGCCGGGCGCACGCCGCCCCCCGCGTCCTCGGGCGGCACCTACGTCTTCAACCTGGCCGACGGCGTGCCGCGGCTCCCCGCGGGCGCCCGGTGGCGGTGCCGGCGCTCGCCGGGCTCCCCCTGCGCGACGCGGTCCGCCGGGCCCACGCGCTGGGGCTGCACGTGCGGCTGCGCGGCGGCGGCCGGGTGGCCGGGACGGAGCCGGAGGCCGGCGCGCGGCTCGCCTCGGGCGACACGCTGACGCTGCTGGGGGCGGAGAAGTGACCGGGCGCGCCGGGCTGGACCGGGTCGCCGCGCGCCTGGCCGAGCGGGGTCTCCTCAGGGGGCACGATGTGCCCTCCGGCGTGGAGGTCCGCGGCGTCACCGCGGACTCGCGCCGGGTGGAGCCGGGGTGGCTCTTCTGCGCGGTGGCGGGCACCAGCGGAGACGGGCACCGCTACCTGGCCGACGTGGCGGCGCGCGGCGCCGCCGCCGCGCTGGTGGAGCGCGCGGACCCGGACGCCGCGCTGCCGCAGCTGACGGTGGCGGACGGGCGCCTGGCCGCGGCCCACGCCGCCGCGGCGTTCTACGGCGACCCGTGGGACGAGCTGGTGCTGGTGGGGATCACCGGCACCAACGGCAAGACCACCAGCGCGGCCATCTTCCGGCACCTGCTGGGGCGGCGCGGCCCGGCGGCCTCCATCGGCACGCTGGGCGCGGTGGGCCCGGACGGCGCCGTGATCCCCGGCACCGAGGGGCTGACCACGCCGGGGCCGACGGAGACCGCGCAGTGGCTCCGCCGCCTCGCCGACGACGGCGTGCGCGGGGTTGCGATGGAGGTGTCGTCCCACGCGCTGGACCAGGGGCGCGCGGCCGCCGCCCGCTTCGACGCGGCGGTGTTCACCAACCTCACCCGCGACCACCTGGACTACCACGGCACCCTGGAAGCGTACCGGGACGCCAAGCTGCGCCTCCTGGAGCTGCTCAAGCCGGAGGGCGTCGCGGCGCTGAACGCCGACGACCCGGCGTGGCGGGGGGTGCGCGCCCCCCGCGGCCGCACGGTCCGCTTCGGCATGGAGGCGGAGGCCGAGGTGCGGGCGGAGGACGTGCGGGCGTTCCCCGGCGGAATGTCCTTCATGCTGCGCACGCCGGACGCTTCGGTGCCGGTGCGCCTGCCGCTGATGGGCGGCTACAACGTCGCCAACGCGCTGGGCGCCGCCGCCGCGCTGCACGGGCTGAGGTGGGCCGCGGACGAGATCGCCGCCGGGCTGGAGTCGCTGCCGCAGGTGCCGGGGCGGCTGGAGCGCGTCCCCACCCCCGGCCTCGCCGGCTCGGTGCTGATCGACTACGCCCACACCCCCGACGCCCTGGAGGTGGCGCTGCGGGCGCTCAGGCCGCTCACGCCGGGGCGGCTGATCGTGGTCTTCGGCGCCGGCGGCGACCGCGACCGGGGCAAGCGCCCGGAGATGGGCCGGGTGGCCGCGGAGCTCGCCGACCTGGCCGTCGTCACCTCCGACAACCCCCGCACCGAGGACCCCGCGCGGATCGCCGACGACGTGGAGCGTGGCATGGGGCATGCTCCCCGCCTGCGCGTCCTCGACCGGCGGGAAGCCATCCGCCGGGCGCTCGGGGAAGCGGGCGAGGGGGACGTGGTGCTCCTCGCCGGCAAGGGCCACGAGACGTACCAGCTCTGGGGGAGCGAGGTCCGTCCGTTCGACGAGCGGACGGTGATCCGGGAACTCCTTGCGGAGCGGGAAACATTTACCGGCAGAGGTGAGGCTTGAGCGGTTTCCGGTGGACGGTGGGGGAGGTGCGGACGGCGCTGGAGGACGAGATGCTGCGCGCCTGGATCGCCCGGGGCGCGGCGGACCCCAGGGGCGACGAGTCGGTGGAGTTCGCCGGGGTCTCCACCGACACCCGCAAGGTGGTGCCGGGCTCGCTGTTCGTGGCGCTCCGGGGCGAGCGCTTCGACGGCCACGAGTTCCTGCGCGAGGCCGCGGAGAAGGGGGCCACCGGGGCCGTGGTCTCCCGCCGCCCCGCCGACGCGCCCGAGGGGCTGCGCCTGTTCGAGGTGGAGGACACCCTGCGCGCCCTGGGCCGCCTGGCCCGCCACCGCCGCCGGCTGCACCGCGGGCAGGTGGTGGGGATCGGGGGGAGCAACGGCAAGACCACCACCAAGGACCTGGTGCGCGCCGCGCTCTCCGCCCGCTTCCGCGTCCACGCCACCGAGGGCAACCTCAACAACCAGGTGGGCGTCCCCCTCACCCTGCTCGCCGCGCCCGACGAGGCCGAGGTGCTGGTGGTGGAGATGGGGACCAACGAGCCCGGCGAGATCGCCATCCTGGCCCGCATCGCCGAGCCCGACTTCGCCGTGGTGACCTCCATCGGCGAGGAGCACCTGGAGGGGCTGGGGAGCCTGGAGGGGGTGCTGGAGGAGGAGCTGGACATGGTCAAGGGGCTGCGGCTGGGCGGGATCGCCCTGGTGGCCGAGGACCCGCCGGCGCTGCCGCAGCGGAGCCGCGCCGAGCTGGGCGGCTACCGGGTGCGCGTGGTGGGCCTCAGCGAGGGCGCCGACCTGCACCCCGACGGCGGCGAGGCCGCCGTCGAGATCCAGCCGGACGGGACCACCCGCTGGAGCTGGGAGGGAGTGCCCATCCACCTCCCCCTCCCTGGGCGCCACAACGTCCGCAACGCCCTGTTCGCGCTGGGCCTGGCCCGCGAGATGGGGATCTCCAGGGAGTCCGCCGCCCGCGCGCTGGGCAGGGTCCCGCGCCCCAAGCTGCGCAACGAGTGGCACACGGTGGGGAGCCTGCAGGTGCTCGCCGACTGCTACAACTCCAACCCGCCCAGCCTGGCCGCCGCGGTGGACCTCCTGGCCGGCCTTCCGGCCGGCGGGGCGAAGGTGGCGGTGATCGGCACCATGCGCGAGATGGGCGACCACGCGCCGGCCCTGCACCGCCGCGCCGCCGAGCAGATCGCCGGGCGGGTGGGGCGGGGGATCGACCTGGTGGTCGCCACCGGCGAGTTCGCCGGGGCCTTCGCGCCGCACGCCGCCGCGCTGGGCGAGCGCCTGGTGGCCGTGGTGGACCCGGTGGAGGCGTACGCCGCCGCCTCCGGCCGCCTGGGCGGCGGCGAGACCATCCTGCTCAAGGCGTCGCGCGGGGAGTCGCTGGAGCGCTGGCTCCCGCTGCTGGAGCGGGACTTCGGGGGAAACGACAGGGGACAGGTTACAGGGGACAGGGGATAGCCTGCAAAAGCGAACTGCTGGCGGACGCAGCGCGGCCCGCTGGCTGTAACCTGTAACCTGTCCCCTGTAACCTAAAAACTTCAGCCACGGAAAACGGTGCTCATCCTGCTGGCCGGGCTCTCGGAATATCACGCCATCTTCAACCTCTTCCGCTACCAGACGTTCCGGGCGGCGGGGGCGGTGGTGACGGCGTTCCTGGTGGCCTTCTACTTCGGGCCCGGGATCATCCGGCGGCTGCGCATCCTCAAGGTGGGTCAGGTGGTGAGGACCGAGGGGCCGCAGACGCACCTCGGCAAGTCGGGGACGCCCACCATGGGCGGGGTGCTGATCGTCATGGCGACGGTGATCCCCACGCTGCTCTGGGCGCGGCTGGACAACCCGTACACCTGGGTGGCGGTGGTGGTGATCCTGTGGCTGGGCGGGCTGGGGTTCATGGACGACTACCTCAAGGTGGTCCGCAAGAAGACGGAGGGGCTGGTCGGGCGCTACAAGATCGTGGGGCAGGTGTCGCTGGGGGTGCTGGTGGGGCTGTTCCTGGTGCTCACCCCGGGGCTCTTCGGCGACGTGCCGCCCACCTGGACGCAGATCCCCTTCTTCAAGTCGTGGCACGTGGCGTTCACGCCCTGGGCGTACGTGCTGTTCGTGGTCTTCGTCATCACCGCCTTCTCCAACGCGGTCAACCTCACCGACGGGCTGGACGGGCTGGCGGCCGGGCTCTCGGCGATCGCGGCGGTGACCATGGGGATCTTCGCGTACCTGCTGGGCCGCGTGGACTCGTCCGACTACCTGAACCTGTTCTACCTCCCGGGCGCGGGGGAGCTGTCCGTGTTCTGCGTGGCGCTGGCCGGCGGGTGCATGGGCTTCCTCTGGTTCAACGCCCACCCGGCCGAGGTGTTCATGGGCGACACCGGCTCGCTCGCCGTCGGCGGGGTGCTGGGGGCGGTGGCGGTGCTCCTCAAGGCGGAGTTCCTGCTCGCCATCGTGGGCGGGATGTTCGTGCTGGAGGCGGCATCCGTGGCGGCGCAGACCATCTACTATAAGTGGACCAAGCGGCGCACCGGCGTGGGCCGCCGCATCTTCCGCATGGCGCCGCTGCACCACCACTTCGAGCAGATCGGCTGGCACGAGAACCGGGTCATCCTCCGCTTCTGGCTGCTGGGGGTGATGTTCGCGCTGGTCGCCTTCGCCACGCTCAAGATCCGCTGATGAAGTCCCTGGCGGGACGGGACGTGGGGGTGCTGGGGCTGGCCCGCAGCGGGCTGGCCGCGGCGCGGCTGGCGCTGGCGCGCGGGGCCACGGTCTACGCCAGCGACGCGGGCGACGGCCCGGCGGCGCGCGAGGCCGCCGAAGCCGTGCGCGCCCTGGGCGGCGAGGCGGAGACGGGGCGGCACGACCTGGAGCGCCTGGCCCGGTGCGACGTGGTCGTGCTCAGCCCGGGGATCCCGCCCACCGCGGCGGTGCTGCGCGACCCGGCGCTCGCCCGCGTGCCGGTGATCGCCGAGGTGGAGCTGGCCTTCGGGCAGCTGGACGCGCCGGTCGTCGGCATCACCGGCACCAACGGCAAGACCACCGTCACCGCGCTCGCCTCGCACCTGCTGACGGAGGCGGGGAAGGATGCGCCGGCGGGGGGCAACATCGGCACGGCGCTCTCGGAGCTGGCGCTGCGCGAGCCGCAGCCGGAGGTCGCGGTGGTGGAGGTGTCCTCCTTCCAGCTGGCGATGACGCGCGACTTCGCGCCGGCCATCGGGGTGCTCACCAACCTGGCCCCCGACCACCTGGACTGGTACCCGGACGTGGAGGCGTACTACGCCGACAAGGCGCGCCTCTTCCAGGGCGCCACGCCGGAGAGCCGCTGGGTGCTCAACGCCGAGGACGAGCGCGCCCGCGACCTGATCGGCGGCGCGCCGGGGACGCGCTGGTACTTCCGCGTGGCGTCGCGGCCGGAGCCGGGCGAGCGGGGCGGCTTCCTGTCCGGCGACCGCGTGCTCACGCTGCGGCTGGACGGCGACGCCGAGGAGCGGCTGGTGGCCGCGGACGAGCTGAAGATCCTGGGCCCGCACAACGTCGCCAACGCGCTGGCCGCCTCCATCGTGGCGCGGCTGGCGGGGGCGGACGCGGAGGCGGTGCGGCGGGGGCTGCGCTCCTTCCGGGCGCCGCCGCACCGGCTGGAGCCGGTGGGCGAGGTGGACGGGGTGCTCTGGGTCAACGACAGCAAGGCCACCAACATCGCCTCCACCCGGGTCGCCGTGCGGGGGATGACCCGCCCCACGGTCCTGCTGCTGGGGGGGACGCACAAGGGCGAGCCGTACAGCGAACTCCTCCCGGAGCTGGGCGGCGGCGTCCGCGCCGTGATCGCCTACGGCGAGGCGGCGCCGCTGGTGGAGGGCGACCTCCGCGGGCGGGTGCGGCTGGAGCGGGTGGACGGGCCCTTCGAGGCGGTGGTGGCGAGGGCGCGCGAGATCGCCCGGCCGGGGGACGCGGTGCTGCTGTCCCCGGCGTGCGCCAGCTTCGACATGTTCAGGAACTACGAGGAAAGGGGGAGGCGCTTCGTGGAGCTCGTCACCGGGGAGAACGATGTCGACCATCGCGCATAAGGCGGGGATCCGGGTGCCCGGGATCTTCCGGGGGGCGGGGCGCGCCCCGTCCGCGGGGTACGCGCCGGCGGCCGGGCGGGACCGCGCCGAGGGGTGGGAGTCGGGCGCGCTGGTGCTGCTCACCCTGCTCGCGCTCTCCTTCGGGATCATCGAGCTGTACAGCGCCAGCGCCTTCCTCGCCCAGTCGGACGGGCTGCCGGGGCACTTCTACGCCGTGCGGCAGGTGATGGGCGCGGCGATGGGCGCGGTGGGCGCGGCGATCCTGGCGCGCATCGACTACCGCCACTACCGCATCGCCGCCTGGCCGATCCTGGGGACGGTGCTCTTCCTCCTCCTGCTGGTGATCCTGCCGGGGACGGAGTCCATCGCCCCGCGCGTCAACGGCGCGCGCCGCTGGATCAATCTCGGCATCCAGTTCCAGCCCTCCGAGTTCGCCAAGATCGCGCTGATCGTGTGGACCGCGGCCATGGCGGTGAAGAAGCAGGACCGCCTGCGCTCGCTCAGCAAGGGGCTGGCGCCGTTCCTGGTGGTGTGGCTCGTCACGGTGGTGCTGGTCTTCCTCCAGCCCAACCTGTCCGCGGCGCTGCTGATCGCGCTGCTCTCCGCGCTGGTGCTGTTCGCGGGGGGGGCGCGCATCGGGCACTTCATCCTGCTGGGGCTGGTGGCCGTGCCGGTGGTGTGGAGCCAGATCCAGGGCGCCAGCTACCGGATGAAGCGGATCATCGCCTTCCTGGATCCCACGGCCGACCCCGCGGGCGTCACCTACCAGATCCGCCAGTCGCTGATCGCGGTGGGCTCCGGCGGCATCGGCGGGGTGGGCTTCGGCGAGAGCCGGCAGAAGTTCGGGTTCCTCCCGGAGCCGCACAACGACTTCATCTTCTCCATGATCGCGGAGGAGTGGGGGCTGCTGGGCATCGCCTTCGTGGTCGCGCTCTTCGCCGGCTTCGCGGTGGTGGGCTACCGCATCGCCGCCCGCGCTCCGGACCGCTTCGGCTACCTGCTGGCGATCGGGATGACCAACCTGGTCGCCGTCTCCGCCTTCCTGAACATGGGCGTGGCGCTGGCGCTGCTCCCCACGACGGGCGTGGCGCTGCCCTTCATGTCGTACGGGCGCAGCGCGCTGCTCACCGCCTTCGCGGCGGTGGGGGTGCTGCTCAGCGTGGCGCGCGCCTCGCGGACGGTGCCGCGATGAGCGCGCCCGGGGCGGGCGGCGCGCCGCGGGTGCTGTTCGCGGGCGGGGGGACGGGGGGCCACCTGTACCCGGCGCTGGCGCTGGCGGAGGCGATGCGCGAGAGGGACCCGCGCACGGAGGTGTTCTTCGTGGGGGCGCAGCGGGGCGTGGAGGCCCGGGTGCTCCCGGAGCGCGGGGTGCAGCACCTGCTCCTCCCCTTCGAGCCCATCCGCCGCGCGCGCCCCTGGGAGAACTGGCGTCTCCTCCCCTCGCTGTCGCGCTCCTGGGCGGGGCTGTCGCGGGTGTACCGGGAGTTCCGGCCCCACCTGGTGGTGGGGACCGGCGGCTACGCCAGCGGCCCGGCGGTGCTCGCGGGCGTGGTGCGCGGCGTCCCCGCCGCGCTCCAGGAGCAGAACTCCTTTCCCGGGCTGGTCACCCGGCTGATGGCCGGGCGGGTCCGCCAGCTCCACCTTGCGTTCCCGGAGGCCAGGCGGTACCTGAAGCCCGGCGCGCGCACCGAGGTGCTGGAGTTCGGCAACCCCATCCGCCCCCCCGATCCCACGCTGGACCGCGCGGAGTCCCGCTCGCACTTCGGGCTGGGCGGCGGCACGGTGGCGCTGGTGGTGGGGGGGAGCCAGGGCGCCCGCGCCGTCAACGAGGCGCTCCTCGCCGACCTCCGCGGCGTGGCCGAGGGGCGGCTCCCGGCGCGCCCGGAGGGCTTCGAGGTCCTCTGGGCCACCGGCCCGGCGCACTACGAGGGGATCGCCGCGCGCCTGGCCGAGATCGGGGCGGAGTGGGTGCGCGCCGTGCCGTACATCCAGGACATGCCGCGCGCCCTGGCCTCCGCCGACGTGGCGGTGTCGCGGGCCGGGGCCATGGCGCTGGCCGAGCTGTGCGCCTGGGGGGTGCCCAGCATCCTGGTGCCGCTCCCCACCGCCGCGGCCAACCACCAGTACCACAACGCCGTGGCGCTCCGCGACGCGGGCGCCGCCCTGATGGTGGAGGAGACCGAGCTGGGGAGCGGGCGGCTGTGGGGCGAGCTGGTGGGGCTGGCCGGCGACCCGGCGCGGCGCGACGCGCTCTCGGCCCGGGCGCGGGCCCGCGGGCGCCCCGACGCGGCGGCGCTGATCGCCGAGCGGCTGGCGAGTCTCGTGGACGCGCGGACGGCGTGACCCGAATCCCTTTTCCACCCCGCATGCGGCCACTATATTGAGCCCCTTCGAACCGGCGGAGATCATCGACCGCGGCCCGGTCCACTTCATGGGGATCGGGGGCGCGGGGATGACCCCCCTGGCCGAGCTCTTCCTCCGCGCCGGCGCGCGGGTCACCGGGTGCGACTTGCACCCGGCCCCCGCCGCGGCGGCGCTCCGCGAGGCGGGCGCCGAGGTGTGCACGGGGCACGATCCCTCCCACCTGGAGGGGTGCGCCGCGCTGGTGGTGACCGCCGCCGTCCCGCAGGACCACCCCGAGATCGCGGCGGCGCGGGCCATGGGCATCCCCGTGCTCAAGCGCGCCCAGGCGCTCGGGGCGGTGGTCAACCGGGGGCAGGTCGTCGGCATCGCCGGCACCCACGGCAAGACCACCACCACCACCCTGACGACCACCGTTCTGGCGGCGGCGGGGCTCGACCCCACGGGCGTCGTCGGCGGACGCGTCCCCGCGTGGGGAGGAAACCTCCGCCACGGCGGCGACCGCCTGTACGTGGTCGAGGCCGACGAATACGACCGCTCGTTCCTGACGCTCCGCCCCGGCATCGCCGTCGTGACCACCCTCGAGGCCGACCACCTGGACATCTACGGCTCGCTCTCCGCGATCGAGGACGCGTTCCTCGCCTTCGTGGACTCCGTCCCGTCCGACGGGATGGTGGCCGGCTGCGCCGACGACCACGGCGCCGGGCGGCTCCTGGCCCGCGTGGGCGGGGGGCGGCAGGTGGTATCCTACGGCCTGTCCGCCGGCTCCGTGCTGCGCGCCGAGGAAGTTCGCGACCACGCCGGGGAGATGAGGTTCGCGGTGCGCGAGCGCGGCGTGCGCCTGGGCGAGGCCCGGTTGCGCGTCCCCGGCCTGCACAACGTCAGGAACGCGCTCGCCGCGGTGGCGGTGGCGCGGCACCTGGGGGTGGAGTGGGACGCGGTGGCGGAGGGGATCGCCTCGTTCGCCGGGGTGGACCGCCGCTTCGAGCGGGTGGGCGAGGCAGCCGGGGTGCTCTTCGTGGACGACTACGCGCACCACCCCACCGAGATCGACGCCACCCTGCGCGCCGCCCGCAGCGCCCACCCGGACCGCCGCCTGGTCGCCGTCTTCCAGCCTCACCTGTACTCCCGCACGCGCGACTTCGCCGCGGAGTTCGGCCGCGCCCTGGCGCTGGCCGACCGGGTGTTCGTCGCCGACGTGTACGCGGCCCGCGAGGCGCCGATCCCAGGGGTTACGGGCGGGATGGTGGCCGACGCGGCCCGCGCCGCCGGGGCCGACGTGGAGTACCTCCCGGAGCGCGAGGCGGTCGCCGCCGCCGTGGCCGCCGAGCTGGCCGAGGGCGACCTGTGCGTGACGCTGGGCGCCGGCAACCTGGACGCCGCCGCGCGGGAGATGCTGGACCTCCTCGCCGGGGCGGCTTCGGCCGCGTGAGCCCGGTGCGCAAGCTCCGCCGCCTGGCGCTGGCCGCCGCGCTCCCGGCCCTGCTCGCCGCGCCGCTCTGGGGGCCGCGCGTCCTGGAGCGGACCCCCTGGTTCCGCGTGGAGCGGGTGGAGGTCGCCGGCGCCCGCATGGTCGCCCCGCACGACGTGCTCGCGGCCTCCGGGATCCGCCGGGGCGAGAGCGTGTGGCGCCGGCCCGACCCGTGGGTCGCCGCCCTCCGCCGCCACCCCGGCGTGGAGGACGCGCGGGTGGTGCGCCGCCTCCCCTCCACGCTCCGCGTGGAGGTGCGCGAGAAGCGCCCCGTGGGGCTGGTGGAGGCCGGCGCGCTCCACCCGGTGACCGCCCGCGGCGAGGTGCTCCCGGTGGACCCGGCGCGCGTGGCCGTGGACCTGCCGCTGCTGCGCGGCGCCGCGGTCAAGGGCGGACGCCCCGCCGACGCGCGGGTCCGCGCCCTCGCCGCCGAGGTGGGCAGGCTGGGCCAGCTGGACCCCGGGCTCCTGGCCCGCGTCTCCGAGGTGGAGTGGAGCGGACGGGACGCGCTCCTCCTGTCCGTGGCCGCCCCCGACGCCCGGGTCCTCCTCCCGGTCGGGGCCGGGTCCGACCGCCTGCGGCGCCTCCGGGCCGCGCTCGACGACGTCGAGCACCGCGCCGCGGGCGAGGGCGGTCCCGTCCGCATCGACCTCCGCTTCCAGGACCAGGTGGTCGTCCGTTTTCCGAATCCGCCACGCGCGTAGCCCTCTCGTCATGCGTTCTACTCTGGTTGCCGGCCTCGACATCGGATCGAGCAAGACCGCCGTGGTCATCGCGGAGGTCGCGGGAGACGCTCCCCACCGCTCTCCGGTCAAGGTGCTCGGCGTGGGGCAGGCGAAGACGGGGGGGATCCGCCGCGAGGTGGTCACCGACATCGAGGCCACCACCGAGTCGGTCCGGAAGGCGGTCAAGGAAGCCGAGCTGATGGCCGGCGTCACCGTGGACCGGCTCTTCACCGGGATCGCCGGGGAGCACATCCACGCGCGCGCCTCGCACGGCGTGGTCGCGGTGGGGAAGCAGGAGATCACCGCGGGCGACATCGACCGGGTACACGAGGTGGCGCGCGCCGTCCCCATCCCCGCCGACCGCGAGCTGCTGCACGCCATCCCCCAGGAGTACCTGGTGGACGGGCAGGGCGGGATCCGCGACCCCGCCGGGATGGCCGGGACGCGGCTGGAGGCCGAGGTGTTCCTGGTCACCGGCCACACCTCCGCCGCGCAGAACATCCGCAAGGCGGTGTCGCGCGCCGGCTACCAGGTGGCCGAGCTGGTGCTGGAGCCCATCGCCTCCTCGCTGGCCGTGCTCTCCGAGGACGAGCGCGAGATCGGCGTGGCCATGGTGGAGCTGGGCGGCGGGACCACCGACGTGGTGATCTTCCACGAGCGCAAGATCCGCCACCTGGCCACGCTCCCCTGGGGCGGCGCCACGGTCACCAACGACATCGCCAAGGGGCTCTCGCTCCCCTACGCCGAGGCGTCGCGCGCCAAGGAGCGCTGGGGCGTCGCCCGCGCCGACCTGGTGGACCCCAACGAGACCTTCGAGGTGCCCGGCGCCGCGGCCGGCCAGACGCGCCACATCGCGCGCGAGCTCCTGGCCCACGTCATCGAGCAGCGCATGGACGAGATCCTGGGCCTCGCCGAGGACCAGGTGCGGCGCAGCGGGCTGGCAGACAGGCTGGGCGCGGGGATCGTGCTCACCGGCGGCGGCGCGTCGCTGCACGGCATGCTGGAGCTGGCCGAGCGCACCTTCGCGGCCCCGGTGCGCACCGGCGTCCCCGGCGAGGAGCTGGGAGGCTTGTCGGATTCGGTCCGGCGCCCCAAGTTCGCCACCGCGACCGGGCTGGTCCTGTACGGCGCCCGGCGCATGGTCCCGGAGCACGCGGGGAGCGGCGCCGCCAGCGGTGCCGCCGGCGGAGTGATCAGGTGGATGCGTGACTGGCTCGCCGACTTCTTTTAACGGAGCGGCGCCGGACACTCGACGTTTTTTCGCGGCAGTGTACCTCCCCCGGGACGGAGGAAGAGCAAGATGATCTTCGAGTACGAGGAATCCGCCATCCAGAACGCCCGCATGAAGGTGGTGGGCGTGGGCGGCGGAGGCGGCAACGCGGTCAACCGCATGATCGACGAGGACCTGGAGGGGGTCGAGTTCATCTCGGTGAACACCGACTCGCAGGCGCTCAAGAACTCCAAGTCGGGCGTCAAGATCCAGATCGGCAAGAAGCTGACGCGCGGGCTGGGCGCCGGCGCGCGCCCGGACATCGGCCGCGCGGCGCTGGAGGAGAGCGCCGACGAGGTCCGCAAGGCGCTGGAGGGCTCGGACCTGGTGTTCATCACCGCCGGCATGGGCGGCGGGACCGGCACCGGCGGCGCCCCCCTGATCGGCGAGATGGCGCGCGAGATGGGCGCGCTCACCATCGCCATCGTCACCCGCCCCTTTTTGTTCGAGGGGAAGAAGCGGATGCGCCAGGCGGAGCAGGGGCTGGCCGAGCTGAAGCGCGCGGTGGACACCATGATCGTGGTCCCCAACGAGCGGCTGCTGGCCGTGGTGGGGAAGGGGACCTCGTTCAAGGACGCGCTCAAGAAGGCGGACGAGGTGCTGCTGCACGCCACGCAGGGCATCTCGGACCTGATCCGCGTCACCGGCGAGGTCAACGTGGACTTCGCCGACGTGCGGACCATCATGTCCAACCGCGGCACGGCGCTCATGGGCACCGGCTTCGGCCGGGGCGAGAACCGCTCGGTGGAGGCGGCCCAGGAGGCGATCTCGTCGCCGCTCCTGGACAACATCTCCATCCACGGCGCGGCCGGGGTGCTCATCAACATCACCGGCGGGATGGACCTGGCGATCGACGAGGTCACCACCATCTCCTCCATCATCCAGGACGCGGCGGGCGACGAGGCCGAGATCATCTTCGGCGCGGTGCACGACAGCAGCATGAAGGAGGAGGTGCGCGTCACGGTGATCGCCACCGGCTTCGAGAAGGACGCGGCGACGCCCTTCGCGGACCGCACGGACAACGTGATCCGCCCCAACTTCCGCTCCACCCCGGCGCCCACGTCGCGCCCGGAGCCGCGGCCCGAGGTGCGGCCGCTGGGGACCAGCACCACCACGGTGTATCCGCCCCGCCAGGAGGCCGCGCCGGAGCCGCAGCAGGCCCCGCCGCCACAGGCGACGCCCATCCGCTGGCCCTCGCGCCCGGCGGAGCGCCCGCTGCCCAACGACCTGGAGATCCCCACCTTCATCCGCCGCCAGATGGACTGAGCGCGGACGATCCCGGAAGCATGGCGCGGCCCCGCACCCGCGGGACCGCGCCGCTTCGCTTCCACCTCCCGTGCCGTGAGGGTCCGGCCCGCCCGGACGACGACCACCCGAATCCCCGTAGTTCCAATGGCCAACCCCTACCGTTTCCTCGCGCTGGGCCTGTTCGCCGCGGTCGGCGCCGCCGGCGTCGGCGGCTTTCTGCACGCGCCCCAGCAGGACGAACCCGCTCCGCCGCCGCCCTCGCTCCTCCCCACGGCCTACGCCAACCCGGCGGAGGTGGCGTTCCAGGACACGCTGCGCCGCGGCGAGACGCTCTCGGAGCTGCTGGAGCGCTCGCGCCTGGACGCCGCGGACGCGGCGGCGCTGCTGGCGGAGATCCAGGGGGTCCAGGACCCGCGTGCCCTCAGGCCCGGCGCCGTGGTCTCGTACCGCAAGAAGTTCGTGGGCGGCCAGGTGCGGGGGATGGAGTTCAGCCTGGACGCGGACCGCACGCTCAGCGTGCACCGCGAGGGGGACGCCTGGGACGCGGAGGTGGAGGAGGTCGCCGTCCGCACGGACACGGCGGCGCTCGCAGGCGAGGTGAGGTCGTCGCTGTACCAGGCGGTGATGGACGCCCGCGGCGCCGACGTGCCGCGCGAGGAGCGGGAGCGCATCGTGGACCTGCTGGCCGACAAGATCTTCGCCTGGCAGATCGACTTCTCGCGCGACCTGCGCCCCGGGGACGAATACCGGATCCTGTACGAGCGCCAGGTCCGCCCCGACGGCACCGCGCGCTCCTGGCGGGTCATCGGCGCGCTCTTCGACCTGGGGGAGAGGGAGCACTCGGCGTTCTGGTACCGCCTGCCGGACGGCACCGAGGACTATTACGACCGCGACGGCGAGTCGCTGCGCCGCGCCTTCCTGCGCGCGCCGCTGGAGTTCCGCCGCATCTCCTCGGCGTTCTCCACCGGCCGCTTCCACCCCATCCTCAAGAAGTCGCGCCCGCATCACGGCATCGACTACGCGGCCTCGTCCGGCACCCCCATTCGCGCGGTCGGCGACGGGGTGATCGCCAAGGCCGGCTGGGGCGGCGGCTACGGCAACGTGGTGGAGATCCGCCACCGCAGCGCGTACTCCAGCCGCTACGCGCACATGCGCGCCTTCGCGCCGGGGATCCGGCCCGGGGTGCGCGTGCGCCAGGGCGACCTGATCGGCTACGTGGGCTCCACCGGGCTCTCCACCGGCCCGCACCTCCACTACGAGTTCCACGAGAACGGGCGCCCCATCAACCCGTCGTCCATCAAGTACCTCACCGGCGACCCGGTGCCGGGCGGCTCCCGCGCGCGCTACCGCAGCGCCGTGAGCGTGCAGCTGGCGAAGATGGAGCGCGCGGCGTCGTCGGTGCGCCTGGCCGGCGGCAAGGCGTCCGCGGAGGAGCGGAAAGCGGGTGAGTGACGGCGCGGCGGGACGCGTGGAGCTGTTCCCGGCCATCGACCTGCGCCGCGGGCGCTGCGTGCGGCTGGAGAAGGGCGAGGCGGAGCGCGAGACGGTCTACGGCGACGACCCGCACCAGGTGGCCGCGGGCTTCGCGGCGGCGGGGGCGCGCTGGGTGCACGTGGTGGACCTGGACGCTGCGTTCGGCGACGGGTCCAACCGCGCGCTGATCCGCGACCTCGCCTCCTCCACCGGCCTGCGCGTGCAGACCGGCGGCGGCCTGCGCTCCGAGGCCGACCTGGAGGAGGTGTTCGCGGCGGGAGTGGCGCGGGCGGTGATCGGCACGGCGGCGGTGGAGAACCCGGAGCTGGTGCGCCGCGCGGTGGAGCGCTTCGGCGCGGAGCGGATCGCGGTGGGGCTGGACGCGCGCGGCAGGCGCCCCGCCACCCGCGGCTGGACCGAGGAGAGCGGGGCGGACCTGTTCGACCTGGGCCGCTCGCTGGCCGATCTCGGCGCCCGCACCATCATCTACACGGACATCGAGCGGGACGGGATGATGCTGGGCCCCAACCTGGACGTGTCCGCGGAGCTGGCGGCCCACTCCGGCGCGGAGGTGATCGTGTCCGGCGGGATCCGCGGCGCGGACGACGTCGCGGCGGTGGCCGAGCGGGCGCGCGGCGGGGCTGGGCTGGCCGGCGTGATCGTCGGCAAGGCGATCTACGAGGGGCGGATGGACGTGGCCGACGCGCTGAGGCGGATCGGCGGCGCCTGACTGGCGCGGGGCGGGTTGCCCCGGAGACTGCGACGGCTTCTTTTACCGCACCGGGGCTTGGGCTCCGGTGCGGTTTTCGCTTGGGGCGGCGTCGGGTCCGGTGCGTGGCGGTCGGGGCGGGCGTGGTCTCCGGGAAGAGTTAATGCCCTCCCACCCGGCCACTCCCCCAACTCTTCCCTCCGACCACACCCGCTCCCTCCCTGCGGGCATCCCCGCGCGGGCGATGGACGGCCGACCGCAGTCGCCGTGCCGTTAGGGGGTCCGCCGTCGCAGGCTGTTCCCTATTCCCTGTTCCCTGT
Source organism: Gemmatimonadota bacterium (assembly GCA_040752145.1). Lineage (GTDB taxonomy): Bacteria > Gemmatimonadota > Gemmatimonadetes > Longimicrobiales > Longimicrobiaceae > JAFAYN01. The sequence continues at coordinate 26,596 of JBFMFL010000021.1, forward strand.
TCCCTGTTCCCTGTTCCCTCTCCCGCGCACTCCCCAGACCGTCCGGGGTACAGGTGCCGGCGCAGGCTGACATTCAGACAGAACACGAGACCATGGCTCGTCTTTTCAAGAAGAAGGAGGAGGGGCGCAAGTCCCTCTGGGACAAGATCGTCGACTTCGCCCTCACGGACGTTTCCGTGCTGGTGCAGGGGATGGACGAGGGCTCGCTGGAGCGGCTGGAGGAGGTGCTGATCGCCGCCGACTTCGGCGTTTCGGCGACGCTCAAGATGGTGGGCGCGGTGGAGACGCTGGCCGAGCGCGGCATGGTCCGCACGCAGCGCGACTTCCAGCAGGCCGTCAAGGAGGAGATCGTCGAGATCCTTTCCAAGGGGCGGTCGGACACCGCGCTCCGCTTCAACTTCGAGGGCGGCCCCACCGTGCTGCTGGTGGTGGGGGTCAACGGGGTGGGGAAGACCACCAGCATCGGCAAGCTGGCGCACCGGCTCACCCGCACCGGGCGCAAGGTGATGATCGCCGCGGGCGACACCTTCCGCGCGGGGGCCATCGAGCAGCTGCGGCGCTGGTCGGAGCGCGTGGGGTGCGACTTCGTGGGGAGCGAGCCGGGGCGCGATCCCGCCGCCGTGGCCTTCGACGCGCTGGAAGCGGCGGAGCAGCGCGGCGCGGACGTGCTCATCATCGACACCGCGGGCCGCCTCCACACCCAGTACGGGCTGATGAAGGAGCTGGAGAAGGTGCACCGCGTGGTCTCCAAGAAGCTCCCCGGCGCGCCGCACGAGACGCTGATCGTGCTGGACTCCACGGTGGGCCAGAACGCCATGGCGCAGGTCAAGGCGTTCCAGGAGGAGGTGCCGCTCTCCGGGATCATCCTCACCAAGATGGACAGCACCGCCAAGGGCGGCATCGTGGTGGCCCTCAAGGAGGAGTTCGACCTCCCGGTCAAGTTCATCGGCGTCGGCGAGGCCATCGGCGACCTGGAGCCCTTCGAGATCGAGACCTTCGCCGAGGAAGTGCTGACGGCGTAGCGCGGGACGATTACATTTCGGGAGCTGTTCGGAGAGACCGGCGCACCCGCGAGGCTTCCATGAGCATCGAGTACCTGGTCCGGCAGAAGCGGAACGAGATCCTGCGCATCGCCGAGCGGCACGGCGCGTACAACGTGCGCGTCTTCGGCTCCGTGGCGCGCGGCGAGGCCGGCCCCGACAGCGACGTGGACCTGCTGATCGACGCGGGGGAGAAGACCAGCTCCTGGTTCCCCGCCGGACTGATCCTCGACCTGGAGGAGCTGCTCGGCCGCCGCGTGGACGTGGTCGAGGAGGTGGCGCTCCGACCCGAGCTGCGCTCGTACGTGCTCCGCGACGCGAAGCCGCTGTGAAGGGCGACGGCGTTTATCTCGCCCACATCCTTGAGTGTATCCGCCGGATCGAGGAGAACGTGGCCGGAGGGCTGGACGTGTTTCGGTCCTCGCTGACGATCCAGGACGCTGTGCTCCGGAACCTCCAGGTGATGTGCGAGTCCACCAAGAGGCTTTCCGGTGAAGCAAAGTCGAAGCACCCCCAGGTGGAGTGGCGAAAGATCGCGGCGTTCCGGAACGTGGTCGTCCACGAGTACCTGGGGATCAACATCGGTCGAGTCTGGGCGATCATCGAGGACGAGCTTCCGTCGCTGAAGCAGGCGGTGGAGACGCTCTCGGCCGAACACCGCTAGACGCCGTCAGTCCAGGTAAACAGGGAACAGCCGACGAACCCCGCGTGTCGTTGCAGGCTGTTCCCTGTTCCCTATCCCCTGTTCCCTAGATGTCCGCCTACTCCGACCTCGACCGTCCCGTCCAGTTCCTCAAGGGCGTCGGCCCGCGGCGCGCGGGGCTGCTCCAGAAGATGGGGCTGCTCACCGCGCGCGACGTGCTCTTCCACGTCCCGCGCCGGTACGAGGACGCGTCCACCATCCAGCGCATCGGCGTGCTGGAGGCGGGGATGGAGGCCAACGTCATCGGGCGGGTGGTGTCCAAGGGCGTGATCCCCACGCGCAAGGGGCTGCGCATCTTCCAGGCGGTGATCCGCGACTCTTCGGGGCTGATCGAGTGCTCGTGGCCGGGGCAGCCGTTCCTGGACCGCGTGATCCAGAAGGGCGACCTGCTCCTCGTCTCCGGCACCGTCCGCTTCTTCCACGGCCGGCAGCTCCAGCCCAAGGAGTTCACCCAGCTGGCCAGGGAGGGCGAGGAGGCCGCCGAGGAGTCGGGCGCCATCTTTCCCATCTACCCCACCACCGAAGGGCTCTCCCACCGCCAGATCCGCGCGCTGGTCGCCGACAACCTGGACGGGCTGCTGCGCTCCGCCGCGGACGAGGAGATGCTGGACGCGGAGATGCTCGCCCGGCACGACCTGCCCCCGCTCCCGCGCGCGCTGGACCTGCTGCACCGTCCCGGCTCTCTGGCCGAGGCCGAGCAGGGGCGGCGGCGGCTCGCCTTCGAGGAACTGCTCTTCCTCCAGATCCTGCACGCCCAGGCCCGCCACCGCGCCACCATCGAGCGGCCGGGGATCGCCTTCGAGCGACGGGACACGCTGGTGCGGCCGTTCTACCAGAAGCTCCCCTTCGCGCTCACCGGCGCGCAGAAGCGGGTGCTCAGGGAGATCGGCGAGGACATGGGGCAGTCGCGGCGGATGAACCGGCTGCTCCAGGGCGACGTGGGCTCGGGGAAGACGGTGGTGGCGCTGTTCGCCATGCTGCGCGCCGTGGAGAACGGCTACCAGGCGGCGCTCATGGCCCCCACCGAGATCCTGGCGGAGCAGCACGCGCGCACCCTCGCCAAGCTGCTGGCCGACCTGCCGGTGGGGGTGACGCTGCTCACGGGGCGCCTGGGGGCGAAGCAGTACCGCGAGGTGTCGTACCGCATCGCCTCCGGGGAGGCGGGGATCGCGGTGGGGACCCACGCGCTGATCCAGGAGGGGGTGCAGTTCGCGCGGCTGGGGCTGGTGGTGGTGGACGAGCAGCACCGGTTCGGCGTGAAGCAGCGCATGGCGCTCTCCGAGCTGGGGTCCGTGACCGAAGGGAACCGCAGTATCCATCCCGACGTGCTGGTGATGTCGGCCACGCCCATCCCGCGCTCGCTGGCGCTCACGCTGTACGGCGACCTGGACGTGTCGGTGCTGGACGAGCGCCCGCCGGGGCGGCAGCCGGTGAGGACCGCGCTCCGGGCCGAGTCCGCGCGCACCAGGGTGCTGGAGTTCGTCCGCGAGCAGGTGCAGGCGGGGCGACAGGCGTACGTCGTCTACCCGCTGGTGGAGGAGTCCGAGAAGGTGGAGCTCAAGGCCGCCACCGAGGAGTGGGAGCTGCTGCGCACCCACGTCTTCCCGGACCTGCGCGTGGGGCTGCTGCACGGGCAGATGCCGGGCGAGGAAAAGGACGCCACCATGCGCTCCTTCGCCGCGGGCGAGATCGACGTGCTGGTCGCCACCACCGTGATCGAGGTGGGGATCGACGTCCCCAACGCGTCGTTGATGGTGATCGAGCACGCAGAGCGCTTCGGGCTGTCGCAGCTGCACCAGCTGCGCGGGCGGGTGGGTCGCGGCGCCGCGGAGAGCTTCTGCATCCTGCTGGCGGGCGGCGCCGAGGCGGCCGAGCGGCTGCGCATCTTCGCCTCTACCGAGGACGGCTTCGCCATCGCCGAGGCCGACATGCGCCTCCGCGGCCAGGGCGACCTGTTCGGCGCGCGCCAGTCGGGGATGCCCAGCTTCCGCTTCGCCGACCTGGAAAAGGACGAGGCCCTGCTCACCCGCGCCCGCGGCGAGGCCCGCGCCATCGTGGACGCCGACCCGGAGCTGGACAAGCACCCGCGCCTCCGCGAGGCGCTGGACACCCGCTACGGTGAGCGCGCGCGCCTGTTCCACGTAGGCTGATTCTTGCTGTCGTGGCGGGCCGCTACGGAGCCCGGCGGAAACTGCCCCGCCGGTCTCCTCCGCGGGCTCGGCGAGCCAGGCCAAACTGCCGGCCTGTCTCACCTCGCCGGAGTGAGCCTCGCCAAACAGCCGGCGAGTCTCCCTCCGTCAAAGATCATACGGGTACGACGGAACTGCGAACGGCAAAACGGCGCCCCCACCTCGATCTCGCGGTGGGGGCGCCGTTCGCCGTTGCAGGCTGTTCCCTGTTCCCTGTTCCCTGTTCCCTGTTCCCTGCCGTCAAGGCCGTCTCCCCGGGGCCAGCGTGTTCCGGACCCGGTTCAGCTCCTCGCGCAGGCGGCGGATCGTCTCGTCGCGCTCCTCCACCACCGTGCGGAGCCTTTCGATCTCGGTCCTGAGCGCGGCGGCCTCCTCGCTGGGGACCACGCGCTGCGGCACCGGCGCCGCGGTCGCGGGGCGCTGCGGACGCTCCACGGTCCCGGGCTGCAGCGCGCCGATGCGCTGGCCCGCGGGGAGGTTGAGCTGGTTCGCCAGCTCCAGGAAGGTGCTCGCCTCGGGGTGGCGGTGGACCTCCGTGGGGCGCTCGGTGGCGCCGTGCGCCAGGTAGCGGCGCAGGTAGTCCGCCGCCTGCCGCGAGTTCCACCCGGGGTTGCGCGGGTCCATCCGCATCTCGCCCAGAAAGAACAGCGCCTCGCGCCCCTCCTCCGTGTCGGGGTGCGCGGTCGCCAGGCGGTTGAAGATGGAATCGGCGGCGCGGAAGTTCTCGGCGCGGAGCGCGAGGTGAGCGTCGGTCCAGAGGCGCTTCGCCTGCCGGCCCCCGGAGCCGGGCGCGAGCGTGGCGCACGCGGCGAGAGACAGGGCCAGCAGCAAAACGAGCCCTCGGGTAGGCTTCATCAACGGTCGGTCGTCTGGAATCGGGTTCAGGCCGCGTTCGCCACCGGCGGCCGAAGCGGGAGGGCGACCCGGAAGGTCGTCCCCCGGCCCACCTGGCTCTCTGCAGTGATCGTGCCTCCGTGGGCCTCCACGATCTCCTGCGCGATCGCCAGCCCCAGCCCCGATCCCACCGACCGCGGCTGCGCCTCGTTCTCCACCTGGAAGAACTTCTCGAAGATCTTGGGGAGCTTGTCGGCCGCGATCCCGATCCCCGTGTCCCGCACCTCGACCACCACGCCGTCCCGGGCCGGCATCGCCACCAGGCGGATCTGCCCGCCCTGCGGGGTGAACTTGAAGGCGTTGGAGAGCAGGTTGCCCAGAACCTCGTTGAGCCGGTCCGGGTCGCCCGTCATGCTCTCGGGGAGGTCCTCGGCGATCTGCATCTTGAAGTCGATGCGGTTCTGGATCGCCAGCGCGTCGAAGCCGTGCGCCAGGTCGTTCAAGAAGAAACGGAGCGGGATCTCGCGCAGCTCCAGCCGCCCGCCCCCCGCCTCGAAGCGGCTGATGTCCAGCAGGCGCTGCACCAGGCGCGTGAGCCGGTCCGTCTGGTCGGAGATGGAGGCCAGCGTCTTCTTCTGCGGCTCCGTGACCTGCCCGTAGATCCCGTCCAGCAGCAGCGCGGTGTAGCCGCGGATCACGCTGAGCGGGGTCTTGATCTCGTGCGAGGCCACGGACACGAACTCGGCCTTGAGCCGGTCCAGCTCCAGGAGCTGCCGGGTCATGGTGTCGAAGGAGCGGGCCAGGTCGCCCAGCTCGTCCTCGCGGCGGGAGTTCACCCGCACGTCGGGCGTGAAGTCGCCCTCCGCCACCACCGCCATCCCCCGGCGCAGCTCGTGGATGGGGCGCAGCAGCGTGCGCGTCAGCCACCCGCCGATCAGCACCGTCAGCCCCAGCGCCGCCGCCAGCGCCAGCGCGGTGGTGGTGATGGCCCGCGTGGCGATGTCCTGCGCACGGGTCACCTGGGCCTGGCTCGCACTGTCGATCGCCTGGCCGATGGGGGGCAGCGTGGCGATCGCCGCGGCGAAGCGGGGCTCCAGCACCCGGCTCCGGAAGGTGTCGGCCTGCTCCACCTGCCCGGACCCGGCCAGCGAGTTGGCCTGCTGGATGGCCGCCTTCAGCTCCACCCAGCGCTGGGTGGCCGGCCGGACCTCCGCGGAGAACCCGGCCGTGCGCAGGTGTGCCAGCGCTGAGTCCACCCGCACCAGCCCGGCCTCCACCGCGCTCCTGGAGTCCTGCTCCTCGGACGGGAAGGCGAGGTACACTCGCTCTGCGTACTCCACGTCGGAGAGGGTCCGCTGCAGCTGTCCGAGCGTGAGCGACGCCTCCGCGGCGCGGAAGCGGAGGTTGCGCGCCACGTCCTGCAGCGCGCTCAGCGACCACACGCCGTACGCGGCGGGCGCCACCAGGATCAGGGAGATGAGCGCCAGGCTGAGGACGATCCGCTTGCGCAGGCTCATCCGGCCCCCCCGGCGGGGTGACGGAGTGCGGTGGAGCGGCCGCGCGCGGCACCTGCGGGTCTGTGGGAGCGGCTCATCCGTACGGCGTCGAGGGGTGAAGGCCGGGCGCGCGGGACGCGCCCGGGAGCGCGGGACAGGCCGGGACGGAACCGCAAGGATCGTGTCATCCGCGCTCCACCCGCTTCACCTCGTCCCACAGCACGTCCAGCTCCTGCAGCGACGCGCTCCCCAGGGCGACGCCGCGCTCCCGCGCCAGGCTCTCCAGGGCGGCGAAGCGGCCGGAAAACTTTGCGTTCGCGCGAGAGAGTGCCGTCGTGGGGTGCACCTTCGCCAGGCGCGCCAGGTTGACCACGGCGAAGAGGAGGTCGCCCAGCTCGTCCTCCAGCCGGGCGGCGTCGCCGGCGTCCAGCTCGTGGCGGACCTCCTCCACCTCCTCGCGCACCTTGTCGAAGGCGCCCGTGGGGTCGGGCCAGTCGAACCCCACCTCCGCTACGCGCTCCTGGATCCGGTACGCGCGCAGCAGCGGGTCCATCCCGGAGGCCAGGCCGTCCAGCAGCCCCCCGGGTCCGCCGCGCTCCGCCCGCTCCCGCGCCTTGATCTGCGCCCACGGCTCGGCGTCCCCCAGGCCGTACAGGTGGGGGTGGCGGCGGCGCATCTTTTGCTCCAGGCCGGCGGCCACGTCCTCCCGCCCGAAGGCGCCGCGCTCCTCGGCCAGCACCACCTGGAAGGCCAGGTTGAGGAGCAGGTCGCCCAGCTCGTCGCGCAGGGCGGCGTCGTCGCCGGCGGCGATGGCGTCCGCGGCCTCGTGCGCCTCCTCCAGCAGCAGCGGCTGGAGCGAGGCGGGGGTCTGCGCCGCGTCCCACGGGCAGCGGGCGCGCAGGAACTCGACCAGCCCGAGGGCACGGTCGAGGACGCCCCCGGAAGCGGGGCGCGGGGGCTGGTTTTCTGCTTGCGTGCTCTCCACGGTCGGCCTATACTACTCGGCTTGTGTCCAGTCCGTCAACGCCTCTCCGTTCCCGCGCGTGGGTCGACGTCGACCTGGACGCGCTCGTCCGCAACCTGCGCCGCGTTCGCGACATCGCCGGGCCGGGCGCCGCGGTGGTGCCCATGGTCAAGGCCGACGCCTACGGCCTGGGAATGCGCGCGGTGGCCGACGCGCTCCGGCGCGAGCTGGAGCCGGACGGGCCCTGGGCCTTCGGGGTGGCGGCGGTCGCCGAGGGCGAGGGGCTGCGGGAGGCCGGGTGGACGGGGCGGGTGCTCCTTTCCGCGCCCACCCCGCCGGACGAGCTCCCCCGCGCCGCGCGCGCCGGGCTGACCCCCTCGGTCTCCGACCTGGAGGCGCTCGGCCGCTGGGCGGAGCTGGCGCAGGCGGAGGGGCGGCGGCTCCCCTTCCACCTGGAGGTGGACACGGGGATGGGGCGGGCGGGCCTCCCCTGGGCGGAGGCCGCGGAGTGGGGGGCGGAGGCGGCGCGGACCGCCGCGGGCAGGCTCTTCTGGGAAGGGTGCTTCACCCACTTCCACTCGGCCGACGAGCCCGACCTCGCCGCCACCGACCGGCAGTGGGAGCGTTTCCGTCGCGCGCTGTCCCTCCTCCCGGAAGCCGCGGAGGGGGATCCCCCCCGCGTGGTCCACACCTCCAACAGCGCCGCTTCCCTGCGCCGCGCCGGCTACGGGTGCGGCCTGGTCCGCCCGGGCATCTTCCTGTACGGGGGGATGGCCGGCGCCGACGTGCACCCCGAGCCGGTGGCCTCCGTGCGCGCGCGGCTCGCGCTGGTGCGCCGGGTCCCGGCCGGCACCAGCGTGGGCTACGGGGCCACCTACACGGCATCCGCCGACGAGGTGTGGGGGACGGCGGCGATCGGCTACGGCGACGGGCTGCGGCGCGCGCTGGGCGCCTCCGGCGGCGAGGCGATCGTGCGCGGAGCGCGGGTGCCGATCGTCGGAAGGATCTCCATGGACGTGTCGGTGTTAAACCTGTCCCGCGTCCCCGGCGTGCGCGCCGGCGACGTGGCCACCTTCATCGGGCGGGACGGCACGGAGGAGATCCGGGTGGACGAGGTGGCGGAGCGCTGCGGGACGATCTCCTACGAGATCCTTACCGGGCTCACCCGGCGCCTCCCCCGCGTCTACCTCCGGGCCGGGAGCCCGTGAGCCGCGGGCCCGCGCCCCGGCTCCCCGGCGCGGCGGACCCCGTGGTCCCGCCGCGCGAGAACATTCCAGAGCGGATCACTTGATGCGACGTCGTTTCAGCCTCGGGAGGGCGCTGGCCTTCGCCACGCTCCTTTCCCTTCCGGCGGTCGCCTGCACGGACGACCCACCCACGGCCACCGGCGGGGACCTGTTCCCGGGCAGCCTCCCGTCCACCTTCCAGGTGGTCCTCCCCGCGGACAGCTTCTTCCAGAACCTGGGCTCCTTCTCCGGCTACACCGACGTCGGCGACGTCGCCTACCAGCTGGTGGCGAACCGCTTCGACGGCGGCCTCCAGGCCAACACCCTGGTGAAGCTGGCCGCGTTCCCCACCTCGTTCAACTACACGCAGGGCGGGGTGGCGAGGTCGGACACGCTGGCCACGCTGGGCGCCGGGTCGCTGGTGGTGCGCCTGGACACCCTCGCCTCCACCTCCGCCGGGCCGCTGGAGCTGCAGCTGTGGCAGGTGGGGCAGGCGTGGGACCCGGCGACCGCCACCTGGACCATGGCCGTGGACACCGCCGGCGGGCGGGTGCCGTGGACGCAGCCGGGCGGCTCCCGCGCCGGCCTGCTCTCCAGCGTCACCCTGGCGGCCGGGGCCCGCGCCACGGGCGACTCGGTGCTGTTCGCGCTGGACTCGCTGGAGGTGCAGCGGATCGCGCGCACCGACTTCCCCGGGCTGCTGATCACCGCCACCGGCGCGCAGGGCCGCGTGCAGATCCGGTCCGGCGGCATCCAGCTGCGCACCGGGGCGCACCCGCGGAGCGCCTCGCCGGACACGGTGATCGCGGTGAACGTGTCGCCCTCTTCGGCGACCTTCGTCTACGACCCGGACCAGCCCGCCGCGCCCGCCGGCGTGCTCCAGGCGGGCGGGATCCGCTCGGCGCGCACCCTGCTGCGCGTGAGCCTCCCCACCACCCTGCCGGTGTGCCAGGGCGGCGCCTGCACCCGCGTCCCCACCCGGAGCGTGACGCTCAACGAGGTGTCGCTCCTGCTCACGCCCGCGGCCGTCCCCGGCGGCTTCCGGCCGGTGGGGCAGGTGCCCGTCGCGCTGCGGCGGGTGACGGAGCCGGAGCTGGGGCGGCGCGCCCCGCTGGGCCAGCTGGTCAACGAGCTCCTGGGGCTGGACGCCAACGCCCGCCCGCTGTACGGGGGATCCGGCTTCACCCCGACCGACTCGGTGCACGCGGTTCCGCTCACCACCTTCGCCGCCGACCTGGTGGCCAGCGACACCACCAGCTTCTCGCTGGCGCTGCTCAGCGACCCGGGGACGCTTTCCGGCAACCCGGGCGCCCTCAGCTTCGGACCGGCGTGGTTCGCCCCGGCTCCGCGTCTCCGCATCGTCTACACGCTTCCCGCGCGGCCGGCGCTCCCATGATGAACAGGCAGACACGCATCCTCCGCGGCGCGGCCGCGGCCCTCCTCGCCGCGGCGGGGCTGCTCGCGGAGGGCTCGCCCGCCGCGGCGCAGTCCCTGCTGGCGAGCCGCGGGCTGGGGTACGTCAACCCGCCGGTGGACGGGCGGGCGCGCGGGCTGGGCGGCGCGGCGCTGGCGCTCCCCGGCGGCGGCCTTTCCCTGGTCAACCCGGCGGCCATCTCCGCGCTCCCGGCTCCGGCCATCACCATGGCCTTCCAGCCCGACTTCTACACCAGCACCCTCCCCGGGCAGGACACCGACGGGACCACGGCGCGCTTCCCGCTGCTCAACGCGGTGTTCCCCTTCGGGACGCGCTGGACCTTTTCCGCCGGCTTCGGCTCGTACCTGGACCAGACCTGGGCCGTGGAGTCGGCCGACACGCTGACGCTCCCCGGACGGCGGGTGGCGGTCACCGACCGCTTCGCCTCGCGCGGCGGGGTGACGCGCATCCGCGGCGGGGCGGCGTACTCGTTCACCGAGCGCTTCAGCGTGGGCGTGGGCGCCGACCTGTACACCGGCTCGGTGCGCGACACGCTGAGCCGCCGCTTCTCCGCCGCCGACGGCGCCGGGGCCGGCGACCTGCTGCCGGCGTCGTACTCCACCGAGTGGTCGTACCGCGCGCTGGGGGCCTCGCTGGGGGTGCGCTGGGTGCCCAGCGACGCGCTCAACGTGGCCGCGTCGGTCAGCGCGGCCGGCACCCTGGAGGGCCGCCCCGCCGCCGACGACGACAGCCTTTCCGTGGGCCGCGACTACTCCCTCCCGCTCACCTTCGACGTGGGCGCCAGCGGGCGCGTGACGCCGGGCGCGCTGGTGGTGCTGAACGCGCAGTGGGCCGGGTGGTCGGCGGCCAACGACGACCTGGCGCGCGTGGGCGGCGCCCGCGACTCGTGGACGGTGGCCGGCGGGGTGGAGCTGGGCAACACCGCGGGCGGGGTGCGCTCCTTTCCGCTGCGGGTGGGGGCGCGCTACGCCACACTCCCCTTCCGCTGGGGAGCGGAGAGCGACGGGGCCGCCTTCCCCGACGAGAAGGCGCTCACCGCGGGGCTGGGCGCGCGGCTGGCCGGGGGCGCCGCGCAGGTGGACCTGGGCGGCGAGCGCGGGTGGCGCGGCGGGGGCGACAGCGTCCTGGACGAGTCGTACTGGCGCATGACGCTCTCCCTCACCCTGCTGGGGCGGTGAGCACTCCCTCCGGCGAGGCCCCGCTCCTGCTCGTCGTGGACGACGACCCCGTCAACGTCGAGCTGCTCTGCGACCTGCTGGAGGCCATGGACTACCGCGCGGCCGGCGCCTTCTCCGGGGAGGAGGCGCTCCGCGCGGCCCGGGAGCGCTCGCCCGACCTGGTCCTGCTGGACGTGATGATGCCGGGGATGAACGGGATCGAGGTGTGCCGCCGGCTCAAGGCCGACCCGGCCACCGCGGGGATCCCCGTGGTGTTCGTCACCGCCCTTTCCGACAGCGACGACAAGCTGCGCGCCATCGAGGCCGGCGGCGACGACTTCCTCACCAAGCCGTTCAACCGGCCCCTGCTCCTGGCGCGCATCCGCTCGCTCCTGCGGCTCAAGGCCGCCGGGGACGAGCTGGAGCGCTCGTACCGCAAGCTCCAGGAGCTGGAGCGCCTGCGCGACGACCTGACGCGGATGATCGTCCACGACCTCAAGTCGCCGCTGTCGGCCATCATCGGCACGCTGGAGCTGGCGGTGGAGGGCGACCTGGGGACCCTGTCCCCGCGGCAGCGCCGCCTGCTGGGCGACGCCCGCGAGCGCGGCGACGACATGCTGCGCATGGTGGACAACCTGCTGGAGATCGCCCGGCTGGAGGAGTCGGAGGTGCGGCTGCAGCTGCGCGAATTGCAGGTGGAGAGCCTGCTGGGCGAGGTGGCCGAGGAGTGGCGCCTCCCCGCGGAGCGGCGGGGCTCCTCGGTGGCGGTGGAGGCCGCGCCCGCAGTGTCCGTGCGGGCCGACGAGCACCTGCTCCGCCGCGTGCTCGGCAACCTAATCGGCAACGCCATGCGGCACGGCGGCGACGGGGTGAGGATCCGCCTGCGCGCCGAGCCCGAGCCGGAGAGCGGGGTGCGCTTCACCGTCTCCGACGACGGGGCCGGGATCGCCGACGAGTTCCAGGACGTCATCTTCCGCAAGTACGGGAGCGATCCCGCGGGCGGGAGCCGCTCCGGACTGGGGCTCACCTTCTGCAAGCTGGCCGTGGAGGCGCACGGCGGCCGCATCTGGGTGCGCAGCGCCCGCGGGGCGGGGAGCGACTTCCACTTCGTGCTCCCCCTGCAGCCGGCCGCCTCCGCCTCCTGACCTCCCGCGCCGCACTCCCATTTTCCCGATGACGGATTCCGACGCCGCGGCCCCCCGCCGCGGCCTGTTCCTTGCCTTCGAGGGCGTGGAGGGGGCGGGGAAGACCACCCAGGTGCGCCTGCTGGCCGACGCGCTGCGCGCCGCGGGCGCCACCGTCACCGTGGCCCGGGAGCCCGGCTCCACCCCGCTGGGCGAGCGGGTGCGCGAGACGGTGCTGGCCGACCTGGGGCTGGGCGTCCCCGCCCGGAGCGAGCTGTTCCTGATGCTCGCCGCGCGGGCCGCCTTCGTGGAACAGGTGGTGCGGCCGGCGGTGGAGCGCGGCGAGACGGTGATCGCCGACCGCTTCGAGCTCTCCACCCTGGCCTACCAGGGCGCGGGGCGGGGGCTCCCGCTGGAGGAGGTGCGCGCCTGCAACCGCTTCGCCACCGGGGGGACGGCGCCCGACGCCACGGTGCTGCTGGACCTGGACCCGGAGGAGGGCGCGCGTCGGCAGTGGGCGGAGGGGAAGCCGCGGGACCGCATGGAGCGCGAGGACCCCGCCTTCCACGCCCGCGTCGCGGCGGGATACCGGGAGCTGGCGCGCGTGGTGGAAGGGATCGTGCGGGTGGACGCGCTCGGCGCGGAGGCGGAGGTGCACCGGCGCGTGCTGGACGCGCTGGCCTCCCGTTTTCCCGAAACTTTCCCCGCAGGTGGGTTTATCAAGCGCGAGACCGGCGCTCCCGCCCCGGGAGACGGCCCCAACCCGGTCCTGGCACATCCGGAGGGTGAATGAAGCTCAAGCGCACCGTCGTCGCGCCCGCCCTGGTCGCGGGGGTAGCCCTCGTTTCCGGCGGGTGGCTCCTGCAGCAGGGCGTTTCCGACCAGAAGAACATCTACGAGCAGGCCCGCGTCTTCGACGAGGTGATGACCCTGCTCTCCGAGCGCTTCGTCGACCGTCCCGGCAGCGGCGACCTGTACCGGATGGCCACCGAGGGGATGATCGAGGAGCTGGGCGACCCCCACACCTCCTTCCTCACCCCCGAGGAGTTCAACGAGTTCTACACCACGATGTCCGGCGAGTACGCCGGGATCGGGGCGCAGATCGTGGAGCGCGACGGCTGGGTGACGGTGCTGGCCTCGCTGCCGGGGACCCCGGCGGAGCGGGCCGGGCTGCGCGCCGGCGACCGGATGATCGAGATCGCGGGGCGCTCCACCAAGGGGTGGAACAGCGACCAGGCGGTCAAGGTGCTCCGCGGGCCGCGCGGCGAGCCGGTGAGCGTCAAGATCCAGCGCATCGGGGTGGAGCAGCCCATCCCCTTCAGCATCAGGCGCGAGGAGATCCACCTCAACTCCGTCCCCTACGCCTTCATCATGGGCGACGGGGTGGGATACGTGAACCTGTCCATCTTCAGCGGGGCGTCGGCGCGCGAGGTGCGCGAGGCCGTGGAGAAGCTGCGCGGGCAGGGGATGAAGAAGCTGGTGTTCGACCTGCGCGAGAACCCGGGCGGCCTGCTGGACCAGGGCGTCGGCGTGTCCGAGCTGTTCCTGAAGCCGGGGCAGGCGGTGGTGGAGACCCGCGGCCGCACCACGGCCGACAACACCGTCGCCCGGGCCCGCGGCGGCGAGATCGCGCCCGACATGCCCATCGTGGTGCTGGTGGACGAGTACAGCGCCAGCGCGGCGGAGATCGTGGCCGGGGCGCTCCAGGACCACGACCGGGCGGTGGTGATGGGCGCGCGCTCCTACGGCAAGGGCTCGGTGCAGGACCTGTTCCCGCTCTCCGGGGGCAACTTCCTCAAGGTGACCACCTCCAAGTGGTTCACCCCGGTGGGCCGCTCCATCCAGAAGGACCTGCCCAAGGCGGGCGACGCGCGGGCCACCCTGGCCGCCTCGGGCACGGTGGACGAGGACGGGACGCCCGTCGCGGGCGCCGGCGCGCAGCCGGACACCACGAAGCCGTACCGCACGGCGTCGGGCCGCGTGGTCTACGGCGGCGGCGGGATCGTCCCGGACGTCACGGTGAAGCCGGACACGGCCACGCTGGCCGAGCAGGAGTTCTTCCGCGCGGCGGCAAAGGGCGGTGCGGTGTTCAACGACGTGCTCTTCCGCTACGCGATCGAGTACGGCCGCCAGAACCCGCAGCTCCGCCCCGACTTCACGGTCACGCCGGAGATGCGGCGCGAGTTCTACGACCGGCTGCGCGCGGCGAACCTGGCCATCACCCCCGAGCAGTACGAGGGCGCGCGGGCGTTCATCGACCGCCGCATCGGCCAGGAGGTGGTGCAGCACAAGTTCGGCGCCAACGCCGCGGCGCAGCGGGTGACCACCGCGGACCGCGCGGTGGCGGACGCGTTCAACCTGCTGCGGCGGGCCGATTCGCCGGCGGCGCTGCTGCGGCTGGTCCCGGCGCAGCCGGTCTCCCGCACCACGCCGGCCCGCGCCCGGTGACCCGGGCGCCGGCTCCGTCGGTACGGGCCGGGAACGGAGGAGGGGCACCCCGGGTGCCCCTCCTCCGTTTCGTTTGCGGCCGCCGCCCGGCCCAC
>JBFMFL010000210.1:0-12571 GCA_040752145.1 Gemmatimonadota bacterium
GCCGCGCTGCGGGAGCACCCGGCCGTGCGCGAGGCGGTGGTGGTCGTGCGGGAGGATGCGCCGGGCGACCGGCGCCTGGTGGGCTACGTGGTGGCCGAGGGCGCGGCGGCCTCGCCGGGGGAGCTGCGGGAGCACCTGGGGGGGCGGCTGCCGGAGCACATGGTGCCGGGCGCGTTCGTGGCGCTGGAGAGCGTTCCGCTCACCTCGAACGGCAAGCTGGACCGGCGTGCGCTGCCGGCGCCGGAGTGGGGCGCGGGGGAGGAAGGGTACGTGGCGCCGCGGACGCCGGCGGAGGAGGTGCTGGCGGGGATCTGGGCGGAGGTGCTGGGCGTGGAGCGGGTGGGGGTGGGGGAGAACTTCTTCGACCTGGGGGGACACTCGCTGCTGGCGACGCGGGTGGTCTCGCGCATCCGGGAACTGCTCGCGGTGGAGCTGCCGCTGCGCGGGCTGTTCGAGGCGCCCACGGTGGCCGGGCTGGCGGAGCGGGTGGAGGCGCTGCGGCGCGCGGGGCTTCCGGTGCTGCCTCCGGTGCTTCCGACCGGGCGCGGCGGAGCGCTGCCGCTGTCGTTCGCGCAGGAGCGGCTCTGGTTCATCGACCGGCTGGAGCCGGGGAGCGCCGCCTACAACGTCCCCGTGGCATGGCGCCTGGGGGGTGCGCTGGACGGGGCGGCGCTGGAGCGCGCGCTGGGTGAGGTCGTCCGGCGTCACGAGGCGCTGCGGACGGTCTTCGCCGAAGTGGACGGCTCGCCGGTGCAGGTGATCGCGCCCTTCGGCGGCTTCGCCCTGGCGGTGGAGGACCTGTCCGGATTCGGCGAGGCGGATCGCGAGGCGGCGCTCCGGCGGCGCGCCGGCGAGGAGGCGGCGCGGCCGTTCGACCTCGCCGCGGGCCCGCTCTTCCGTGCGGCGCTGCTGCGGCTGGGTGCCAGGGACCACGTGCTGCTGCTCTCGATGCACCACATCGTCAGCGACGAGTGGAGCATGGGGGTGCTCTTCCGGGAGCTGTCGGCGCTGTACGAGGCGTACCGCGAGGGCGGGGAGTCGCCGCTGGCGGAGCTGCCGGTGCAGTACGCCGACTACGCGGTTTGGCAGCGCGAGCAGCTGACGGGCGAGGTGCTGGACCGGCAGCTCTCCTACTGGCGGGAGCGCCTGGCGGGAGCGCCGGAGCTGCTGGAGCTGCCCACCGACCACCCCCGCCCGGCGGTGCAGACGTACCGGGGCGCGACGGTTCCGCTGGAGCTCTCCCCGGAGCTGCTGGAGCGGTTGCAGGCGCTGGGACGGAGCGAGGGAGCGACGCTGTACATGACCCTGCTGGGCGCCTTCCAGGTGCTGCTGGGCAAGTACGCCGGCAGCGAGGACGTGGTGGTGGGGAGCCCGATCGCCGGACGCACGCGCGGCGAGGTGGAGGAGCTGATCGGCTTCTTCGTCAACACGCTGGTGCTGCGCATCGACCTCTCGGGAGATCCGAGCTTCCGCGAGGTGCTGCGGCGCGTGCGCGAGGTGACGCTGGGTGCGTACGAGCACCAGGAGGTGCCTTTCGAGAAGCTGGTGGCCGAGCTGCAGCCGGAGCGCAGCTTGAGCCACTCACCCCTCTTCCAGGTGATGTTCACGCTCCAGGACGCCGGGGACGGAGGAGGCGCGCTCCCGGGCCTGGAGGTCGGCGGCGTCGGTGCGGCGATGGAGATCGCCAAGTTCGATCTTTCCCTGGAGCTCGCGGCGACCCCCCAGGGCCTTCGCGGCGGACTGAACTACGGCACCGACCTCTTCGAGCACGGCACGGTCGAGCGGATGCTCGGCCACCTGGAGCGGGTGCTGGAGCAGGTCGCCGCCGACGCGAACGCGCGGCTTTCGCAGCTGGAGCTGCTCGGCGAGGCGGAGCGCGCGCTCGTGCTGGAGGCGTGGAACCGGACGGCGGCCGAGTATCCGGCGGACGGGTGCATCCACGAGCTGTTCGAGGCGCAGGCGGCGTGCACGCCGGGGGCGGTGGCCGTGCGCTTCGAGGAGGTGTCGCTCACCTACCGCGAGCTGAACGAGCGTGCGAACCGGCTGGCGCACTACCTCGTCCGCCTGGGCGTCGGCCCCGAGGTGCGGGTGGGGATCTGCCTCGAGCGGAAACTGGAGTTGGTGGTCGCCACGCTGGCGGTGCTGAAGGCCGGCGGGTGCTGCGTCCCCGTGGACACCACCTACCCGCCGGAGCGGATGGCGCTGATGCTCGCCGACTCCGCCGCCCGCGTCCTGATGAGCGAGGGAGAGCTCGCCGCCCCGCTGGCCGGATCGGGTCTCCACGTCATCCGTCTCGACCGGGTGGCGGGGGCGCTCGCCACCGAACCGGATCACCTTCCGTCGACGAACGCGTCGGCGGGGAACCTCGCCTACGTCTTCTACACCAGCGGGAGCACGGGGCGGCCGAAGGGCGTGATGATGGGGCACCGCGAGGTGGTGCAGTACGCATTCTGCCTCTCCGAGACGATGCCGATCGGCCCCGGCGACCGCGTGGCGCAGGCGTCGAACGCGAGCTTCGACGCGGCGGTGTTCGAGATCTGGGGCGCGCTCGCGCACGGGGCCGCGCTGGTCGGCATCGAGCGCGACGTGCTTCTCTCCGCGCCGCTGCTGGGGCGGGAGCTGCGGGAGCGGGGGATCACCCACCTGTACCAGACCGCCGCGCTTTTCAACCAGCACGTGCTCGAGCAGGTGGACGTCTACGCGAGCCTGCGGCAGCTGGTCTTCGGTGCCGAGGCGGTGGGGACGGAGGGCGTGCGGCGGATGCTGCGCTCCGGCAGCCCCGGGCGCGTGCTGCACGAGTACGGCCCGACGGAAGCGACGGTGTGGTGCACGCTGGAGAGGGTGGAGGTGGTAGAGGAGGACGCGGCCACCGTCCCCATCGGCCGCCCGATCCCCAACGCGCGGGCCTACGTCCTCGATTCGGTGCTGGAGCCGCTCCCGCCGGGGGTGGCGGGCGAGCTGTACGTGGGCGGAGCCGGCGTGGTGCGCGGCTACCTGGGCCGGCCGGGGCTGACAGCGGAGCGCTTCGTTCCGGACCCGTTCGCGGTGGAGCCCGGCAGGCGGATGTACCGCACCGGCGACAGGGCGCGGTGGAAGGCGGACGGGAAGCTGGAGTTCATGGGGCGCCTGGACGAGCAGGTGAAGATCCGCGGCTTCCGCATCGAGCCGGGGGAGGTGGAGGCGGCGCTCGTGGCGTACCCGGGGGTGCGCGAGGCCCGGGTGATGATGCGCGAGGACCAGCCGGGAGAAAAACGGCTGGTGGCGTACGTCGTCGGCGACGCCGAAGCCGAGGCGTTGCGCGCGCACGTGCGGCAGAGTTTGCCGGAGTACATGGTGCCGGCCGCGTTCGTGGTGCTGGAGAGCATTCCTCTTACTCCGAACGGCAAGCTGGACCGCAAGGCGCTGCCGGCGCCGGAGGGGGATGCGTACGCGCGGCGGAGCTACGAGGCGCCGCTGGGGGAGGTGGAGGCGGCGCTGGCCGAGATCTGGGCGGAGGTGCTGGGGGTAGGGCGGGTGGGGCGGTGGGACCACTTCTTCGCGCTGGGCGGGCACTCGCTCCTGGCGATCCGGCTGGTCGGGCGGATGCGGCGCAGAGGGCTGCACACGGACGTGCGGGCACTGTTCACCACGCCGGTTCTGGCCGAGCTGGCCCTGGCCGTGGGCGGAGCGTCCCTGGAGGTGGAGGTCCCCGCGAACGGGATCCCGGAGGGGTGCGGGTCCCTCACGCCGGAGATGCTGCCGCTGGTGGAGCTGAGCCAGTCGGAGATCGACCGGATCGTAGCGGAGGTGCCCGGCGGAGCCGCGAACGTGCAGGACATCTACCCGCTGGCCCCTCTGCAGGAGGGGATCCTCTTCCACCACCTGCTGTCGCAGGAGGGGGACCCGTACCTGCTGTCGGACGTGATCGAGTTCGACACCCGCGCGCGTCTGGAGCAGTACCTGGCAGCACTGCAGGCGGTGGTCGATCGCCACGACATCCTGCGCACGGCAATGGCCTGGGAGGGGCTGAGTGAGCCGGTGCAGGTCGTCTGGCGGCACGCGCCGCTGCCGCTGGAGGAGGTGGAGCTGGATGCAGGGGCCGGTGCGGCCGAGCAGCTGTGGCGGCGCCATGACCCCCGGCAGTACCGGATGGACCTGGGGCGGGCGCCGCTGCTGCGGGCGTGCATCGCCGAGGACCGCGCCCGTGGCCGGTGGCTGCTGCTGATGCTCGCGCACCACCTGATGTGCGACCACGAGTCGCTGGAGGTGCAGCGGGAGGAGATCACGGCGCACTTGCGGGGCCGCGAGTCGGAGCTGCCGGCGCCGCTGCCGTTCCGCAGCTACGTGGCGCAGGCGCGCCTGGGGATGAGCCGGGAGGAGCACGAGCGGTTCTTCCGCGGGATGCTGGGGGACGTGGAGGAGCCGACGGCGCCGTACGGGCTGCTGGACGTGTGGGGGGAGGGGCATGGGATCGGGGAGGCGCGAATTCCGGTGGCGGGGGATCTGGGCGCACGGCTGCGCCGCCGGGCGCGGGCACTGGGGGTGAGCGCGGCGAGCCTGTGCCACCTGGCGTGGGCGCAGGTGCTGGCGCGGCTGAGCGGCCGGCAGGACGTGGTCTTCGGGACGGTGCTCTTCGGCCGCATGCAGGGCGGGGAGGGGGCGGACCGGGTGATGGGCCCGTTCATCAACACGCTGCCGGTGCGGATCGGGGTGGGAGAGGAAGGCGTCGAGGCGGCGGTGCGGCGCACGCACGCGCTGCTTGCCGACCTGCTGCGGCACGAGCACGCCTCCCTGGCGCTGGCGCAGCGCTGCAGCGGCGTGGAGGCACCCGCGCCGCTGTTCACCTCGCTGCTGAACTATCGCTACGGCGGCGGGCCGAGGCGTTCGCAGCAGGAGGCGGGGCAGGCCGGTGAGGGCGTGCGGGGCATTCGCGCACAGGAGCGGACGAACTACCCGGTAGCGGTCGCGGTGGACGACCTGGGAGAGGAGTTCTCGCTGGGAGCACAGGTGGCGGCCCCTGCGGACGCGGAGCGGGTGTGCCGGATGATGCACACGGCACTGGAGCGGCTGGTCGAGGCGCTGGAGGTCTCTCCCGGGCGGGCGGTCGGGAGCATCGACGTGCTGCCGGAGGCGGAGCGCCGCACGGTGGTGGAGGGGTGGAACCGGACGGACGCGGAGTACCCCGCGGGTTCCTGCATCCACGAGCTGTTCGAGGCGCAGGCGGCGCGCACGCCGCACGCGGTGGCCGTCGTCTTCGAGGAGGCGTCGCTCACCTACCGCGAGCTGAACGCGCGTGCGAACCAGCTCGCCCACCACCTGCGGCGGTGCGGGGTGGGCCCGGAGGTGCGGGTGGGGATCTGCCTGGAGCGGAGCCTGGAGATGGTGGTCTCCATCCTGGCGGTGCTGAAGGCCGGCGGCGCGTACGTGCCGCTGGACCCCGGCTACCCGGCCGAGCGGCTGGCGTTCATCCTGGCCGATTCCGCCACCCCGGTGCTGCTCACGCGGGAGGAGCTGCGCGGCGCGCTCCCGGCGCGGGAGGGCGTAGAGGTGGTGAGCCTGGACGGCGCGGCGGAGGAGATCGCTGCCGAGAGCGCGGAGAACCCGGAGAGTGGGGCCGGGCCCGGGAGCCTGGCGTACGTCATCTACACCTCCGGCTCCACCGGCGCGCCCAAGGGGGCGCTGATCGAGCACCGCAACGTCGCGCGGCTCTTCGCGGCCACCGAGGCCTGGTTCGGCTTCGGCTCGGACGACGTGTGGACGCTCTTCCACTCGTACGCCTTCGACTTCTCGGTGTGGGAGCTGTGGGGCGCGCTCCTGTACGGCGGCCGCGTGGTGGTGGTGCCGGTGGACGTGAGCCGCGACCCCGAGGCCTTCCACGCGCTGGTCCGGCGCGAGGGCGTCACCGTGCTCAACCAGACCCCCTCGGCGTTCCGCCAGTTCATCCGCGTGGATGCGGAGCGCGGCGGCGAGCTGGCGCTGCGCGTGGTGGTCTTCGGCGGCGAGGCGCTGGAGCCCGCCTCCCTGCGCGACTGGGTGGAGCGCCGTGGCGCCGAGACGCCGCGGCTGGTGAACATGTACGGGATCACCGAGACCACTGTCCACGTCACCTACCGGCAGCTGGGCCGCGAGGACGTCTTCGGCGGATCGGGGAGCCCCATCGGGCGGGCGATCCCCGACCTGCGGCTGTACGTGCTTGACCCGGCGCGGCGGCCGGTGCCGGTCGGCGTCGCGGGCGAGCTGTACGTGGGCGGCGCGGGGGTGGCGCGCGGGTACCTGAACCGCCCGGAGCTGACGGCGGAGCGCTTCGTGGACGACCCGTTCGCCCCCGGCCGGCTCTACCGCACCGGCGACCGGGTGCGATGGATGGCGGACGGCACGCTGGAGTACCTGGGCCGCCTGGACGAGCAGGTGAAGATCCGCGGGTTCCGCATCGAGCTGGGCGAGATCGAGGCCGCGCTGCGCCAGGCGCCCGGCGTCAGGGACTGCACCGTCGTCGTGCGCGATGACGAAACCGGCGACCGGCGGCTGGTGGCGTACGTGGTGGGTGAAGCGGAGGCGGAGGCGCTGCGCGAGCGACTGCGCCAGAGCCTGCCGGAGTACATGGTGCCGGCGGCGTTCGTCCCCCTGGAGAGCATTCCGCTCACCCCGAACGGCAAGCTGGACCGCAAGGCGCTCCCGGCGCCGGAGGGGGATGCGTACGCGCGGGGGAGCTACGAGGCACCGCTGGGGGAGGTGGAGGCGGCCCTGGCCGGGATCTGGGCCGAGGTGCTGGGCGTGGAGCGGGTGGGGCGGTGGGACCACTTCTTCAAGCTGGGCGGACACTCGCTCCTGGCGATCCGGCTGATCGAGCGGATGCGGCGGGCGGGGCTGTACACGGACGTGCGGGCCCTGTTCACCACGCCGGTGCTGGCCGAGCTGGCCCTGGAAGTGGGCGGAGAGTCTTCGGAGGTGGAGGTCCCGGCGAACGGGATCCCGGACGGGTGCGGCTCCCTTACGCCGGAGATGCTGCCGCTGGTGGAGCTGAGCCAGGCGGACATCGACCGGATCGTGGCGGGGGTGCCGGGCGGAGCCGCGAACGTGCAGGACATCTATCCGCTGGCCCCCCTGCAGGAGGGGATCCTCTTCCACCACCTGCTGTCGCAGGAGGGGGACCCGTACCTGGTGTCGAACCTGACCGAGTTCGACACCCGCGCGGGGCTGGAGCGGCACCTGGCGGCACTGCAGGCGGTGATCGACCGGCACGACGTCCTGCGCACGGGGGTGGCCTGGGAGGGGCTGCGCGAGCCGGTGCAGGTCGTCTGGCGGCACGCGCCGCTGCCGGTGGAGCAGGTGGAGCTCGAGACGGGGGCGGAGGATGCGGCCGAGCAGCTGTGGCGGCGCCATGACCCGCGGCGGTACCGGATGGACCTGAGGCGGGCGCCGCTGCTGCGGGCGTGCATCGCCGAGGACCGCGATCGGGGCCGGTGGCTGCTGCTGAACCTCATGCACCACCTGACGGACGACCACCAATCGCTGGAGTTGCAGCGGGAGGAGATCTCGGCGCACCTGCGGGGCCTGGAGTCGGAGCTGCCGGCGCCGCTGCCGTTCCGCAGCTACGTGGCGCGGGCGCGCCTGGGGGTGATCCGGGAGGAGCACGAGCGGTTCTTCCGCGGGATGCTGGGCGACGTGGACGAGCCGACGGCGCCGTACGGGCTGCTGGACGTGTGGGGGGAGGGAGGGGGGATCGAGGAAGCGCGGCTTTCGGTGGCGCACGACCTGGGCGCACGGCTGCGCCGGCGGGCGCGGGCGCTGGGGGTGAGCGCGGCGAGCCTGTGCCACCTGGCGTGGGCGCAGGTGCTGGCGCGGCTGAGCGGCCGGGAGGACGTGGTCTTCGGGACGGTGCTCTTCGGCCGCATGCAGGGCGGGGAGGGAACGGACCGGGTGATGGGCCCCTTCATCAACACGCTGCCGGTGCGGATCGGGGTGGGAGAGGAAGGGGTCGAGGCGGCGGTGCGGCGCACACACGCGCTGCTGGCGGAACTGCTGCGGCACGAGCACGCCTCCCTGGTGCTGGCGCAGCGCTGCAGCGGCGTGGCGGCACCCGCGCCGCTGTTCACCTCGCTGCTGAACTATCGCCACGCCGGCAGAAGCAGGCATTCGCAGCAGGCGGGGCAGCCGGGGGAGGGCGTGCGTCACGTTCGCGGACAGGAGCGGACGAACTACCCCGTGGCGCTCGCGGTGGACGACGGGGGGGAGGAGTTCTCGCTGGTGGCGCAGGTGGCGGCCCCCGCCGAGGCGGAGCGGGTGTGCCGGATGATGCACACGGCACTGGAGCGGCTGGTCGAGGCGCTGGAGATTGCTCCCGGACGGGCGATCGGGAGCATCGACGTGCTGCCGGAGGCGGAGCGCCGCACGGTGGTGGAGGAGTGGAACCGGACGGACGCGGAGTACCCCGCGGGTGCGTGCATCCACGAGTTGATCGCGGCATGGGCGGAGCGCACGCCGGAGGCCCTGGCGGTGGTCTCGGGGGAGGACGCGCTCACGTACCATGAACTGGACACGCGTGCCAACCGGCTGGCGAGCCAGCTGGCGGGGCTGGGGGCCGGGCCGGAGGTCCGCGTCGGCGTCTGCCTGGAGCGCTCGGCCGGGATGGTGGTGGCGATGCTGGCCGTGCTCAAGGCGGGCGCGGCGTACCTCCCCCTGGACCCCGCCTATCCGGCCGACCGCTTGGAGTACATGCTGGCCGACTCCGGCGCGCATGTCTTGGTGACGCAGGCCTCGCTACGCGGCCTTCTCCCGACGGAGGGCGTGCGGACCGTGCTGGTGGAGGCGGACGCGACGGATGTCGCGGCGGAGCCGGACGTGGCGCCGCGGATGGCGGTAGTACCGGAGAGCGCGGCGTACGTCATTTACACCTCCGGCAGCACGGGGGTGCCCAAAGGCGTCGCCGTGGAACACCGTGCGCTGCGGAACCTGTGCGCCTGGTACGCGCGCGCCTTCGGCGTGACCGAAGCGGACCGCATGACGCAGCTGATCAGCGCCGGGTTCGACGGGTCGGTCGCGGAGATCTGGACGTGCCTGTCGCGGGGCGCATGCCTGCAAGTGGTGCCCGACGAGGTGCGCGCCGACCCCGAGCGGCTCCGCGACTGGCTGGTGGACCTGCGGAGCACGGTCGCTACGGCGCCGGTCGCCGTCGCGGAGCCGCTGCTCGCGCTGCCCTGGCCCGCGGACACGGCGCTGCGGTGGCTGGTGGCCGGCGCGGACCGCTTGATGGCACGCCCCGGCGCGGCGGTCCCGTTCGCGCTCAGCAACAACTACGGACCGACCGAGTGCACCGTAATCTGCACCTCCGGGCGGGTGAAGGCGGAGGGCGCGCGGGCGCCGTCCATCGGCCAGCCGGTGGACAACATGCGGGTCTACGTGCTCGACCCGGGGATGCGGCCGCTGCCGCCGGGCGTCCCGGGGGAGCTGTACGTGGGCGGTGTGCAGCTGGCGCGCGGATATCTCGGCCGCCCCGGGCAGACGGCGGAGCGCTTCGTCCCCGATCCGCTTTCGAGCGAGCCCGGCGCGCGGCTCTACCGTACGGGCGACTGGGCACGGTGGCTGGCCGACGGTACGCTGGAGTTCCTGGGGCGGCAGGACGCGCAGGTGAAGGTGCGCGGTTTCCGCATCGAGTTGGGCGAAGTCGAGGCGGCGCTGCGGCGCCTCCCGGCCGTTACCGACTGTGTGGTGATGGCGCGCGAGGACGTGCCGGGCGATCGGCGGCTGGTGGCGTACGTGGTCGGTGGCACGGATGCGGAGGCGCTGCGCACGCATTTGCGGCGGATGTTGCCGGAGTACATGGTGCCGTCCGCGTTCGTGCCCCTCGCCCGTCTCCCGCTCACTCCCAATGGAAAGCTGGACCGGAAGGCGTTGTCGGTGCCGGCCCATGCCCGGGTTGACCGGGAGGCCGCCGCGCCGCGGACGCCGGTGGAGGAGGTGCTGGCGGGGATCTGGGCGGAGATGCTGCGCCTGGAGCTCGTGGGGGTGGAGGAGAGCTTCTTCGACCTGGGCGGGCACTCGCTCCTGGCGACGCGCATGGTGTCGCGGGTCCGCGAGCTGTTCGGCGTGGAGCTGCCGCTACGGGCGCTCTTCGAGGGTCCCACGGTGGCGGAGATGGCGCGGCAGGTGGAGACGCTGATGCTGGCGGGGGCGGAGGAGTCGGGGCTCGCGGACGCGCTGGAGCGGCTGGAGCGACTGTCGGAAGACGAGGTGATGGCGCTTCTCGGCGGGGACTGAGTTCCCATCCCAACAACCGTTAGCCGCCATGGCTCACGCAGCGGTCATTCTGGAGGGGCGGAAGGCTCGATGAGCGAGATACTCGACCGGTTGGACAAGCTGTCACCGAAGCACCGGGCCCTGCTGCAGAAGATCCTCCAGCAGCAGGCCGGCCCGGCGCACGAGCCGGGCGCCGTCCGCCCCCGCGAGGGTGGCGGTCCCGCGCCGCTGTCGTTCGCGCAGGAGCGGCTCTGGTTCATCGACCGGCTGGAGCCGGGGAGCGCCTCCTACAACATGCCCGTGGCACGGCGCCTGGGGGGTGCGCTGGACGAGGCGGCGCTGGAGCGGAGCTTGGGCGAGATCGTCCGGCGTCACGAGGCGCTGCGGACGGTCTTCGCCGAGGTGGACGGCTCGCCGGTGCAGGTGATCGCGCCCTTCGGCGCCTTCGCCCTGCCGGTGGAGGACCTGTCGGGGCTGGGCGAGGCGGATCGCGAGGCGGCGCTCAGGCAGCGCGCCGGCGAGGAGGCGCGGCGGGTGTTCGACCTCTCGGCGGGCCCGCTCTTCCGCGCCGCGCTGCTGCGGCTGGGCGCCGAGGATCACGTGCTGCTGCTCTCGATGCACCACATCGTCAGCGATGGGTGGAGCATGGAGGTGCTCTTCCGCGAGCTGTCGGCGCTCTACGAGGCGTATCGCGAGGGCGGGGATTCGCCGCTGCCGGAGCTGGCGGTGCAGTACGCCGACTACGCCGTGTGGCAGCGCGAGCAGCTGGCGGGGGAGGTGCTGGAGCGTCAGCTCTCCTACTGGCGGGAGCGGCTGGCGGGCGCGCCGGAGCTGCTGGAGCTGCCGACGGACCGTCCCCGTCCGGCGGTGTGGACGCACCAGGGCGCGACCGTTCCGGTGGAGCTCTCCCCGGAGCTGCTGGAGCGGTTGCAGGCGCTGGGAGGGAGCGAGCGCGCGACGCTGTACATGACGCTGCTGGGGGCCTTCCAGGTCCTGCTGTCGAAGTACGGCGGGAGCGAGGACGTCGTGGTGGGCACCCCGATCGCCGGGCGCACGCGCGGGGAAATGGAGGGGCTCATCGGCTTCTTCGTCAACACACTGGTGCTGCGGACGGACCTCTCGGGAGACCCGAGCTTCCGCGAGGTGCTGCGGCGGGTCCGCGCCGTCACGCTGGGTGCGTACGAGCACCAGGCGGTGCCCTTCGAGCGCCTGGTGGCCGAGCTGCGGCCGGAGCGGTCCCTGAGCCGCTCGCCGCTCTTCCAGGTGGTGTTCACACTGGACAACGCCCAGGACGCGGGCGGCGGGCTCGCGGGGCTGAGCGTGCAGAGAGTCGGAACGGAGCTCGAGGTCGCCAAGTTCGACCTGGCTCTGGAGCTGGCTGCGGGCTCCGACGGGCTGCGCGGCGGCCTGGCCTACAGCACGGAGCTGTGGGAGGCCGCGACCATGCAGCGGCTCGTGGGCCACTTCACGCGCCTGGTGGAGCAGGCGGCCGCCGACCCGGACGTGCGCATCTCGCGGGTGACGCTGCTGAACGAGGCGGAGCGCCGGCAGGTGGTGGAGGGGTGGAACGCGACGGAGGCGGAGTATCCGCGCGAGTCGTGCGTCCACGCGCTGTTCGAGGCGCAGGTGGAACGCACGCCCCACGCGGTGGCGGTGGTCCACGAGGACCGCTCGCTGACGTACGCGGAGCTGAACGCGCGGGCCAACCGGCTGGCCCACCACCTCCGCGCGCTCGGGGTGGGGCCGGATGCGCACGTGGCGATCCTGATGCCGCGCTCCATCGAGCTGGTCGTCTCCGAGCTGGCCATCCTCAAGGCCGGCGCGGCGTACGTGCCCATCGACCCCTCGTTCCCGGCCGAGCGCATCGCCTTCATGGTCGCCGACAGCGGGTCCCACGTCGTGCTCGGCCGCACGGGCGCCGACCTGCCCGTGCCCGCCGGGGTGGAGCGGGTCGACGTGGACGCGCTGCCGGAGGGTGCCTGCCACGATCCCCGGGTGCCGCTCCCGAGCGGTGCCGCGGCGTACGTGATGTACACCTCCGGCTCCACGGGCGAGCCCAAGGGGGTGGTGGTGCCGCACCGCGCGATCGTGCGGCTGGTGGTCAACAACGGGTACGCGGACTTCGGGCCGGACGACCGGGTGGCGTTCGCGGCCAACCCGGCGTTCGACGCGTCCACGCTGGAGGTGTGGGCGCCGCTGCTGGGCGGCGGGCGCATCGTGGTCATCGGTCCGGAGGTGCTGCTGGAGCCGCGGCGCTTCGCGGCGGCACTGGCGCGGCACGGGGTGGACGTGCTGTGGATGTCGGTGGGGCTGTTCAACCAGTACGCGGAGGAGCTGAAGGCCGAGATCCCGCGCC
>JBFMFL010000211.1:0-12558 GCA_040752145.1 Gemmatimonadota bacterium
AAGCAGTTCTCCCCTCTCCCGCTCGCGGGGGAGGGGCCGGGGGAGGGGGCCCCAGCGGACGCCAGCACCAGCCCCGCGTGAGGGATGCGAGCGCGAAGCGGCGAGACCGCACAGCAGTATCGTGCGGGCTCGCCTCCGTTGGGCTGCGTTGTTTGCAGCCCTACGGAGCCGCAGCCCGACCCCGGCGCCAGCCGGGGGCACGCCCGAACCCGCGGTTCAACAAGCAGTTCAGGCGTCGGAAGGCAATTCCATCACCCAACGGTACGCCTGGATCATGTCGCGCCGGAACCCGTCCACGCACCCCCACAGGTACAGGCGGAACTTGCGGTACAGCTCGCCCCCCCAGCGCCGCTCGATCTCCTCGCGGTGCCGGTCCAGCGCGCGGGCCCAGTGCAGCGAGGTGAGCTCGTAGTTGTGGCGGTCGTCGTGGATGGCGCGCACGCGGAACGGCGACTTCGCCACCTCGGCCAGGTACTCGTGCAGGCAGAGGAGCGAGCCGTTGCCGGGGTAGATGTGGCGCTCCAGGAAGGTGGACTCGGAGTGCTTCTCGCGGTGGGCGCTGGCGTCCAGGTAGATCCTGCCGCCCGGCTTGAGCAGCGAGCGGTACACCTCCAGCGTGCGCCGGTAGTCGGGGAGGTGCTCGGTCACCCCCAGGTTGACGATGGCGTCGTACTTCTCCGCCGGGCGGTGCTCAAACAGGTGCTCCAGGAGCACGGCGCAGGGGAGCGCCTGGCGGGCGATCAGCCCGTTCAGGAACCGCTCGGACTCGGCGGAGATGGTCAGCGAGGTGACGCGGATGCCGCGCCGGCCGGCGTGCTCGGTGAAGGCGCCCCACCCGCCGCCGATGTCCAGCACGCGGTCGCCCGGCTTCGCCCCCACGGCGTCGATGGCGAAGTCCAGCTTGCGCGTCATGGCGTCCTCCACCGGCTCGTCGTCGTGCGCGAAGATCCCCTGCGAGTAGCAGCGGTGCCGCCCGTCCAGCCAGAGCAGGTAGAAGTCCTGCTCGTAGTCGTAGTGCGCGGCGATCCACTTCTTGTCGCGCGCCACCTGCCCGAAGATGAACGGCTGCGCGAAGCGCCACACGAAGCGCAGCGGGTGCCGGTCGTCGAACATGCTGCGCATGGCGAGCACCCGCGTCAGGTCGCCCTCCACGTCGATGGAGCCGCGCACGTACGCCTCGGCGACGGCGTTCTTGTCCAGCGAGCCCAGCGCCGCCAGCCCGCTGCGGTCGTGGACCACGATGGCGAACTCGGGCTCGCCGCTGCCGAAGCGGTGCGGCGCGGCGCCGCTGCCGCGGATCTCGAAGGGGATCTCCCGTCCGGGCGGGAAGAAGGAGCGGTACCGCCTGTCGATGAGGCCGGTAAGACGGTCGAGCGCGACGGTTTCCATGCTGCGGCCCCCTGGAGGTGGGTGGAGCGGGCGCGCGTCCCCGCCCGTGCGCGGGGGCGGGGACGCGTGGGATGGAAACTACCTGCGTCGAACTCTACGCGCTCGCGAGCTTCACGCAACCCCGCCGGGCACGCCCGCCGCCGCGCCGTGGCTCGTGCCCGGGGAGACCGGAGCGGGGCCGGCCAGCACGGCGTCCAACTGGCCGAGCGCCGACTTCATCCCCTCCACCATCCCCATCTCCACCAGCGACTGCATGGCCTCCAGGCTCGGGAACGTGGTCACGCCCGTGAAGCGGGAGCCGGTGGAGGTCGGCTCGAAGGTGAAGACCATCCGCATGGTCGGCATGGTCTCGTTGGGGCGGCCGTCCTCGTGCGCGAAGCCGTCCTCGACCTCGAACCTGCGCCCCGGCTCCACCGCCACGAAGCTCCACCAGCCGTGCGCCGTGCCGCCGTCCGGCCCGGTCATGTGGTACTCGGAGCGGCCGCCGGGCGCCATGTCGTGGCGGGTGAAGGTGGCGGGCCAGCTCTCCGGACCCCAGAACCTCTCCAGCTGGCGCGGGTCGGCCCACGCCTCCCACAGGCGCTCCACCGGCACCGGGTAGTCGCCGACCACGGTGAGGGAGAGGGTCTCGGCATCCGAGGCGACGGTCGTGATCGGCATGGCTCTACTCCGGGTCGTGGGGTGGGGTGAACAGCGAGTCCAGCTGGCTGAAGCGGGCCCTCCACATCTCCTCCAGCCGGGCGAGCAGGTCGCGGGCTCGGGCGATGCGCTCCGGGCTGCCGCGGACGATGCGCTCGCGCCCCTGCGGGTGCTTGGTCACGAGCCCGGCGCCTTCCAGGACGGCGACGTGCTTCTGGACGGCCGCGAAGGACATGTCGTACCGGGCCGCGAGGGCGGAGATGGACGTCTGCTCGCCGGCCAGGAGGCGGGCGATGATGTCCCGGCGCGTCGCGTCGGCGAGGGCGCGGAAGAGGCGGTCCAGGTCCGCGTCGCTGAGATCGTATTCTGCAACCATGTGGTTGTACGTTATGCCGTGGGGCGGCCACGCGCAAGGGTCTCGCGCGGCGGCGGACGAAAAAGCCGCCCCCGCCCGACGTGGGCGGAGGCGGCTCGGGTGCGCCGGCGGGGCGTCAGAGGGCGACGTCGGCCTCCACGTGGTGCGCCCCGGTGTCGGCGGTGGACATGCCGCGGTACGTGTCGCCGCCGCTTTCGGCCGCGGTCCAGCCGCCGCCGGACGACTCGCCGCCCTGCCACTGGCGCAACCCGTAGCCGATGGCCGCCAGCGCCAGCCCGCTCGCCACCAGCCCCCCCAGCGACATCCCGCCCGTGTCCTGGTCCGCCATGGGGGCGTGCTCGGCGAACAATTCCAGCATCCCCTTGTTGAACTTGCGCAGGTCCTGCGGGCCGCGGCTGGACACCCAGTTGCGGTCGCGCACCAGGGCCTCGTCGGTCCAGCCGCCGCCGGCGTTGCGGACGTCGTCCTTGATCCCCGGCCACGAGGTCAGGTGGCGGCCGCGCACCAGGCCGGCGGACACCAGTACCCAGGGGCCGTGGCAGATCACGGCGATGGGCTTGCCGGCGCGGTCGAAGCGGCGCACGAAGTCCAGCACGCGCTCGCTCTGCCGCAGGAAGTCCGGGTTGAAGTGGCCGCCGGGGAGGAGCAGGGCGTCGTAGTCCTCCGGCTTTGCGCCCGAGATGGTGCGGTCCACCTCGATCTTCTTCCCCGGGACCATGGCGTTCATGGCCTGGATGGAGCCGGGGCGCAGGGAGATCACCTCCACCTCGGCGCCGTGGTCCTCCAGCTTCTCGCGGGGGCCGGTCAGCTCGATCTGCTCCACGCCGTCGGCGGCCAGCACGGCTACGCGGAGCCCCGTCAGGTTCGGACTCGCCATCGCTTGTACCTCCTTGCGGTTCATCGGGTTGCGCCGGCCCGGGCAGGGCCCGGGCCGGGGGCGTGGGACCGGTGCAAGGATCGTGCGATGCGGGGCGCGCTACACCTGGCCCCAGACGCGCTTGCCCAGGGCGGACAGCGCCAGCTCCACGGCCAGGTCGGCGCTGGCGTTGCTGCGGTCCAGGATGGGGTTCACCTCCACCAGGTCCAGCCCCGCCACCTGCCCGGTCTCGGCGAGCATCTCGGCGGCCAGGTGGGCCTCGCGGTAGGTGAGCCCGCCCGGCACCGGCGTGCCGACGCCGGGGGCGTACATGGGGTCCACCACGTCCAGGTCCAGGCTCACGTAGATGCCGCCGGTGCCGCGCACCGCGATGTCGATGGCCCGCCGCATGACCTCGCCGATCCCGTAGCGGTCCACGGCCTCCATGGAGTACACGGTCACCCCGGCCTCGCGCATGAGGTCGCGCTCCCCGGGGTCCAGGTCGCGCACGCCCACCACCGCCACGTTCTGGGGCGAGATCTTGGGTCCCGGCCCGCCCCACCCGCCCACGCTCACCAGCCGCTCGTCGCCGTAGCCGCACAGCGCGGCGAGCGGCATCCCGTGGATGTTGCCGGAGGGCGTGGTGTCGGGCGTGTTGAAGTCGCCGTGCGCGTCCAGCCAGATCAGCCCCAGGCTCCTGTCGCGCGCCGCCCCCGCCACGCTCCCCAGCGCGATGGAGTGGTCGCCGCCCAGCACCACCCCTACCCGCCCCGCCGCGGCGCACGCCGCCACCTGCTCCGCCAGGCGCCGCTCCACGTCCAGGATGGCGTCCAGGTACCGCAGCCGCGGGTCGCCCACGTCGCAGGTCTCGCTGGGGGAGACGCCGATGTTGCCGCGGTCGGCCACCGCGTGCCCCAGCGCCTCCAGCTGCGCCGCCAGCCCGGCGTAGCGGATGGCGCTCGGCCCCATGTCCACGCCCCGCCGCCCCGACCCGTAATCCATCTGCACGCCGATGATCTCGATCTCCATCCGCTCCTCGCCACGCTGTTCCCGTGCATGCCCCGCCGCGATCCGGCCGCGGCACCGCAAAGAGCCGGCCCCCGCCGCCCCGCTCGGCGGCGGGACGGCGGGGGCCGCGGGGGAGCCGGGCCGGCGGCGCTCAGCGCGCCGCGGTGGGGGCGGGGGCGGGCTGGAGGGTCCGCAGGTAGGCGTGCAGGGCCCGGAGCTCGGTGTCGCTCATCTCGCGGAAGTAGCGCGAGGGCATCCACTCGCTCAGCCTGCGGCCCCCGGGCGCCACGCCGGTCCGCACCGTCCGCGCGAAGTCGGCGAAGGGCCAGGCGCCGGCGTGCGACAGCTCGGGCCCGGGGGGCGCCTCGGGCGCGGGGTGCTCGCCGCCTTCCAGCCGCTCGCCGTGGCACTCCACGCACGCGGTGGAGGCCAGGTACGCGCCGTACGCCGGGGAGGGGCCGGGCGGGGGCGGGGGAGTGCGCGGCCGGTCCGGGTCGATGCCGCCGCGGAGGGTGCTGTCGCTCATGAACGCCGCCATGGCGTAGCCGGGGAGGCGCACCCGGGTCTCGGGCACCTCGTGGTCCACGGGCGGCAGCGACCTGAGGTAGGCGATCAGCGCCGCCGCGTCCTCGTCGCCCAGGCGGTTGTAGAGGCGGTAGGGCATGAAGGGGAGGATGCTCCGCCCGTCCGGCCGCAGCCCGTGGCGCACGGCCCGGTCCCAGTCGGCGTCGGTGTAGCGGCCCCCCACGCCGCCGCGGCCGCGGGTCAGGTTGGGGGCGACGAGCAGGACGGGGGGGATGTCCAGGAACACCTGGCCGGAGAGGTCCTGGCCGTGGCACTCCTGGCACGCGTGCATCTGCATCACGTGCCGGCCGCGCTCCACCACCGCCGGGCTCGCGGCGACCCTCGTCAGCACCGCGGACGGCGCCTCGTAGGTGCGCGCCAGCCTGGTGCTGCCCACCGCGTACGCCACGCCCGCCGCAACGACGAGCAGCCCCGCCAGCACCCCCACCCCGATCCCGATCCGCCTCAGCCACTTTCGCATTCGCGCATCCTCCGTCCGGGGGTCGCATCCGCCGACGCCGATCGTTCCCGACCGGCGCGCCGAACGCACTCCGCGGGCCGCGTTGCAGCACGGTGTGAGGTGCAGTCGCAGATCGTTGCTCGGTTTCTACTTAGCCGGGTCTGGCGGGAGGGGTGCGGCTCGCGTGGGCGCCGGACTGGGGCGTGGTGGGGACAGCGCTGCGGAGAACGAGTCCCACGCGCCGGGCGGAACCGATCCCGATCGGGACGGGTGGAGCTTGCACGATCCGGCCGGTCGGGGGTAGTCTTGTGGCCGCGCCGTCCGGCGCTCGTCGTGAACTCCTTCAGGACCAAGTTCCGTGTTCAACACTTCTCTTGCCCGCCTCCGGGTGATTGGCCTTCTGGAAGGCCTCTCGTTCCTCGTCCTCCTCGGCATCGCGATGCCGCTCAAGTACCTCGCGGGGATGCCGGAGATGGTGCGCGTCGTCGGCATGGCGCACGGCATCCTGTTCATGCTCTTCTTCCTGGCCGTCGTGCAGGTGGCCGTGGAGCGCCGCTGGCCGCTCGCGCGCGTCGTCCTGGCGCTCGCCGCCTCCGTGCTCCCGTTCGGCCCGTTCGTGCTGGACGCGCGGCTGCTCCGCCGCGAGCTGGAGGCCGAGGCGCAGGCCGCGCCGGAACGGGTGGCCGCGTAGCCGTCCGCCGCCGTCGCGCGACGAAGAGAAAGCCGCCCCGGCCGGTTGGTCGGGGCGGCTTTCTCTTGGGCGTACCGGGAACCGGTCAGACCGGGACGGGCGAGTCCTGGAACCGGACGGGAACGGGGACGGCCACGGGGAACAGCCGGGCGCAGATCCCCGTCCAGGTCGCCAGCAGCTCCGGGTCGAAGTGCCCGCGCATGGGCCCGTGCATGATCTCCAGCGCCTGCACCGGGGAGAAGCCGCGCCGGTACGGGCGGTCGCTGGTGAGCGCGTCGAACACGTCCGCGATGCAGAGGATGCGGGCGGAGAGCGGGATCGCTTCGCCCGCGGTGCCGGTGGGGTACCCGCCGCCGGTCCAGCGCTCGTGGTGGTGGCGGACCATGGGGCGGATGTCCCAGGGGAACTCGATGTCCGCCAGCAGCGCCACGCCCGCGTCCGGGTGGCGCTCCATGATCGCGCGCTCCGCCGGGGTGAGCGCCCCGGACTTGTTGAGCACCGCCACGGGGACGTCGATCTTGCCCACGTCGTGCAGCAGCGCCCCCATGCGGAACCAGAGCAGCGTCTGCTCGGACAGCCCCTCGCTCCCCGGGTGCTCCGGGTCGGCGGCGCGGCTGCGGATCGCCTCCTCGGCCAGGGCGCAGGCGTAGTCCGCCACCCGCATGCAGTGCCCCTGCGTGTACGCGTCCGCCGACTCGATGGACTCGCCCCAGCGGTGGACGATCTTCAGGAACATGGCCTCCAGCGTCGCCATGCGCCCGTCGATGTCGGCCAGCTCGCGGCGCGCCCGCAGCTGCGAGAACCAGCGGTAGGCCCGGTTCAGGGCGCGCAGCGTCTCCTGGTTGCGCTGCTGCCGCCAGAACAGCTCCGCCTGCTCGCGGGCCGTCTCGGCGGCCAGGAGCAGGTCCTGCCGCTCGTCCGCGATGGTGGCCGCGCGCCCCAGGTGGTTCTCGGCGCGCCACAGGTCGCCGGTGTCGCGGTGCAGGATGCCGTAGTGCTTGTGCAGGTCGCCCAGGGCCCGCGTCTCGCCGGTGCGCTGGATCAGCTCGAAGGCCGCGTCGCACGAGGCGCGCGCCCCGTCGAAGTCGTCGCGGGCCAGCGCCAGCTCCGCCCGGTTCACCTCGATGCTGATGCGCGCGCTGACGTTGCCGGTGCGCTCGCACACCTCCATGGCGTCCGCGTAGTGCCGCTCCGCCGCCTCCCACTGGCCCAGGTCCGTGTACAGCATCCCCAGGTTGTTGAGCACGAAGGGGACGTTGCTCTCGGCCCCGACCGCGCGGAAGCCGTCCAGCGCCGCCGCGTAGCGCTCCCGGGCGGCGTGCAGGTTGCCCTGGATGTTGGCGACCACGCCCAGGTTCAGCTGCGTCATGGCGATCAGCTCGTAGTCGCCCACCGGCTGCGCGTGCTGGTAGGCGCGGCGGAACAGCTCCGCGGCCTCCTCCAGCTCCCCGCGCTGCTGGCTGGCGCCGCCCAGCAGGTTGAGCGCGTGCGCCGTCCCCGCCGGGTCGTCGGCCGCGGTGGAGATCGCCAGCGCCGCCTCGGCGCAGTCCTCCACCGCGTCGAAGCTGCCGT
This sequence comes from Gemmatimonadota bacterium, assembly GCA_040752145.1. Classification (GTDB taxonomy): domain Bacteria; phylum Gemmatimonadota; class Gemmatimonadetes; order Longimicrobiales; family Longimicrobiaceae; genus JAFAYN01. The sequence continues at coordinate 7,556 of JBFMFL010000211.1, forward strand.
CCGCCCGGTGCGTGCGGCCGATCCAGCGGATGATGGTGGCCGCCAGCCGCGCCTGCACCGGCGAGCGTAGCGCGTGCAGCGCCGCCTCATAGTGCGTCCGCGCCTCCTCGCGGCGGCCCCCCATCTCCGCCGCGCGCCCCGCCTCGATCGCCCCCATCACCTCGGGCGCCAGGTCGGCGCCGCTCCCGGGGAGCGGCGTCATTCGCCGGCGCCCCCGTCCTGCGCCCCGTCTTCCTGGCGGAGCTTGCGGGCCAGGGTGGGCCGCGAGATCCCCAGCACGCGGGCCGCGGCGCTCTGGTTCCCCTTCATCAGCCGCAGCGTCAGCAGCACCGCCTCGCGCTCGATCTCCGCCAGCGGCTTCCCCTCCGGGGGGATGCGGATCTCCGCGCCGTAGGCGGCCCCGCCCGCGCCGGCCGGGAGCGAGGTGCGGCGCTGGATCATCAGGTGCTCGGCGGCGATGGTGCGCCCCTCGCAGAGCATGGCCGCCCGCTCCACCACGTTCTTGAGCTCGCGCACGTTCCCCGGCCAGGCGTGCACGTGCAGCGCGGCCACCGCGTCGGTGGCGAGGCGCAGCGGCTCCGCGCCCTGCTCGTCGGCCAGGCGCTGGAGGAAGTGGCGGGCCAGCAGCTCGATGTCCTCGTCGCGCTCGCGCAGCCGCGGCAGGTTGAGGCGGAACACGTTGAGGCGGTAGAACAGGTCCTCGCGGAACTCCCCGCGCGCCACCGCCTCCTCCAGCGACACGTTGCTGGCGGCGACGATGCGGCAGGCCACCTCCACCTCCTGCGAGCCGCCCAGCCGGCGGAAGCGGCCGCCCTCCAGCAGGCGCAGCAGCTTGGGCTGCAGCGTGGACGGCGTGGCGGAGACCTCGTCCAGGAAGAGCGTCCCGCGCCCGGCAAGCTCCACCAGCCCGGCGCGGTGCCCCTCCTGCCCGAACAGCTCGGACTCCAGCAGCATCTCGGGGATGGCGGAGCAGTTCACCGCCACGAAGGGCTCGCTCGCGGTGACGCCGTCGTAGTGGATGCCGCGCGCGAAGAGCTCCTTGCCGCTGCCGGTGGCGCCCACCAGCAGCACGGTGGTGCGGCTCGCCGCCATGCGTTTTGCAAGCTTCACGGCGTCGCGCAACACGCGGCTGCGGCCCACGATGGCGCCGAAGCCGAAGCTGGACGACGCGGCGGCGTCGGAGGGGGCGGACGGGGAGGGGGTGCCGAGCTGGGGCAAGAGCAAGCCCTGCATGGGGATCGTGGTTCGGGGGGGCTGCGCCGGGAGGGGCGACTGGATGGGATGGTGCAGGGGGGATCGCGGAAGGGAAACGCACGTTGCGCGCCCGCGGCGGCGCCGGTTCAGGCGGCCGCCGCGGCTCCGATCAGCTCGGGCAGGACCTCGCGCACGCCGCGCCCCTCCGCGCGGCGGCACAGCTCGGCGAAGCGCTCCCCCGGCACGGTGGGCCGCAGCTCCTCCAGCGAGCGCTCGGCGCGCTCGCGCACGCCGCGGTCGGCGGCGGGGTGGCGCGCCACCAGCGCCAGCAGCTCCAGCGGGAAGTCGCGCTCGCCCGTCCCGGCGAGCAGGGTGGCGACCCCGGCCAGGATCCCCAGCACCAGCGGCGTGGCCTCCATCCGCACGGCGATGCGCAGCGCCTCGCGGTGGCGCTCCATCGCCTCCTCGAACTGGCCCAGCGCGCAGGCCGCGTCGGCCAGGTTGTAGAGGGCGAGCGCCACCTGCTCCTGCGCGCCGATGGCCCGGTACGCCTCCAGCGCCTCGGCGATCAGCGCCTTGGCCTCGCGGAACGTGGCGGGCGAGCCCGCGTCCGCGTCGCGCCGCATGAACACGCCCAGGTTGTGCAGGGCGTTGGCGCCGCTCCTCCGGTCGCCCACCTCCCGGGCGATGCGCAGGCTCTCGCGGAACAGCTCCAGCGCCTCCTCGCGCCGGCCCAGGGCGTCGGCCACCAGCGCCAGGTTGTTGACGCAGTGCGCCAGCCCGGAGCGGTCCCCCAGCCGCTCGCGCAGCCCGCGGCTCCGGGCGAACAGCCGCTCGGCGTCGTCCCAGCGCCCCTCGGCCAGCGCCGCGGCGCCCATCTCGTTGAGGCAGGTGGCCACCCCGTCGCGGTCGCCGGCCTCGCGGTACAGCCGCAGCGCCCGGCGGAACGACTGCACGGCGCTGCGGCGGAGCCCCTGCCGGAGCGCGATGCTCCCCAGGCTCCAGTGCGACAGCGCGGCGTCGGCGCCGCCCCCGGCGCGCAGGATCGCCAGGCTCTCGCGGTGCAGGGCGCGCGCCTCCTCGTAGCGGCCCAGGCGCGAGTGGAAGAACGCCTGCCGGGCGATCAGCCGGGCGAACAGCGGCGTCCCCCGCTCCACGCGCGCCGCCGCCGAGCCGAAGAGCCGCTCCCCCTCGTGGTACCAGCTGCGCACCGCGTAGAAGCGGAAGAGCGGCTCCAGGTACTCCTCCACCGCCGCCGCGTCGCCGGCGTCCACGGCCCACTGCCAACCGGCGCGCACGTTCTCCACCTCCTCGCCGATCTCCGCGCGCGCCTCGGCCTGGCGCGGCCCCACCAGCTCGCCCGCCCGCCCGGCCAGGAAGGCGGCGTAGAAGGCGCAGCAGCGGCTCCCGGCCTCGCGCCGCGCCCCGGCGTCCTCGCGCAGCTTCTCCTCGCCGTAGGCGCGGAAGACCTCGTGCAGCTGGTAGCGGCCCGCCGGGGTGCGGGTGAGCAGCGACTTGTCCACCAGCGCGGCGAGCACGCCCACCCCGGCGCCGGCCACGCGCTGCGCCGCCTCGCGCCGGAAGCCGCCGCGGAACACCGCCAGGCGGCGGAGCGAGTCGCGCTCGCGCTCGTCCAGCAGGTTCCACGACGAGTCGAACACCGCGCGCAGGCTGCGGTGCTGCGAGGGCGAGTCGCGCAGCGGCGTGCTGAGCGCGTCGAAGCTCCCGGCCACCTCCTCGGCGATCTCGCGGCAGGAGAGCACGCGCACCAGCGACGCGGCCAGCTCGATCCCCAGGGGGAGGCCGCCCAGCATCCGGCAGATCTCCACCACGTGCGGCACGTCCTCCGGCTCCAGGACGAAGGCGGCGTGGTGCCGGCGCGCGCGGCTGGCGAAGAGCCGGAGCGCGATGGACTGCGCCGCCGAGGCGTCGGCGCCCTCGCGGGGAAGGGGCATCCCCTGGAGCGGGTAGACCGCCTCCTCGCGCAGGCTCAGCCGCTCCCGCGAGGTGGCCAGCACGCGCAGCCGGGGCGCGGCGCGGAGCAGGTCGCCCACCAGCTCCCCGCCGGCGACCAGGTGCTCGAAGTTGTCCAGCACCAGCAGGAGCTGGCGGTCGCGGAGGAAGTCCAGGAGCTGCTGCCGGGGCGCGCTCCCGCCGCTGAACTGGAGCCCCGCGGCCTCGGCGATGGCCGGCACCAGGAACTCCGGGGCGGCGAGCGGCGCCAGCTCCACGAAGTACACCTCGCCCGGCGCGGACTCCGCCAGCTCGGCGGCCACCTGGATCGCCAGCCGCGTCTTGCCGATGCCGCCCGGGCCGGTGAGCGTCACCAGCCGGCTGTCGCGCAGCAGCTGCTTGACCTCGCCGATCTCCACGTCGCGCCCCAGGATGCTGGTGGACACGGCGGGGATCCCGGAGCCGCGGCCGCGATTCCGCGCCGCCGGCACCTGCACCCCCTGGTACCCCTCGCGCAGCGACCACCCGTCGGCGGCGCGCTGCAGGGCGCGCTCCTCCAGCAGCAGCTCCAGCGCCGCCTGCATGCGGCCGGGGAGCCCGCCGGTCTCGCGGCGCAGCCAGGCCAGCAGCTCCTCCGGCGGCTCCCAGCGCAGCACGGTGCGCGTCCAGGTCCTCACCCCCTCCCACCCCAGCTCGCGCAGGGCGATGGAGGCGCGCACCTCGCCCTCCCAGGCGTGCGGGTCGTCCGGGCGCGCCTCGCAGGCCGCGAACACCACCCCCACCACCGGCAGGTCGCACCCCTCGAAGATCCCGCGCAGCAGCTCCAGCGTCTCCTCGTCCACGTCGTGAACGTCGTCCAGCAGCAGCACCACGCCGGAGCGGGCCCGCACCTTCTGGATCTCGCCCAGCAGCGCGGCCAGCTCGCGCGGGGTGTGCGGCAGCGCCTCGCGGAACTCGCGGCGCGACTCGCGCAGCGCACCGAAGGCGCGGGCCCGGAGCGCCGGGGTGCCGCGCAGCGCCACGGCCTCGTAGCCCTGCAGGAGGGCGGCGGTGCGCGCCTCGGCCAGGAAGCGGCTGCGCCCGGAGCCGCGCGGCCCCGTCACCCCCAGCACGCCGCGCCCTCCCTCCCGCAGCCCGGCCAGGAAGCCGTGCAGCGCCTGCACGGCGTCCTCCCGGTCCACCAGGCGGGCCGGCGGGTCCAGCGTCCCCGTCTCCTGCCTCACCTGGTCGTCGCTCACCACCCGCGAGCGGCCGCGGCGCTTGGCCTCGTACACCCGGCGGTCGGCGCGCTCGAACAGCTCGAACCCGCCGGAAGCCTCCTCCGGGAAGCTGGCCACCCCCACGCTCAGGGTGACGGAAACGGCCGGGTTGCCGGGGAAGGGGGTGGCGCCTATGCGGGTGAGGAGCCGCTGCGCCAGCACCGCGGCCTGCTCGCGCGAGGTGTCCGGCAGCAGGAGCAGGAACTCGTCGCCTCCGTAGCGGAAGAGCAGGTCCGAGCCCCGGATGATCCCGTGCACGCGGTCGGCGAACTCCCGCAGCACGGCGTCGCCGCGGCCGTGCCCGAACGCGTCGTTGATGCTCTTGAAGTGGTCCAGGTCCACCACCAGCAGCGACAGCGCCGCCTCCCGCAGCCGCGCCTGCTCCAGGTGCAGCCCCAGCTGCTCCTCGAACGCGGCGCGGGGGAGGGCGTCGGTGAGCGGGTCCCGCGCGAAGCCCCGCGGGCCGGGCTCCACGCTGAACGTGTCGGTCGCACGGGCTTGCGCGCTGGCGATGCTCATCTGGGCGATCCTCGCGATCTGGGTGGGTGGCCCCGGGGGGGGGGGGGGCGGGGGGGGGGGGGGGCGCGGGGGCCGGGG
>JBFMFL010000212.1:0-12522 GCA_040752145.1 Gemmatimonadota bacterium
ACGCGGGCGAGGCGCAGGCCGGGCTCGCCCGCTTCCCCTGGGCGCGCGGCGCGCTCACCATCGCCTCCGCGGGCCCGGACGGGCGCACCACGCTGTTCCTGGCCTCGCCGCGCGGCGACCCGGAGGAGGCGCGGCGCTGGGCCCGCGACCTCGCCGCGCTCCCCGGCGCCACGGGCGCCGCGGTCGCCCCGCTGCGCGACGTGGTGGTGCGCCCCGCCTACGCCGCCGCCGGCCGCGCCCTGTTCGGCGCGCGCTTCCCCGGCGCGTCCATGGGCGAGCGCGAGCGGCTGGGCCGGGTGATGGCCCTGGCCCGCGACCTGGCCCCGGGGAGCGTGGTGGTGCTGGAGCACCCCCGCGCCGGCGCGCCCGGCGAGGCCGTGGTCTACCCGCGCGCCGCCGACTCCGCCGGCCGGGTGGAGGTCGCCGTGGCCGACGACCCGCAGGTGTCGCTGATGGTGCTGCGCCGCCGGGAGGGCGCCGAGCCCGACACCGTGCTGGTCCCCCTGGACGCCGGCAAGCTCCAGGGCGCCAGCGACGCCGAGCGCACGGAGGCGGTGCGCCGCGCGCTGCGCGAGCGCGGCATCGACAACGTGGACGTGCGCGTGGACGACGGCGTCGTCCGCGTCACCACGACCCCGAAGCCGAAGCCGTAGCCCCGCACTCCCGCACTTTCGCACTCACGCACTCCGGTTTTGTCCGACGCCGTCCTGGTGTTCGTCCGCGCGCCGGAGGCCGGCCGCGTCAAGACCCGCCTCGCCGCCGACATCGGCGGCGGGGCGGCGCTGCGCGTGTACGTGCGCCTGGCGGAGCACGCGCTGGAGCAGGCGCGCGCCGCGGGCGCCGAGGTGCGGGTGCACTTCACCCCCGCGGACGCGGGGGAGCGGGTGCGGGCGTGGCTGGGCCCCGGCGCGGCCTACCTGCCGCAGGCGGACGGCGACCTGGGGGAGCGGATGCGCGCCGCCTTCGACGCGGCGTTCGCGGCGGGGTTCCGGCGGGTGGTGATCATCGGCTCGGACCTGCCGGGGCTCTCGGCGGGGCTGCTGCGGCGGGCCTTCGCGCTGCTGGACGCGGGCGAGGCGGTGCTCGGCCCGGCGCGCGACGGGGGCTACTGGCTGCTTGGGCTGCGGCGGCCGGTGCCGGAGGTGTTCCGGGGGATCGCCTGGAGCACGGACGGGGTGCTCGCGGCCACGCTGGAGCGGCTGCGGGCGGCGGGGATCGAGCCGGCGCTGCTGGAGGTGCTGAGCGACGTGGACGAGGCGGGCGACCTGCCGCCGGGGTGGCGGGAGTGGGCGGAGGGGGACGACGACGGCGGTAGGGAGTACGGGGCACGGAGTACGTAGCGGGCCGGGAGCGGCGAGGCTTCAGGATTGCCGCCCGGCAGGATGTAGCTTAATGTTCTCTCTCCATTTCGTGTCCGGAACCTTGCGGACGATCTCACACCCGGAGGACGTTCATGAAGCGCTCGCTTTCCCACCTGCGCCGGGGGCTCCTCGGCGCCGCCTTCGTCGGCTCGCTTGGCTTCGGAGCCACGGTCGCCGTCGCGAAGCCCGAGACGAGCAACCCGTTCCCGTCCTGCCCCAAGGGGATGTCCATGTGCCCGGACGGGACCTGCGTCGGCCCCACCGACCGCTGCTTCCAGCCTCTCTTTTAACGCGCTTCACACCCCGAGCGGGCTACGTCGGGTGCGCGAGGCGCAGACGGGGGAGACGCACCCGGCGTTTCCCCCGTCTCCTCGTCCGGCGCGCCATGCCCGCCGAACCGTCCCGCGCACTCGACCGCCGTCCAAAGCGGATCCCAGGATCAGCGGTAGCGCGTGGCCAGACGCTCCGGGTCGGCGCCGAGCCGGTACTCCAGGCGCAGGCACCACATCAGCAGGATGGTGCGCCAGATGCCGCGCGTCTCCCAGCGGCGGCTGGAGGTGAGCACCGGCTCGCGCAGACAGAGCGGCCGGCCGCGGCGCAGCAGCACGCGGGAAAGGGCCACGTCCTCCATCAGCGGGATCTCCGGGAAGCCGCCCGCGTCCTGGAACCACTCCTGCCGCACGAAGATCGCCTGGTCGCCCGTGGCGATGCCGCCGATGCGGGAGCGCAGCGAGATCATCCGCTCGACGACGCGCAGCATGGGCGCCCGCCCGGTGAGCCGCACGTCGAAGCGCCCCCACCCCCGCCCGCTCCGAGCCAGCCCGTCCAGCACCAGCCGGTCCGCGTCGGGAGGGAGCCGGGTGTCCGCGTGCAGGAACAGGAGCACGTCGCCGCGGGCCTCGCGCGCCCCGGCGTTCTGCTGCCGCGCCCGCCCCCGCGCCGAGCGCAGCACGCGGTCCGCGAGCGGCGCGGCAAGCTCCGGGGTGCCGTCCGTGCTCCCGCCGTCCACCACCAGCACCTCGTGCCCGCGCGCCCGCAGCGCCTGGAGCGGGGCCAGCGTCGCGGCGATCCCCGCCGCCTCGTCCAGCGCGGGGACGACGACCGAGATGCGCCGCATCCCGCCGGCTAGCGCGCGCCGGCCGCCAGGGCGGCGCGGTCCAGCCGGAACTCGTGCGCCGACTCCGTCCAGCCCTCGCGGCCGGGGGTGACGGTGCGCTCCACGAGCTTCACCCGGCCGTCGCGCCCCACCAGCAGCACGGTGGAGGCGCGGGTGCCGTACTCCGGGCTGCGGATGAAGGGCGAGGAGAGCACCCGCTCGCGCTCCAGCCCCACCCCGGTGTCCGGGAGGTGCTCGTCCGGCGCCGGCTCCGCGTCCCGGAGCACGCGGAACAGAGCCTCCGTGTCCACCTCGTCGCGCCGCAGAGCCGCGGCCAGGCCGTCCCTGCCGCGCTCCACCTTGGGCCAGGGCGTGTCCAGCAGCGCGTTGCTCAGCCCGTAGGTCCCCGGGTCCAGCGCCCGCGCCGCGCCGCCGCGGTTGCCGAAGTACCGCAGCTCCTCGCCGTCGCCCACCAGCAGGTTGAAGCCCGCGTACTCCCCCGCGCGCGCCGCCAGAGCGCGCAGGTACGCGTCCGGCGCCTCGGCGCCGCGCAGGAAGCCGCCCACCAGGTGCCCGCGCGTGGGGGCGTCCGGCGGCGGCGGCGCGGCCTCGCGGAAGTTGGTGACGGCGGCGAAGCGCCCGCCGCGGGTGACGCCCAGCCAGGTGCCGCCGCCGAGCAGGTCGCGCCCGGCCAGCACCCCCGGCGCGTCCGCCCACCACGCGGCCGGGGCGGTGGGGCGCGCGTACGCCTCGTCGCGGTTGGCGGCCACCACCAGCCGATGGCGCGGGTGGGCGTCGTGGGCGAGCAGGATCAGGCACATCGGCGTCGCGGCCTCCGGGAGCGGGACTTGCAGCGGGTCGGCCCCCATACCCCGAACGCGGGCCGGGGATCGGAGTATCAACGCGCGAGGGCGCCGCGCCCGCAGCCCAGGACCACCTCCCCGCGCCACGACCCGCACCGCGATGCTGCACCACAAGACCTTCGTCCTGGGCCCGGAGCACGAGTGGGTGGTGTTCGTGCACGGCGCGGGCGGGAGTTCGTCCATCTGGTACCGGCAGCTGCGCGAGTTCCGCAAGCACTTCAACCTGCTGCTGGTGGACCTGCGCGGCCACGGCGGCTCGCAGACCGCGGTGCCCACGCGCGACGCCGACGGCAGCCGCTACACCTTCCGCGAGGTGAGCGAGGAGATCCTGGAGGTCATGGACCACCTGGAGATCCCCTCCGCGCACTTCGTGGGGATCTCCCTGGGCACCATCCTGATCCGCACCCTGGGGGAGATCGCCCCGGAGCGCATCCGCAGCATGGTGCTGGGCGGCGCCATCACCCGCCTCACCTTCCGCTCGCGCTTCCTGGTGCACGCGGGGACGGCGGTGCGGCGCGTGGTGCCGTTCATGTGGCTGTACCGGCTCTTCGCCTGGATCATCATGCCCAAGCCGCGCCACCGCGAGTCGCGGCTGCTGTTCGTCAACGAGGCCCGCAAGCTGGCGCGCAAGGAGTTCCTGCGCTGGTGGCGGCTCACCCAGGAGGTGAACCCGCTGCTGCGCTTCTTCGAGGAGAAGGAGCTCCCCGTCCCCACGCTGTACCTGATGGGCGAGGAGGACCACATGTTCCTGCCGCCCGTGCGGTGGCTGGTGTCCCGGCACCGGCACAGCCGCCTGCAGGTGCTGGAGGACTCCGGCCACGTGTGCAACGTGGACCAGGCCGACCTGTTCAACCGCCTGGCCATCGACTTCATGAAGCGGGGCCCGGCCGCGCAGCCCGGCGCCGCCTGAGCCCCGCCGACTGCCGCTGCACGCCGCTTGCAGCGGAAACGTCTGTCCACGACCGTAGATTCCAGAACCCGCCGCCGTCTTCCATGCCCGCGCTGATCCCCGGTCCGCCGTACCCGTTCCGCCTCCGCAACTCGCGCATCCACGGGCGCGGGGCGTTCGCCACGCAGCATATTCCCGCGGGGACGCGCATCATCGAGTACAAGGGCGAGCGCATCACCAACGAGATGGCGGACCTGCGCTACCCGGACACCGCGGAGCGCCCGCACCACACCTTCCTGTTCTCCATCGACGACGAGGTCGTGGTGGACGCGGCGTACCGGGGGAACGCCTCGCGGTGGATCAACCACTCGTGCAGCCCCAACTGCGACGCCGTCATCGACGACGGGCGCATCTTCATCGAGGCGGTCCGCGACATCCAGCCGGGCGAGGAGCTGGTCTACGACTACAACTTCATCCTGGAGGAGCGGCACACCCCGGCGATGAAGCGGCGCTATCCCTGCCACTGCGGGGCGCCCAACTGCCGGGGGACCATTCTCGCCAAGAAGCGCTGATTCCGTAACGGATTACGGCGGGGTCGGGCGTGCCCCTCGCTGGCGCTCGGGTCGGGCTGCGGCTCCGTACCGCACGATACGGCCGTGCGTAACGGAGTCGAGCCCGCGCAGTACCTCTGACCTGAGGTGCCGGCGGGTCTCGCCGCTTCGCGCTCGCATCCCTCACGCGGGGGCTCCGGTGTGACCGCCCGCGGCGGTGGGGCGTCTCTGCTGCGAACGCGTGTCCGTCCGCTCCGCCGCTCCCCGGTTCGCCATGCTCCGCAAGATCGTACTCCCCGTCCTCGCCGCGCTCGCGGCCGCCTGCGTCGGCCCAAGCGCCACGGACTACGCCGCCGCCGCGCGCGAGGGGCTGGTGCTGTCCCTGTCGGTCACGCCGGCCGCCATCTCCCCGGGCGACACGGCGCGGCTGGTGGCGCGCCTGGAGAACCGCAACCGGCACCCGGTGCGGCTGGCCTTCCCCACCGGGTGCCAGATCCTCCCGTACGTGGAGAGCGCCGAGGGCACGGTCGTGTACCCGTACGGGGGCGGCTGGGCGTGCACGCAGGCGTTCACCGAGCTGGCCCTGGGGCCGCGGGAGGTGAAGGAGCAGGTGCTCCGGTGGACCGCGGAGTCGTACGACCACGACCGGAAGACCTTCGCCCCCATCTCCTCGCCGCTGCCGCCGGGGACCTACCGGGCGTACGCGGTGCTGAGCCGGGGGCTGGGAGGCGAGGAGGTGGAGCTGCGCTCCAACACGGAGACGGTGACGGTGCGCTGAGGCGGCTCGGGCGGGGAATGCGAAGCGGCCCGGCGGGATCCTTGGGGATCCGGCCGGGCCGCGGTCGTTTGTTCGGAGCGCCGCTACAGCGATCGCTAGCTCCTGTCGTGCCGTCTACTCCGGTTTGGTGGCGGACGACCGCTCACGGATCGAGCCGAGTATCTCGTCCAGCGAGACCTTCCCGAAGAGTTCTTCCCTCTCCTCGGTGTAGTTCCCGGTGCCCGTGGCGAACTGATTCAGAAAGCGCAGGGTGTCGGCCACGCCCATCTCGCGGGAGAGAACGCGGATCGCATGCTGGGTCACCTCGGCCAGAGGCTTGGCTGGAGCGCTCATCGTTCAATCTCCTCAGTCAGTTCGAAGGGGGAGACGACGCGAGTCCCCCCGGTATCCAGCAGTTTGGCGCGCCGCAGGAACTTGTCGTCGCAGGTGCAGAAGTAGTCCGCACCGGCCTCGACTGCGGACGCGAGATGGAGCGCGTCGAGGGGCTTGATTCCGGCTGCCTCGAACCGGCGGGCGCGCTGCTCGACTGCCGTCGTAGCCTCAATCGCCTGTTTCGCCTTGGAGAGGACCTCCTCGGTGAAGCTGCGGCGGAACGGATGAGGGTTTCTCTCCGACTCGTACGCAAGAGCATCCGAACTCAGCAACTCTACGTCTCCCGACTCGCACAGCGCCAGAACCCCAAGAACGGCTTCCGCCTCCAGGTGAACACGCAGCTGGGAACGGTCGTCCAGGGGACGCTGGATACTGCACATGTCCAGGTAGATGCGCATTCTCGAATGTAAAGGCTTCCCGTATGTCGTGACCAGCCCAACCCGTGCCCCGCTGCTGCCACTCAATCCACTGCCGCGCCCGTCCCCTCCTCCGGGGCGAACTCCGCCGTGTAGAACCGGCGCGCCGCCAGCAGGATGCGGTCGCTCAGCTCGGGGTCGTCCACGGCGCGGGACAGGAGCACGGCGCCCACCATCCCCGACACCAGCACCAGCGCCTCGTCCGGAATGGCGCCTTCCGCCGTCTCCCCCGCAATGGGTTCGGCGCGGCGGCCGCCGGGGAGCAGCCGCGCGACCCCGGCGGCGAGGCGGCGGAGCGAGCGGGTGAAGGAGGCGCGCACCTCCGGCGCCCCGCGCGACACGTCGGCGGCGAGCGCCGGCATCAGGCACCCCAGGCCGGGGTCGTCGCGGTGCTGCCGGCTCACGTAGCCGCGGATCACCCGGCGCAGACCCTCGGCGCCGCCCACCTCCTCCGCCCACTCGAAGTAGCGCTGCGCCAGCGGCGAGCGCACGCTGTCGCACGCCTCCGCCACCAGCGCGTCCTTGCTGTCGAAGTGGGCGTAGAAGCCCCCGTGCGTCAGCCCGATGCGCTGCATCAGCTCGCCGATCCCCACGCCGCCGACGCCCTCCTCGCGGTAGGCCCGCGCCGCCGCCTCCAGGATGCGGCGCCGGGTCTCCTCCTTGTGCTCCTTCCTGTACCTCACCATCAGCCTTCCTCCGTTCCCGCCGCCGTGGCCGCCGGGCGCCCGCGGCGCGGCGCGTCCCTGCGGCGCACGTACACCGTCTTCTCCACCTCCGCGTGCACGATCCCCGCCGCGTCCACCAGCTCCACCCGGTACACGCGGTCCGTGGAATCGCCCCCCGCCGTGGCCGCGCGGATCGCCGCCAGCTCCGCGTCGTCCAGCAGGAAGCGGGCGAACAGCGTGCTCCGCCCCGGCTTGCGGAAGCGGATGGCGGCCGACTTGTCCCACACCACGTACTCCGGCCCCAGCACGTGGATCAGCATCAGCATGTACACGGGGTCCACCGCGGCGTACATGCTCCCGCCGAAGAGGGTGCCCACGTAGTTGCGGGTCCTCAGCGACAGCGGCAGGCGGACGCGGATCTCGCGGAAGTCGTCCGCGATGTACTCGATGCGCGCGCCGGTGGCCCAGTACGCGGGGAACAGGTTGAAGCCCCAGCGCTTCAGGCGGGTGCGTGCGGACTCGGGCATGGTCGGGTGCTCCGGGCGTCAGCGGCCGGCGGCCTGCTCGGCGCGCAGCGTCATCCGCGTGCTGGTGGCGAAGGCCACCCGGCGTCCCTCCTCGTCGGTGCGCTCCATGTGCTCCGGCACGGTCGTGTGCGCTCCCGTTGTTCGTCGTGGTGGAACTGCTTGGTACTGCACGGTTCGGGCGTGCCCCTCGCTGGCGCTCGGGTCGGGCTGCGGCTCCGTAACGCAGCAGACAACGCTGCGTAACGGAGGCGAGCCCCGCGCAGTACCTCTGACCTGAGGTGCCGGCGGGTCTCGCCGCTTCGCGCTCGCATCCCTCACGCGGGGCTTGCGCTGGCGTCCGCTGGGGCCCCCACCCGGCTCACTTGAGGCTCGCCACGGCTTCCCAACCCTCGGCTTCCTCGTGCCGTTCTCCCTCCCCCTTGCGGGGAGGGGCCGGGGGAGGGGGTCCGCCGTTGCAGGCTGTTCCCTGTTCCCTGTTCCCTGCCGTTATCGTCGTCGGCTCGCAGCGCACCGGGAAGTTCACCGAGTTGGCGATGAAGCACAGCTCGTGCGCCCGGTGGTGAAGCGCTTCCGCGACCGCCGGGTCCGCGCCCTCGCGCACCGTGACCTGGGGGCGTAGCGTCACCTCGGTGAAGCGGCCGCCGCCGTCGGGCGTCTCCAGCATCGTCCCGCGGGCGTCGTCGCGGTAGCCGGTCACCACCACCCCGGCCTCGGCGGCCAGGTGCAGGTACCAGAGCATGTGGCAGGTGGAGAGCGAGGCCACCAGCAGCTCCTCCGGGTTGTAGCGCGCGCGGTCGCCGCGGAACGCCGGGTCCGAGGAGCCGGGGATCGGCGGCTTCCCCGCCGCGGAGACCTCGTGGTCGCGGGCGTAGCCCCGGTAGCTGCTCGTCCCCTCGCCCAGGTCGCCCGTCCACTCGACCCGCACCTCGTACGCGTGCTCGCCCCTCCCCGCCATGCGCTCCCCTCCCGTAAACGGTCTCGTACGCTCGGTCGGTCTCCCGCCGCCGGTGCCTCGCCGGTCGGCTCAGACCCGCTCGATCACCGTGGCGACGCCCTGCCCGCCCGCGATGCACAGCGTCACCAGCGCCGTCGCCAGGCCGCGCCGCTCCAGCTCGTCCAGCGCCGTGCCCAGCAGCATGGCCCCGGTGGCGCCCAGCGGGTGCCCCAGCGCGATGGAGCCGCCGTTGACGTTCACCCGCTCCGGGTCCAGCTCCAGCTTCTTCATCACCTGCATGGGCACCGCGGCGAACGCCTCGTTGATCTCCCACAGGTCCACGTCGCCCACGCCCATCCCCGCCTTGCGCAGCGCCTTGCGGGCGGTCTCCGTGGGCGCGGTGAGCATGATGAGCGGGTCCTCGGCGTGCAGCGCCATGGAGACGACCCGCGCCCGCGGCTTCACCCCGTGCGAGCGGACGTACTCCTCGGACGCCAGCAGCACCGCCGCGGCGCCGTCCACGATGCCGCTGGAGTTGCCGGCGGTGTGCAGGTGCCGGATTCGTCCCGCCTGCGGGTAGCGGGCCAGCGCCAGCTCGTCCAGCGTCTCGCCGTCGGGACCCGCGGGGGTGGCGCCGGCCTTCTCGAAGGCGCCGGGGAGGCCGGCGAGCGCCTCCAGGGTGGTGTCGGGGCGCAGGTACTCGTCCCGTTCCAGCAGCAGGGCGCCGGTGTCCGGGTCGCGCACCGGGAACAGGCTGCGGCCGAAGCGGCACTCCGCCTGGGCCTCCGCGGCGCGGCGCTGCGACTCCAGCGCGAAGCGGTCCAGCTCCTCGCGGGTGAAGCCCTCCAGCGTGGCGATCAGGTCGGCGCTGATCCCCTGCGGCACCTGGGCGTGCTTGTGGCGCAGGTGCGGGTTCCTGCCGTCGCCCTCGCCCCCGTCCGAGCCCATGGGTACGCGCGACATGCTCTCCACGCCGCCGCCCACCACCAGGTCCTGCGCGCCGCTCGCCACGCCCATCGCTGCGAAGTTGACCGCCTGCAGCCCCGAGCCGCAGAAGCGGTTCAGGCTCACCCCGCCCACGTGCAGCGGCCAGTCCGCCGCGAGCACCGCGTTCCGGGCGACGTTGGCGCCCTGCTCGCCCACCTGCGACACCGCGCCGGCCACCACGTCCTCCACGTCGGCCGTGTCGATGCCCGTCCGGTCCGCCAGCGCCACCAGCGTCTGGGCGAGCAGCTCCTGCGGGTGGACGCCGTTCAGCGAGCCCTTGCCCATCTTGCCGCGCCCCCGCGGGGTGCGGACCGCGTCGATGATGTATGCGTTCGCCATGGTGGTGTCCTCGTCGTGCATGGGAAGCCGGTCCGACTTTTTGTATGATGATCATAATATAGCCGTCAAGCCCCCGCAACGATCCCGTCGGCGGGCAGGCATAATGAACATCGTGGACACCCCGGTTTATCACACGCGCCGCCGGAAAACGACACTTCCGGGGCGTGCGGTCCACCCGGGCGCGGAGAGCGATGGCGGCAGCGGGCGGGGAGCTGCGGGAGCTGCTGGAGGGAATCCTGGCGCGCTACGCGGACGCGCGCGCCGGGGAGCCGTTCGGCGAGGAGCACCCGCTGTGGGGCGCGTTCAAGGGGCTGCGGCAGGCGCTCTCGGCCCACCCCGCCGTGCGCGCCCTCCCTACGCTGCGCGTCTCCTGGTCCGCCGGGTTCGGGACGTGGGCCAAGGTGCCGTGGGTGGCGCTGCTGGACACGCGCGAGACCACCAACGTGCGCGAGGGGGTGTTCTGCGCGCTCCTGTTCCGGCAGGACACCACCGGCGTGTACCTGGCGCTCTGCCAGGGCGCCTCGGAGCCGCGCCGGCAGGTGGGGCGCGAGATCGCCCGCACGCTGCTGCGTGGCCGGGCCGCCGGGCTGCGCGCCCTGTGCGACGCCCTCCCGGAGCTGGGCTTCGCGCTGGACGACGGCATGGACCTGCGCGCCGACGCCGCACCGATCGCCGACCCCTCCGTCACCGTCGCCCACAAGCTGTACGAGGCCGGCGCCGTCCCGCCGGACGCCCTCCTGTCGCGCGACCTGGAGGCGCTGCTCGCCGCCTACCGCCGCTGCGTGGAGGAGCGGGAGCGCGCCGCGGAGGTCCCGCCGGCCGGCGCGTACGCCGCGGAGCCGGAGCGCTGGGACGCGCCTTGGGACCGCGCCGCGGCCACGGCGGCGCTCGTCGAGTACGTGGGGCGGCGGGGGTTCGTGTTCGAGCCCTGGCAGGTGGCGGCGTACGCCACGGCGCTGCGCACCAAGCCGTTCGCCATCCTGGCCGGGGTGACGGGGACGGGGAAGTCGCGCCTCCCCGCGCTGGTGGCGGAGGGGACGGGCGGCGCCGCGCGGCTGATCCCCGTGCGCCCGGACTGGACGGACAGCGCCGACGTGCTGGGCTACACCGACCTGCGCGGCGAATTCCGCCCGGGCGTGGTGCTGGACGCCGCCCGCGAGGCCATGGGGCACCCCCGGCGCCACTGGACCGCCGTGCTGGACGAGATGAACCTGGCCCGCGTGGAGCAGTACTTCGCCGAGGTGCTGAGCCGCATCGAGGACCGGCGCCCCCACCCCCGCGGCGGCTTCGCCACGGCGCCGCTGCTGCACCCCACCCTGCACCCCGGCGACGAGTGGCGCGGCGTGGTCCTCCCGCCCAACCTGGCCCTGGTGGGCACCGTCAACGTGGACGAGAGCGCGCACGGCTTCTCCCGCAAGGTGCTGGACCGCGCCTTCACCCTGGAGCTGGCCGAGCCCGACCTGTCGGTCTGGGAGCCCCCCGCCACCGCGGGCGAGCCGGAGCCCGCCTGGTGGCCCGTGTCCGCCTGGCACCCGCGCGCCGTCGCGCTGGCCGGCCTGGGCGCGCCCACCGACTGCGAGCGGGCGCTGGTGCGGCGGACGGTGGACGCCCTCGCCGCCGCCAACACCTCGCTCGCTCCCGCCGGGCTCCAGGTGGGCTACCGCACGCGCGACGAGGCCGCGCTCTTCGTCCTGCACGCCGCGGAGACGCCGGACGCCTGGACGGACCGCGCCGGCGGGCGCGTGGACCCGCTGGACCTGGCGCTGGGGATGAAGCTCCTCCCCCGCGTCGCCGGCGGGAGCGACGCGGTGCGCCGCGCGCTCCTGGGGCTGCTGGGCTGGGCCGGACCCGGCCGCGGCGCCCTCGCGGAGGCCGAGGCGCGCGCCCTCCTGGAGGCCTGGGAGGACGCCGGCCGCCCCGCCGCCCTCCCCGGCGCGCGCTTCCCCCGGACGGCGGCCCGCCTGGCGCTGATGTGGGAGCGCTTCCTGGCCGAGGGGTTCACCTCGTTCTGGCTGTGAGCGCGGGGTGAGCGACCTGTTCCGCATCGAGACCGACCGCGTCCTCCTGGTCTGGGCGGCGACCCGCGACGGCGAGCCGCCGTTCCTGTCGCCCTCGCCCCCGCCTCCGGGGCGCCTGGTGCTCCGCCCGCGCCGCCCCGGCCTGGCCTGGGGCCCGCAGTGCTGGCGCGCCGGCGTCCCGGACGACGCGGCGCACGCGGTCGACGGGGACGGGGGGCCGCGGCTGTTCGAGGAGACCGGCTACTCGGTGTACGCGCGGGCAAAGGACGGCCGCACGGTCGCCGTGGAGCACCGCGACCCCGTGCTCCTGGGCGGCCTGCGCGCCTCCGAGGGCGGGCGGGTGGTGCATGGCCGGGTGAACTTCGGCGGGCAGGTGGGGCGGAGCGAGCTCACGGTGCGGGTGGACGGCGAGCCGGAGCTGGACTTCGAGGTGGAGGTGTTCCCCAGCAAGCTGGACTACGCGGTGGACTACGCCCGGCTGCACGAGGAGACCGGCGAGATCCTCACCGGGCTGGTGCTGGAGTACCTGCGCTCCACCTTCCACCTGGGGGTGGACCGGCACGCCCCCTCGCCCACCCGGCTGGAGTGGCTGGCCCTGCTGCGCCACGCCGCGGACGACCTGGAGCGCGCCCTCGCGGAGATCGCCCGCCGGCCGCGCCGGGGCCTGGCCGCCGCGGCGGAGCCCGCCCGCGCCGAGCGCGTGCGCCGCCCGGACGCGCGGGTGCG
>JBFMFL010000213.1:0-12483 GCA_040752145.1 Gemmatimonadota bacterium
GACGCGGCCCCCGGAAACGGGGGCCGCGTCGCGTTTCCACTTCCACGCGTTTCCACGATCCCGTCACGCCGCGGCGGCCCTGCTAACCCCCGTCCACTCCCGCCGCTTAGCCCCGTCCACGCGTCCACGGGAGTTCCGAAAACCGACCGGAACGGCCGCTGCCGGGTATACAATTTGCGACCCTGCGAAGACGCTTGACCGCTACATCTGGGGGTTGTACCTTGTCACTCCCCAACATGTAGTGCCTGCGCGGTGCCGCAGTCGCATGTCGAGCCCCGAGGCCGGTTTAGGGCCTCCCGTACATAGTTCGCGTCCTTTTCCACCCGGTTCGCAGGAGCCCCCATGAATCCTCCCGTCTCCGCACCCTCCGTCGTCGATCCGCGCGCGCGGGTCGCGCTGCCGCCCGCCGAGCTGTCGCAGAACGCGCGCACGGTGCTCAGCAAGCGCTACCTCAAGAAGGACGAGGCGGGGAAGCCGGTGGAGGACCCGGAGGAGATGTTCTGGCGGGTGGCGAGCACCATCGCCGCCGAGGACGCCAAGTACGGGGCCACGGAGGAGGAGGTGGAGGCGCTGGGCCGGGAGTTCTACGCGCTGATGACGCGGCGCCTGTTCGAGCCCAACTCGCCCACGCTGATGAACGCGGGGCGCCCGCTGGGGCAGCTCTCCGCCTGCTTCGTGCTCCCGGTGGAGGACGAGCTCTCCAACGGCGAGAACGGCATCTACGACACCCTGCGCTCCATGGCGCTGGTGCACCAGTCCGGGGGCGGCACGGGCTTCGGCTTCTCGCGCATCCGCCCGCAGGGCGACATCGTCAAGAGCACCACGGGCGTGGCCTCCGGGCCGGTGTCCTTCATGAAGCTGTACGACGCCTCCACCGAGGTGGTGAAGCAGGGCGGGACGCGCCGCGGGGCCAACATGGGGATCCTGCGGGTGGACCACCCGGACATCGAGGAGTTCATCGACTGCAAGCAGGACCTTACGCAGGTCACCAACTTCAACATCTCCGTGGCGGTCACCGACGCGTTCATGCAGGCGGTGGAGCGCGGCGAGGAGTACGACCTCAAGAGCCCGCGCACGGGCGCCAACGCGGGCCGGCTGGACGCGCGCAAGGTGTGGGACAAGATCGTGGAGAACGCCTGGCGCACCGGCGAGCCGGGGGTGTTCTACATCGACCGGGCCAACTTCTACAACCCGGTGCCGCACCTGGGCGACTACGAGGCCACCAACCCGTGCGGGGAGCAGCCGCTGCTCCCGTACGACGTCTGCAACCTGGGCTCGGTGAACGTGGGCGCCTTCGTGCGCGACGACGTCCCCGCGGACTCCCCCTGGTACGAGAAGATCGACTGGAAGGAGTACCGCCGGGTGGTGCGCCTGTCGACGCACTTCCTGGACAACGTGATCGACGCCAACCAGTACCCGCTGCCGCAGATCACGGAGCTGGCCCAGAACATCCGCCGCATCGGGCTGGGGATCATGGGCTTCGCGGACCTGCTGGTGCGCCTGGGCGTCCCCTACAACTCCGAGGAGGGGGTGGAGATCGGCCGGCGCGTGATGGAGTTCATGGACGAGGAGTCCAAGCGCGAGTCGGAGATCCTGGCGGAGAGCCGCGGCGAGTTCCCGCAGTGGGAGCGCTCCATCTGGGGCCCGGACGAGAGCTGCGCCCGCGCGCCCAACGGCGACCGCATCCGCCCGGAGAGGCGCCTGCGCAACTGCAACGTGACCACGGTGGCACCCACGGGCACCATCTCCATCATCGCGGGGTGCTCGTCGGGCATCGAGCCGCTGTTCGCGGTGGCGTTCATGCGCAACCAGGCCGGCGTGATGATGCCGGACGTGAACGAGGACTTCGTCGCCATCGCCCGCGCGGAGGGGTGGTACTCGGACGACCTGGTGAAGCGCATCGCGGAGCAGGGGCACATCCACTTCCCCGAGGTGCCGGAGCGGGTGCAGCGCGCCTTCGTCACGGCGCACGACATCACCCCGGAGTGGCACGTCCGCATGCAGGCGGCCTTCCAGGAGCACACGGACTCGGCGATCTCCAAGACCACCAACTTCCCCCACGACGCCAGCGTGGAGGACGTGCGCAAGATCTACGAGCTGGCCTTCAAGCTGGGCTGCAAGGGCGTCACGGTGTACCGCGACGGCTCGCGCGACGGCCAGGTGCTCTCCACCGGCGCCACCAAGACGCCGGCGCAGCAGGCGGACGACGTAGCCAAGCTGGCCGAGGCGCAGGAGCGCGCGGCCAGGCTGGAGGCGGAGCTGCGCGCCACCCGCGAGGCGCTGGCCCGCGCGGAGGCCCAGGCGCAGCGCGTCCACCGGCAAAAGCGCAAGCGCCCGGCGGTGCTGAACGGCACCACGCGCAAGATGTCCTCGCCGCTGGGCGACGTGTTCGTCACCATCAACGAGGACGAGGGGAAGACGCCCTTCGAGGTGTTCGCCACGCTGGGCAAGGCGGGGAGCATCGCCATGGCGGACGTGGAGGCCATCGGCCGGCTGATCTCGCTTGCGCTGCGCTTCGGGGTGCCGGTGGCGGACGTACACACGCAGCTGCGCGGCATCTCGTCGGACCGCGCCGTCGGGTTCGGCGCCAACAAGGTGCTCTCGGTGCCGGACGCGATCGCGCAGGCCATCGCGCTGCGGGAGCAGGAGAAGGCGGGGATCCAGGAGGAGCTGATCCCGGAGCTGGCGCCTCCGGGCGGTGCCGTCGGCGCGCCGGTGGTTGCGGCGCCGCTCCCCGCAACGCAGCTTCCCCTGGTCGGCTACGACCCGGGCGAGACGTTCATCGGCACGTGCCCGGACTGCTCCAGCCAGCTGGAGTTCGCCGAGGGATGCCAGAAGTGCCACGTCTGCGGCTACAGCGAGTGCGGCTGATCTCGCTCGCTGATTGTGGTGTGACCCACGCTCCACTGCCGTGAGGCAGAGGATGGGCGGGGTGGGGCGGGGGTGCAGTCGGGCGGGGTGGACGGGAGGGGGGTGAGGGGTGGGGTGGGGGCGGTATGGTTTGGTGAGGTTTGGTTCGGGGAGGGGTCTCCGGCTTCGGCCGGGGGCCCCTTCGCTCCCGTTTACACGCAGACCTGGACAGTTCAGACTGTCACAACGTTGTTATATTGGCCCGGATGGTCTTGAGTCCTCAGTTATGACTCACAACTGTTGGGTTGAAATTCAGCACCCTTTCTCTGGATTATAGACTGCCATGTCACACAAGTTCTCACAAAGAATTGGCCTAACTTCGCGCGAGCCGATTGTCCAAATTGAGGATATGAGTTTAGCCCTCCGGAATTCCCTATGGAATGTGCTATACCAGCGTGTAGAGGCCTCGAACGAACAGCGATGGAAGCCTTTTGCACGTTTGGTCGCTTCAGATTTCCTGAAAGTGCCTTCCGATGAGATCCCAATGTATTTCTACCAATGCCGCGATTGGGTTAAAGATGCTTTCTTCCGACTGACTTGGTATCAAGTATATGATTTTGTTGAATTTGTTGTCCATGAAGCTTATTCGATGTTCCTTGCTGACAAGGGCCCTCTAATAGTCCACCTGAATCAGGTTCTTGAGCGCGAAGGTTCGGGATACCGCTTCATTGCAGGTATCCTATCACCAATCTCGAACCCGTCAGAACTAGCTGCCGTGAGTGAAGCTTATGCGACGACTGCCCGAGTAGGCTTATCTGGTGCTAACGAACACCTCAGCACTGCACTCGCGCTCCTATCGAAGCGGCCAGACCCTGATTACCGCAACTCCATAAAAGAGTCGATTTCTTCCATTGAATCAATAGTAAAGAGCATCTCTGGAGAGACTTCGGGAGGCTTGGCTGGTGCACTCGACGCAGTTAGTGCGAAAATTCCTATTCATGGGGCATTACGTAGTGCCCTCAAGAGCTTGTACGGATATACGAGCGATGATAGTGGTATTCGGCACGCCATCTTGGAGGCTCCAAACGTGGGATTTGACGAAGCTAAGTTCATGCTCGTATCGTGCTCAGCGTTTGCCAACTTCCTGATAGCGAAGGCTGAGCAAGCAGGCCTTCTTAGGTCATAGGCTATTTGTTCCAACAAGCGCTCTCTTGTCCCTCAGCAGCCGTACATAGGATTGATTCGCTGAATCCGCGGCATCGTTGGGACCACGCTCACCTAAGTTGGCAGCCTGAGAGATTGCGGTTGAGTGTACTGTCATAGGCTCAGCCTCGCAGCGGAGCCACCCCCGTTTGCCGGAGCCCGTGAGAACCCAAACTTTGGGCTCCGATGTTTAATGACCGAAGACAAAGAATTCCCGCAGTCTGTGCGGACTACTCAGGGGAGTGGGTCCTGCTGTCCGCTTTGTCAATTGTGCCTCTCTGGCGCCCACATCACCATTCTACCTTCGACTGAGGCAGCTAAAACTACATCAGAGCCAATTTCCGGCTAGTCTTCCTCACAATGGGTCCTAGCTGTTCGCAACACGCGAACGCAACAGCCCGCATTATGCTCGTCTTCTATGGGACCGCTCGCGGCGAAGTGGGCTCCAGTGGAGATGGAGCCGACCTTTCGGAAGCGGAGCCCACATGAAAGCGGCTCTGGCCTGCGCACATAACGCGCTCTATACTGTGGACGAAGTTGACGGCGGTGCCACAGGACACTAGCGGCGAACATGTACGCTTCATACGTAACAAAGCGGCATCCGTGGGACTCCAGCCGGGAGGAGGAGGCGATCCGGCGGGCGTTGCGGAAGGATCTCCGTACACAGGTGGGCCAGCGGGTTCTCGCTGAGCAGATCGGCATCGGTCGCGGGGCGTTGCGGAAGTTTCTCGACATGAGCCTTCCGGGGCAGGACACGATGGAAAAGCTCCGCGAGTGGCTGCAGGACCGGCCGGAGCCGGAGGTGCCGCCCGGCGCCGTGGCTCTCGCCATTCTGGCGAAGGAGTTTCCCGCCCCGCGTCGGGTGTGGGCACGGCGCCAACTCGCCCAGCGGCTCCTTGAGCTGCTCGGCAAGGCCGGAGTGAAGGTGCCCGCCTGGGTACGGGAAGAAATCGCGTAGACTGTTTCCCGCAAGAACCCGATCCGTGTCCGACCCGCACCCATGAAAGCACCCGGTCTGCCGTCCCCGGTGGAGATCCCCGATGCCGAGGTCCAGTCGCACGTCGTCCGCGAGTTGGAGCCGCAGGTGGGACGAAGCGCCCGGATCCTCGTGTACGCGCTCTCGGACGTGCGCCGCTGGCTCGCGTCCACGGCCGGGCGGAAGGCAGGTCGCATCATCCCCGCGAGTGCCAAGGACGAGGCCGAGCCGCTTGAGCTGATCGGAGGGCTGGAGGACGTGCTTGCCGCGCTATACCACCTGGTCCGCACGGAGGACGGCGACCGGGACGTACCCGAGGCGATCGCGTTCGGCTGCGCGCAGATCGTGGAATGGGCGGAACTCCGGGGCGCGCACGTCACCGCGCTGCTGTTCGCGCAGGCTGCCTGCGAGGCGTTCCCGGCGAATCCGCACCACGCGTACGAAGTCGGGCGCCTGGCGCGCAGGCTTGCCGACTACACGGCCGCGGAAGCCTGGCTCAAGTGGGCGGCGTGCGTAGCGTGGCGCCGGTCGAGTTGGGACGTGTACGTGCTGTCGCTCGCGGGGCTCGGCAACCTGTTCCGTCAGCGCGGCAACCTCCCGCTGGCCGTCCGCTATCACGGGCTCGGGCTGCGGGTCGCCCGGCGGCGCGGCCTCCGCACGCTGGAAGGCGACGAGCTGTACGACCTCGCCATCATGCACTACGAGATGGGCCACCCGCTCCAGGCTACGGAGTGCGCCCGCCGCGCCCTGGATGTCTACGGGCCGGGGCATGAGCGCATCCCGCGCCTGATGCAAGACCTCGCCTGGATCTGGATGGAACTGATCGGCGACTTCAGGAGCGCCGTGGATGCCTGTGAGGTCTTGGTGCCGCACACCTGGCAGCCGTCCATCCGCGTGCTGGTGCTGGCGAACTTGACGAGAGCCGCGGCGGGTGCGGGCTACGAGCATCTATTCGAAACCTCGTGGAACGAGACCTGGGCCCTCGTGCGGCGGCAGGACACCCGAGAGGGCCACGCGGCGGCGCTCATTCAGCTCGCACATGGCGCAGCGACCTTGGGCTACTGGTCGCGGGTGGAGATCGCCGCGGCCGAAGCCCACGCCATTGCCCGCGAGCGGCGGGAGGGCTTCAGCGTGATCGTGGCCGAGCGGATGCTGGAGGTGGTGCGTGCGCCAGTGATTTCGGAGGAGCGCCTGCACCACGTCTTTCCCGATATCGGCCGGACGGAATCCGCGGTGCAGGATGAAGCGGCCTCGGACCTTGTCGCACGGTGCGCCAACGCGATGAGAGTGCGGCGGGACGGCGCTCCCGAGAGCCCGACGCGAACCCTCATCGCTGGCACTGCCTAGTTGCCCGTTCCGATCAGGCCGGTTCCCCGTTCGGCGCTCATGCTGTCAGGCGTGGAGGTGGGAGAAATCGAGTTCCCGGTTCCGAGCAGGCCGGTGCCGTCCCGCCGAACGGACGCCGAGTCCGGATCGACCAGGCCGTCCGCGTTCGGGGAGCAGGCCGCGAGCAGCACCGGTACGGCGAGGAGAAGCGTGCGGATCGTGCGCATGGTGGGCTCCTGAGTTGAGAGTGGGGATCGAGCCGGGTGGGTGTCCGTGCTCACGTCTAAGCTATCGGTCCCCCGCGTTTTCCCCTACCGCTTCAACGGTGCGGTGATCATGGACTACAAGAGCTGGGATCTTACGGATCTCCGCGCCATGTGGGAGCGGCGGCGCCGGATCGCGCGTGAGGCCAAGCGCAACATCGACACGACCGGGATGACGAGGCCGCGGCGGGATCCCGACGAGCGCGCGTTCCTGGAGGAGCGCGGGATGCTCGGTCCGTTCATCGAGACCGACATCCCGCCGGCCTACCCACGAAGACGGGAGTAGCCGGACGGTTCCGGGCTCCGAGCCCCGACGCAGTGAGCTCAACCCGCCCTCGCCGGTTCGCGAGTCCGCCACGAGAACGAAGCCCCGGCCTCACCCCGGTCGGGCTTCGCTGCAGTCCCCCGCCCGAGACGCACGACGGCCGTAAATGCGCCCCTCGTGACCCGGCTCCGGGCTGGATCGTCCTCCCTCAAACCGTTGTCCCCCGCCATTTTGCAGGTGCGGTACCCATGATGGAAATGCTTGCCCGCGCGCGCCTTGCGACCGGCGCCCCCCACCTCGCCAAGGCGCTGGGCGACCCAGACCGCTCGCCCATGGCGCTGACGTTCCGCGCCGCGCTGCTCCTGCTGGCGGCCCGCGAGATCGGCCAGAACGTGGACCGGCTCGCCGCCAGGACGGGCACCACCCGGAGCTTCGTGGGCCGCTGCGCGCGCCGGCTGCTGGACCACGGCGTCTGGGCGGACGGCGAGACCGTCTGCGAGTGGGGCGACGAGGGCCCGGCGCACCCGTCGTTCTGGAACGACGTGGCCGTGGCCGAGGGCAAGATGTGCCGGCGCGTGGACGAGAGCGGCGCCTTCGAGTGGGCGCCCGTGGGCGACTGGATCAAGTACTACGAGTACCGCGACCCGTCCCAGCCGAGCGGCGCCCACTACGTCCCGCACCCGCGCGGCGTGCCGGCGGCGCCCGTGGAGTGGGAGCGCGCCGGCGGCGAGGAGGACTCGACGGCCGCGACCGAGCCGGAGCCGGCCCCGCTGGTCGCCGTCCGCCTGACGGCGACGCTCCCGCGCGACCTCCCCATCGCGCAGCCGGCAGCCGTGGAGAGCCCCGCGCCCGCCCCGGAGCGCCCCCGCCCGCGGACGCTGGCCGACGACCCCGTGGGCAGGCTCTTCCCGGACGCGCAGTGGATGGGGTGATCCCGGCGTCCGCGTGACGCAGGAGGCCCCGGGAGGGCGCGTCCTCCCGGGGCCTTTTGCGTCCGGGAGCCGGCCCCGCTCGGCCGCGCAGCTCCCCCCGCCGTGGGCGTCGCGCGGCGGCGGCGTCCCGATTATCTTGGGTGCGCGGTTCCCCCAACGTCCCCGCGCTCTCCACCCGCGCACCCGTTTCCCATGCCCAAGACCCGCTCCCAGACCCGGGCCGCGGCTGCCGCCCCCGCCGCAGGCCCCCCCGGGGTCGTCAAGGCTCCCCGCGCCAAGACCGGCACCCACACGTCCGTCCTCCAGAAGCTGAAGCAGAAGCGGGAGGCGCGCGCGTTCAACGCCCGCGCCTGGCTGCGCCTGGACAGCAGCGGAGTCTGCTACATCGACACCGGCCGCATGAGCGACCGCAGCCAGCGCGAGGTCTACAACTACGCCTTCCTGGTCAACCAGTACCTGAGGAGCCAGCGCGGCGGCAAGGTCAAGATCAAGTCCACCAAGGGGGTGCGCGAGGCGCAGGGCACCTTCTGCAACACGGTGCGCTCGGTCAACAAGGATCTGTTCGGCACGCTCAACCGGGGGAAGAGCAAGGAGGACAAGATGTTCTCGGTGGTCGCCCACGTCCCCGACGAGTGCATCCAGGTGCGCTCGTTCGGCGCGAGCCACAACCAGACGGCCTCCACCGGCCCCGGCGGGATCGGCCAGTCGCCCGGGTGGATGCCCATGACGCGGCAGGCCAACTCGCTGGTCGCCCACCTGGGCAAGCAGACGGCGAACTCGTCCGGCCAGCAGGGCGGGGCGTGGGTCACGGAGCTGCGGGTGGACGGCGAGATCCCCTCCTGCCTGCTCCCCGTCAAGGCGGTGAGCGACGCCCTGGGCCGGGACCCGTACACCTGACGGCCCGGACCGCCGGAAGCGCGAGCGGGGCCCCTGCCGGAAGCGGGGGCCCCGCTTTTTTCGCGCCCGCGGCAAGCTCCCTGCATTCGGGGTGTCGCCGCACGCGCGCCCCGCTCCCGGACCCCCAGGCAGATGCCACGCACGCCCCACCCGCTCCGCAGCCCGTCCGCCGTCGCGATCGCCGCCGTGGCGCTCCTCGCCGCGCTCGCCGGGTGCGACGACCCCGGCCCGGGGCCGGACGTGGGCGCCGGGCCGGTGGAGGTGGTGGACCGCTTCCTGACCCCCGCCGCCACGCCGGTGCCGGACGAGGCGCTGGCCGCCGCGCGGCGGCTGGTGGGCGGCCGGGTGGAGGGCGGGGCGCTCCCCGGGGCGGCGCTGGCGGTGGGGAACCGGGAGCTGGTGCAGGTGGTGGAGGGCTTCGGGAGGACGGCGTGGGACTCGGCGGCGGCGGCCGTGGACCCGGACCGCACGCTCTACGACCTGGCCTCGCTCACCAAGGTGGTGGCGACCACGGCCGCGGTGATGGCGCTGGTGGAGGACGGACGGATGGACGTGGACGCCCCCGTGCGCCGCTACCTCCCGGAGTGGCGCGGCGAGGGCAAGGACCGGGTGACGGTGCGCCAGCTGCTCACGCACACCTCCGGGGCGCGCGCCGGGGTGGTGGAGGTGGAGGGCGACACCCCCGCCCAGGTGCGGCGCTTCCTGCTGGGGCTGCCGCTGGCGCTGGAGCCGGGGCAGGACGTGCTGTACTCGGACCTGGGCTTCGTGGTGCTCTGGCTGGCCGCGGAGCGCGCCGCGGGCGAGCCGCTGCCGGGCTACCTGCGCCGCCGCGTCTGGGGCCCGCTGGGGATGGCCTCCACGGCGATGGGCGTCCCCCGCGGCTGCGCCCGCTGCGCGCCCACCCTGCACCTGGAGGAGCGCGACGCCCCCTACACCGGCGGCTCGTACGACCAGATCGGCCGCGGGCTGGACGGCGTGGCCGGCAACGCGGGCGCCTTCGCCACCGCGCGCGACCTGGCCCGCTTCGCCGCGATGATCGCCAACGACGGACGCCTGGGGCGCGCCCGCGTCTTCCGGCGGCGCACCGTGCGCGCCTTCACCACGGCGCAGCCCGGCGCCGGCACCCGCGCCCTGGGTTGGGAGGTGTACTGCCGCGAGGGCGTGGTCCCCGACCGCGAGCCCTGCCGCGAGGTCTACGCCTTCGGCCACACCGGCGTCACGGGCACCTCGCTGTGGGTGGACCCGGCCTCCCGCAGCTGGGTGGTGCTCCTCGCCAACCGCACCTACCTCCCGCGCGAGGAGGTGGACATGCAGAAGCTCCGCCGCCGCCTCTTCGAGGCCGTGACCGCCGACACGGCTTCCTGAGACGGCGAGGCGCGGGCATCGCGCTGGCGTCCGCGGGGTGGGAACGACACGCCCCCGCCGGGATCTCCCGGCGGGGGCGTCGTTCACTTTCGCACTCTCGCACTCCCGCACTCCCGCACTGCCGTTCCCCTCACCAGATCCTCACCCGCTCCCCCTCCGGCCTCACCATGGGGTCGCCGGCCTTGCACCCCCACGCCGCCGCGAACTCCGGCATGTTGGCGAGCGGGCCGTTGACGCGGAACTCGCCGGGGGAGTGGACGCCGGTCTGCACCTGGATGCGCAGCGCCGGGTCGCGCCAGACCTGGCGGCGGGCCTGGGCGTAGGCCAAAAAGAAGCGCTGCTCCGGCGTGTAGCCGTCGATCCGCTCGCGCGGCTTCCCCTCCAGCGCGCGCTGCATGGCCTGGAAGGCGATGGCGACGCCCGCCACGTCGGCGATGTTCTCGCCCATGGTCTGCTTGGCGTTCAGGGGCAGGCCGCCGAGCACGGTGTAGGCGGCGTACTGCCGCTCCACCCGCCCGGCCAGCTCCCCGAAGCGGGCCGCGTCGTCGGCCGTCCACCAGTCGCGCAGGTTCCCCTGCGCGTCGAACTTGCGCCCCTGGTCGTCGAAGCCGTGCGACACCTCGTGCCCGATGGTGGCGCCGATGCCGCCGTAGTTGGCGGCGATGTCGTACGACGGGTGGAAGAAGGGCGGCTGCAGGCGCCCCGCGGGGAAGACGATCTCGTTGGCGTTGGCCGAGTAGTAGGCGTTCACCGTGGGCACCGTCATGAACCACTCCCCGCGGTCCACCGGCCGGCCGATCTGGGCGAGCTGGCGGCGCGCCTCGAACGCCCGGCCGCGGCGCAGGTTGGCGTAGTAGCTCCCCCGCTCCACCTCGAAGCCCGAGTAGTCGCGCCAGCGCTCCGGGTAGCCGATCTTGCGCTCGAACGTGGCCAGCTTGGCAAGCGCCTGCCGGCGGGTCTCCTCGCCCATCCACGGCACCGCGGCGATGCGCTCTCGGTACGCGGCGAACAGGTTGTCGATCATCTCGTCCATCCGCGCCTTCGCCTCCGGCGTGAAGGACACGGCCGCGTACTCGCGCCCCAGCGCCTCGCCCAGGAGGTTGTCCGCCTGGTTCAGGCAGCGGCGCCAGCGGGGCTGCATCTCCCGGGCGCCGGTGAGGGTGGAGGCGTAGGCGAAGTCCTGCCGGGCGAACGCGGAGCTCAGCCAGGGGGCGGCGCGCGCCGCCACGTGGAAGCGGAGGTAGGTCTTCCAGTCCTCCAGCGGGCGCTCCGCCAGGGCGCGGCCCAGCCCGCGGAAGAACGCCGGCTGCGACACGTTGAGCGAGTCCACCCCCTGCACCCCCAGCGTCCGCAGGTAGGCGCTCCAGGAGAAGCCCGGGGTGAGGGCCTGCACGCCGGCCACCGGCATCAGGTTGTAGGTGGCGTCCGGGTCGCGCAGCTGCAGGCGGTTCATGGCGCCCTCGGCGAGCGCCGTCTCCAGCGCCAGCACCCGCTCGGCCCCGGCGGACGCGGCGGCGGGGGAGTCGCCCAGCAGCCGCAGCACGGCGGCCACGTGGCCGCGGTAGTCGGCGCGCATCTTCTGCGCGGCCGAGTCGGGCTTGAAGTAGTAGTCGCGGTCGCGCAGCCCCATCCCGCCCTGCGACGCCTCGAAGATCGTCCGGGTGCTGTTGCGGGCGTCGCGCGAGGCGCCCCCGTCGAACACCGCGTCCATCCCCCCGGCGTGCAGGCGGGCGATCTCGGCGCCCAGCTGCTCGCGGGTCCTCACCGCGGCGATGCGCCGCAGGTCGCCGGCGATGGGGGCGGCGCCCTCCCGCTCGGCGCTCGCGCTGTCCATGCAGGTGGCGTACAGGCGCCCCAGCCGGCGGCGGTCCGGGTCCGCCGTGGTCTCCGCCTCGCGCGCCGCCGTCTCCAGGATGCCGCGGAGCACGGCCTGGTTGCGGTCGGCGAGCTCGTTGAAGCCGCTCCACGACGGGTAGGCGGCGGGGATGGGGGTGCGCTTCTCCCAGCCGCCGGTGGCGAAGCGGTAGAAGTTCTTGCAGGGCGCGCAGGTGGTGTCCACGTCGGCCGGGTTCAGGGCCGGGACGGGGGCCGCGGGCGTCTGCGCGGCGGCGCCGGCGGCGAGCAGCGCGAGCGCCAGCGGGGCGGCGAATGCCGACTTGGGAAGTTGCATCGGTCGTGCGATCCGGGGTGGAGGACGCGACTTGGCGGGGTACGTGTCTTGGACACCGTCCGCCTCTGCAAGGTTGGACGGCGACGGCTACGGCTACGGCTCGGGATTCGGGCGTGCCCCTCGCTGGCGCTCGGGTCGGGCTGCGGCTCCGTAACGCACGATACGACCGTGCGTAACGGAGGCGAGCCCCGCCAAACTGCCGGCGGGTCTCGCCGCTTCGCGCTCGCATCCCTCAC
>JBFMFL010000214.1:0-12430 GCA_040752145.1 Gemmatimonadota bacterium
GTCCGCCCCCGCGCCGCCACCCGCGCCCCCCGCCACGCCATGACCGCCACGCGCTCCGCGCCGCTCGTCCTGCTCGCCCTCGCGCTGGCCGCCGGGTGCTCCGGCGGCGTGAGCGTGCGTCCCGGCGCGCCCCTGCCCAACACCGTGCCGGGCGTGGACGACCCCACGCCCCCGCTGCCGGACGATGCGCTCCGCATGCAGCGCCGCCAGGGCGGGGTGCAGGGCGTCTACCGGCTGGTGGAGGTCGGCGACTCCGCGCTCCCCGCCGTGGTGGACACCCGCGGCGGGTGCGTGACCCGGGCGGTGCACGGGACGCTGGCCCTGCAGGAGGGCGGCTTCACCTTCAGCGGCAGCACCCAGGAGACCTGCGGCGGCGCGGCCCGCCCCGCCGTGGTGCACCGCGCCGAGGGGCGCTACGACCGCGACGGCGCCACGGTGCGCTTCACCGCCGGCGCGGGCACCGCGTTCGGCGAGGCCGTGGGGCAGGTGCTGGACGAGCGCACGCTGCTGGTGACGCGGGTCTCGGCGGGCGGGCGCACGCGCTCCATCACGCTGCAGTTCAGCATGGAGGACCGCCCCCGCTGACCGCCGCCGTTGAGCGGCGCGGCGCCGCGCGTTAGATTTCCCGCCCACGGACCGGGCCCGAACGGGTCCGGCCGCCCCTTCTCGGAGGCCGCGCGATGATCGGAACCCTGGCTGGAGCTCACACTGCATCCATGACCAGGACCGGAGCGCGCCCCCATGTCATCCCCCTCGTTCGACACACGCATCACCGCCGACCGCGTCGCCTTCTCGCTGGCTGACGGGCGGACCCTCTTCCACGACCTCACCCTCGGCTTCGGGCGCGAGCGCACCGGGCTGGTGGGACCCAACGGCGTCGGCAAGAGCACGCTGGCGCGCATCCTGGCCGGCGGGCTGGAGCCGTCGGCGGGCTCCGTCGCGCGCCGCTGCGCCGTGGGCGTGCTGCCGCAGGACTTCCAGGTGCGCGGCGATGTGCCGCTGGCCGCCGTGCTGGGGATCGCGGAGCGCCTGGCCGCCGTGGAGCGGGTGTACGCCGGCGCCGCGGACCCCGCCGAGCTGGACGCCGTCGGCGGGGACTGGGACCTGCGCGAGCGGGCGGAGGCCGCGCTGGACCGCCTGGGGCTGGGGCACCTGCCGCTGGACCGGCCCGTGCTGCGGGTGAGCGGCGGCGAGGCCACGCGCGTGGCGCTGGCCGGGCTGTCGCTGGCCGGGCCCGACTTCCTGGTGCTGGACGAGCCCACCAACAACCTGGACGCCGCCGGCCGCGAGGCGCTGTACGCCTTCGTGCGCGGCTGGGGCGGCGGGCTGCTCGCCATCAGCCACGACCGCGCGCTGCTGCGGGAGATGGACCGCATCCTGGAGCTCACCGAGCGCGGCGCCCGGCTGTACGGCGGCGGCTACGACGCGTACCGCGCCCGGCGCGACGCCGAGGACGCGGCGGCCGCGCGCGAGCTGGCGAGCGCGGAGGGCGCGCTGCGGGCGGCGCGGCGCCGGGCGCAGGACGCGCGCGAGAGGCAGGACCGCCGCAACCGGCAGGGGCGGGAGAACCGCGCGGTCGCCAACATGCCGGCGGTCATGCTGGGGATGATGAAGGAGCGCAGCGACCACACCACCGCGCGGCTGCGCGACGCGGGCGCGCGCGTGGTGGAGGAGGGGCGCGAGCGGGCGCGGGCCGCGCGCGAGCGGGTGGAGGAGCGCGCCGTGCTGGCGGTGGACCTGCCGCCCGTGGACCTCCCCGCCGGCAAGACGGTGCTGGAGCTGGAGGACGTGTCCGTCCGTCACCCCGGCGCGGCGTCGCCCGCGCTGCAGGGCGTGTCGCTGCGCGTGGTCGGCCCGGAGCGCGTGGCGGTCACGGGGCCCAACGGGGCGGGAAAGACCACGCTGCTGCGGGTGGTCACGGGGGAGCTGCTCCCCACGGAGGGGAGCGTCCGCCTGGGGATCGCGCCGGGGGAGGTGGCGCACTTCGACCAGGCGGCGCGGCGGCTGGACCCGCGCCGCTCGGTGCTGGAGTGCTACCGCGCCGCCAACCCGCGGGTGGACGAGACGCGCAGCCGCACCGCCCTCGCCCGCTTCCTGTTCACCGACGACGCGGTGCACCAGCCCACGGGGACGCTGAGCGGCGGCCAGCGGCTGCGCGCGGCGCTCGCCTGCGTGCTCAACGGCTGGGCCCCGCCCAGGCTGCTGGTGCTGGACGAGCCCACCAACCACCTGGACCTGGACAGCCTGGCCGCGCTGGAGTCCGTGCTGCGCGGCTACCGCGGCGCGCTGCTGGTGGTCTCCCACGACGCGGCCTTCCTGGAGGCGATCGGGGTGGAGCGCCGGGTGGAGCTCCCCGGGCGGGGGTAGCCCGGGAGCCGCGCCGTCAGCCCGGCTTCCGCAGGATGGCGATGGAAAAGAACCCGCCCGCGCCCGCCGGCTCCCGGTGCTCCACCCGGAAGCCGGTGCGCGCGACCAGGTCGCCCAGGCGGCGCGTCACGTCCGTGGCGACCAGGTTGGCCGCCAGGTTGAGGAGGCGCCGCCCGGCGGAGGGCGCGCGACCGTCCGGCACCCACTTGTCGAACACCGCCGCCCGCCCGCCGGGCCGCAGCACGCGCTCCGCCTCCCGGATCGCCGCCGCCGGCTCCGGCACCACCGCCAGGATCAGGTGCAGCACCACGGCGTCGAACGACGCGTCCGGCAGCCCCAGGGCCTGCGCGTCCATCACCCGCGCCTCCACCGGCTTCCCCAGCCGCGCGGCGCGGGCCCGGGTCCTCTCCACCATCGCCGGGGTCAGGTCGCCCGCGACCACGTCTACCCCGGCGGGGATCCACTCCAGGTCCAGCCCCGTCCCGCATCCCACCACCAGCACCCGCTCCCCCGGCCGCAGGGCGAGCAGCTGCAGCGAGCGCCGCCGCTGCGCGCGGAAGCCCGCCACCGCGTCGTAGACCGGGGCGAGCAGCGTGTAGCGGACGCGGTTCCAGGCGTTGGTGTTGACGGGCACGGCACGGCTTCCGGTCGGGGTGAGGACGGTTGGAGCGGGAATGGTATCGGGGCCGGGCCCGGTGCGGTAGACGGCGGGGCCCCCACCCGGCTCGCTTGAGGCTCGCCACCCTCCCCCAATTCTGAGGGAGGGCTTCCTGAACCTCGGCAGACTGCTCGACCGACACACCGTCGTGCTCCCCCTCTCCCAGCATTGGGAGAGGGGGCCGGAGGGTGAGGGCCGCCGTTCCCGGAGCCCGCGCAGGAGACGGACGGCAGTATCGTCCGGCTCCGGAGCGGCCCCACCCACACGAACATCCCCGAAATCCTACCGAGTTTCTTGACACGTCCCCAGAAGCACGATATGCTGTGAATAGAATTTTAGAGTACCTTAAATTTCGAATTCGGACCGTTGATGCGGATCTTGCAGACCGCTTTGCTGATCGCGATCGCCACCCTGCTCACAACGGGCTGCACCCCGCCGGAGCCGGCGGAGGCCTCCGGAAAGCTGGAGGTGGTGACCACGGTGGGGATGATCGAGGACGTGGCCGAGAACGTGGGCGGCCGCCACGTGCGCGTGACCGGGCTGATGGGCCCGGGGGTGGACCCGCACCTGTACAAGGCCAGCGAGGGCGACGTCCGCCGCCTGTACCGCGCCGACGTGATCTTCTACGGCGGGCTGCACCTGGAAGCCCGCATGGCCGAGGTGCTGCAGGAGATGGGGGAGCGCACCCGGGTCGTGGCCGTGTCGGAGGCGATCCCGGTGGACTCGCTCACCTCCCCGCCGGAGTTCCAGGGCGCCTACGACCCGCACGTCTGGTTCGACGTGCGCCTGTGGATGATGACCGTGCCGCGCATCGCCGAGACGCTGGCCGCGGCGGATCCGGCCCACGCCGCCGAGTACCGCGCCAACGCCGAGCGCTACCTGGCCGAGCTGCGGGAGCTGGACGCGTACGTGCGGGCGCAGGCCGCCCGCGTCCCCGCCGAGCGGCGGGTGCTGGTGACGGCGCACGACGCCTTCAACTACTTCGGGCGGGCGTACGGCTTCCAGGTGCGCGGCCTCCAGGGGATCAGCACCGCCTCCGAGGCCGGCACCGCCGACGTGCAGGAGCTGGCCGACTTCATCGCCCGGCGGCGCATCCCCGCGGTGTTCGTGGAGTCGTCCATCCCCCGGCGCAACGTGGAGGCGGTGCAGGAGGCGGTGGCCGCGCGCGGGTGGCGGGTGCGGATCGGCGGGGAGCTTTTCTCCGACGCCCTGGGCACCGCCGGCACGCCGGAGGGGACCTACGTGGGGATGGTCAGGCACAACATCGACACCATCGTCGGCGCGCTCCTCGGCGAGCGCACGGCGGACGAAGCATAGACTCAGGCACGAGGAGCGGGCGAGGATGACGACAGCGGCGAGCGGGCGGACGCCGGCCATCGAGGTCAACGACCTGACGGTGGCCTACCGCGACAAGCCGGTGCTCTGGGACGTGGACCTGGAGGTCCCGGCCGGGGTGCTGATGGCGGTGGTGGGGCCCAACGGGGCCGGGAAGAGCACCCTGATCAAGTCGGTGCTGGGGCTGGTGAGGCCGGCCGCCGGACAGGTGCTGGTGCACGGACGCCCCTACGCCGAGCAGCGCCGGCTGGTGGCCTACGTCCCCCAGCGCGGCAGCGTGGACTGGGACTTCCCCACCAGCGTGCTGGACGTGGTGATGATGGGGCGCTACGGCGCGCTGGGGTGGTTCCGCCGCCCGGGCAGGCGCGAGCGGGAGATGGCCATGGCCGCGCTGGAGCAGGTGGCCATGCAGGACTTCGCCGGCCGGCAGATCTCGCAGCTCTCCGGCGGGCAGCAGCAGCGCGTGTTCCTGGCGCGCGCGCTGGTGCAGGACGCCGGGCTGTACCTGATGGACGAGCCCTTCCAGGGGGTGGACGCCAAGACGGAGCGCGCCATCGTCACGGTGCTCCAGGGGCTGCGCGAGGCGGGGAAGACGGTGGTGGTGGTGCACCACGACCTGGAGACCGTCCCCGAGTACTTCGACTGGGTGGTCCTCCTCAACGTGCGCCGCATCGCCTCCGGGCCGGTGACGGAGGTGTTCACGGAGGAGAACCTGCGCCTCACCTACGGCGGGCGCGTCCCCTTCCTGCAGCGCCGCGGCTCCGACCCGCAGGGGGCGCTGCGGGCGCCCGGCGCCCTGGCCGCGCCCCGCCTGCGGGCCTGAGAGGACGCCGTGGCGCTCCCCGACCTGTTCTCCGACTACACCCTGCGCACCGTGGCGCTGGGCGCCGCCGCGCTGGGGACCACCAGCGGCGCGCTGGGCTCGTTCGCCGTGCTCCGCAAGCAGAGCCTGCTGGGCGACGCCATCTCGCACGCGGCGCTCCCCGGCATCGCGCTGGCCTTTCTGCTCACCGGGAGCAAGGCGCCGCTGGTGCTGGTGGCGGGCGCCGCCGCGGCCGGGTGGCTGGGCACGCTGCTGGTGATGAAGATCGTGGGGAGCTCCCGGGTGCGCGAGGACAGCGCGCTGGGGCTGGTGCTCGCCGTGTTCTTCGGCTTCGGGCTGGTGCTGCTCACCTACATCCAGAAGCGCCCCGACGCCGCCCAGGCCGGGCTGGACCGCTACCTGTTCGGCCAGGCGGCGACGCTGCTGCAGCGCGACGTGGTGCAGATCGCCGCGCTGGGGGCGCTGGCGCTGGGGGCCACCGCGCTGCTCTGGAAGGAGTTCAAGCTGCTGGCCTTCGACCCGGACTTCGGCGCCAGCCTGGGGTTCAGCATGCGGCGCGTGGACGTGCTGCTCACCTCCGTGCTGGTGCTGGCCATAGTCATCGGCCTGCAGACGGTGGGCGTGGTGCTGATGAGCGCCATGGTGGTGGCCCCCGCCGCCGCGGCCCGGCAGTGGACCGACCGCATGGGGCGGATGGTGGTGCTCGCCGGGCTGTTCGGCGCGCTCTCCGGGGTGGCCGGGGCGGTGCTCTCCAGCACCACCGAGCGCCTCCCCACCGGCCCCACCATCGTCCTGTGCCTCACGGCGCTGGTGGCGTTCTCGCTGCTGTTCGCGCCGGAGCGGGGGATCGTGTGGGGGTGGGTGAGGGAGCAGCGCAACCGGCGCCGGCTGCACACCCAGGCCGTGCTCGCCGACCTGTACGCCCTGGCCCGGCAGCACCCCGGGCAGGCCCACGGGCACTCCGTCGCCACGCTGGAGGCGCTGCACCCCGGGGCGCAGCACGAGTTGGCGGAGCTGGAGTCGCGCGGGTGGGCGCAGCGGGTGGGCAGGGACGGCTGGGCCATCACCGCGGCCGGCGAGGCGGAGGAGGAGCGGCGCGGCGGGGAGGCGGAAGGATGAGCCTGTCGCCCGAGGTGGAGATCCAGTGGATCGCGGCCGTGACCGCCGCGGCGTGCGCGCTGCCGGGGGTGTTCCTGGTGCTGCGGCGCATGGCGCTGATGAGCGACGCCATCTCGCACGCCATCCTGCTGGGGATCGTGCTGGCCTTCTTCGTCACCGAGAACCTGGCCTCCCCGCTGCTGATCGCGGCCGCCGCCGCCACCGGCGTGCTCACCGTCACCCTGGTGGAGCTGCTGGGCCGCACCGGGCGGGTCAAGGAGGACGCGGCCATCGGGCTGGTCTTCCCCGCTCTGTTCTCGACGGGCGTGATCCTGATCTCCCGCTACGCCGGCAACGTGCACCTGGACGTGGACGCGGTGCTGCTGGGGGAGCTGGCCTTCGCCCCGTTCAACCGCTGGGTGGTGGGCGGGACCGACCTGGGGCCGCGCACGCTCTGGGTCATGGCGGCCATCCTGCTGCTGAACGCCGGCTTCGTGGCCGCGTTCTACAAGGAGCTCAAGCTCACCACCTTCGACGCGGCGCTGGCCGGCGCGCTGGGGTTCGCGCCGGGGCTGGTACACTACGCCTTCATGACGCTGGTGTCGGCCACGGCGGTGGGGGCGTTCGACGCGGTGGGTTCGGTGCTGGTGGTGGCGCTGATGATCGGCCCTCCGGCCGCGGCGTACCTGCTCACCGACCGGCTCCCGCGCATGATCCTGCTCAGCATGGGGATCGGGGTGGCGAGCGCGCTGGCCGGCTACTGGATGTCGTACTTCCTGGACGTGTCCATCGCCGGCTCCATGGCCACCATGACCGGGGTGGCGTTCGCGCTGGTGTTCCTGCTGGCGCCGGAGCGGGGGATGCTGGCGCTGGCGCGGCGACGGGCGCGGCAGCGCTGGGAGTTCGCGCAGACCATGCTCGCCATCCACCTGCTCAACCACGAGCACTCGCCGGAGGAGGGCTCGGAGAACTGCGAGTCGCACCTGCACGCGCACCTGCGCTGGAGCCCTGACTTCGCGGCGGCGGTGGTGCGGCGGGCGGAGGGGCGGGGGCTGGTGGCGCGGCGGGGGGGTGGCGACCGGCTGGCGCTCACCGAGCGGGGGCGGGCGGAGGCGCGGGAGGTGGCGGGGGTCTGAGCTGCCGGGTGCGGTTTGTTGACGGCTTGAACTGCGGGTTCGGGCGTGCCCCTCGCTGGCGCTCGGGTCGGGCTGCGCGCTGCGTAGGGAACGATACTACTGTTCCCAACGCAGCCGAGACCCCGCGAAACTGCCCGCGGGGTCTCGGCCCTGCCGGGCGCGCATCCCTCACGCGGGCGCCGGAGCGTGCCTGGAGACCGGTACGGCGGGGGCGCGGGTCGGAGCGCTACGGCAGGCGGCCGGTCAGCGCGAGCGCGAGGAGCTGCACGCTGAGCAGGTTCTCCTTCATCGCGTCCAGCGTGGCCTCCAGGGTGGCCGGGTGGGCGGCGTCGCAGACGGGGCAGCGCACCCGGCCGCGGCCGGCCTGCTCCCCCGGCTCCAGGCTCCACGTCCCCGTGCAGTCGCCGTCCCGGTGCTCCAGCATGTGCGCCTCCCGGTGGTGATCGGCCGCCGCGCCCGCTTTCCTTCCATTCTCCGCGGCGGCGCACGGCACCGCAACCCCCGTTCCCCCTCGCGCCCGCCCGCCGCACCGCACGCGCCCGCCTTCGCTCCGGCGCCGCGCATCCCCATGGTAGCACGCATCTTGCCGCCTCTGGACGCCCCGTTTCCGGAACCCACCACGAGGAGGCGAGCGATGGCGGAACAGTTCCCCAAGGACAACACCGACCGGATCCAGCAGCCCCAGGCCGGGGCCGAGCACCCGCCCGAGTGGCGGGACGACCTGAGCCCGGACCACCTGGCCGGGCAGAACGTGGGCGGCGTGTCGGCCGACCGCGAGCAGGGGCTGCGCACGGCCTACGACGTCAAGCCGCTGCACCGGCAGATGAGCGAGTGGCAGGACGACGACCTCAAGCAGATCCCGGTGCTCCCCCGGGGGCAGCGGCTCCGGCAGGGCGGCACCTACCTGGACCTCAACGACCCGGGCCGCGGCGAGTTCACGGCCATGGGCGACATGGAGGCGTCGTCCGGCAACGCGTACGTGCCCAAGGACCAGGTGCCGTACCAGGTGTGGAACCGGCTGCGGGGGATCGACGACGTGGAGCGGACGCAGGGAGAGGGGCCGCGCACGGACGACGGCGGCTGAACGGCTCTGGATTCGGGCGTGCCCCCGGCTGGCGCCGGGGTCGGGCTGCGGCTCCGTAGCAGACGAAACGACCGTCTGCAACGGAGTCGAGCCCCGGCAAACTGCCGCCGGGTCTCGCCCCTTCGGGCCGACATCCCTCACGCAACTTTTTGCCTTACATCGGCATCCA
Organism: Gemmatimonadota bacterium; assembly: GCA_040752145.1. GTDB lineage: Bacteria > Gemmatimonadota > Gemmatimonadetes > Longimicrobiales > Longimicrobiaceae > JAFAYN01. The sequence goes on from JBFMFL010000214.1 coordinate 8,671, forward strand.
GCAGTTGCCCCTCTCCCAGGATTGGGAGAGGGTGGCGAGCCTCAAGCGAGCCGGGTGAGGGCCCGCGGGGCCGGCCTCCTCCTGGAGACCGGCCCCGCGCGCTCGTCCTGCCCGGCGTCTGCCGCCGTTACACCCCGCCCTCGCGGCGGAGGAAGTTGTTGAGGCTGGTGAAGAAGGGGACCGGCGCCTCCATCCAGGGGAAGTGGCCCACGTCGCTCATCACCTGGAGCTGCGCGCCGGGGATGGCCGCGGCGAAGGCCTGCGAGCTGGCGAAGGGGACCGCGTCGGCGGTGCCGTGCACCACCAGCGTCGGCACCGACACGTGGCCCAGCTGGCTGCCCAGGTCCCACGCGCCCAGCGAGCCCAGGATGGTGAGGTGCGTGGGGAGCAGCCCCGCCGCCACCGCGTCCGTCACGTCGCACCAGCCGCCGCGCAGGTTGGCCATGTTGGCCGGGTCCGCGAAGTAGGTGGCGAAGCGCAGCTCCAGGAACTCCTCGCAGAGCGGCTGGTTCACCTGCCCGGCGAACCACAGCCCGGCGATCTCGTTCAGGCGGGCGCTGGTGGCCGCGTCGGCGCGGGCCGCGACGGTGGCCTCGAACTCGCCCCACAGCGCGGCGGAGAGCGGCGCGGGGTTCAGCAGCACCAGCTTCTCCAGGCGGTCGGCGTGCTCGCGGGCGTAGAAGCCGGCCAGCAGCCCGCCCCAGGAGTGGCCCACCAGCGTCATCCTGCCCAGGCCGAAGTGGCGGCGCACCGCCTCCAGGTCCGCCAGGTGGCGGTCCAGCACCAGCTGCTCCGGGGCCAGGCCGGTCTGCGAGCGCCCGCCGCCGCGCTGGTCGTAGAAGATCACCGTCCGCCCGTGGGCCAGCGGGGTCAGGTCGCGGTCCAGGTAGCCCATGCTCATCCCCGGCCCGCCGTGCAGCACCACCACGGTGTCCGGCCCGGCGCCGAGCACCTTGTAGTACAGCTGCACGCCGTCGGCGCCGGCCAGGTAGCCGTCCCGGACGGGGGCGCGGTAGGCCGAGCGCGCCAGGGTGTCCACCGGGGCGCGGAGCAGCGTGTCGATGGGGGCGCGCAGCAGGGTGTCGATGGGCGACGCCATGTGCGCCACCGAGTCGATCGGCGCCATGGACGGAGAGAGCGGGTCGCCCTGCTCGCAGGCGGCGAGGAGGGGCAGGGCGGCGAGCAGCAGGTTCCGGATCTTCACGGTGGTCTCTCGGGTTGGGTCGGTCGCGATGTATGTAGAAGCGGGTCCCGATGCATCCGGCCCGCGGCTCCTGTACAAGGCAGGTGCGGTGCCCGGAACGCCCGAACCGGGTTCGGAACGCGTAGTGATTTGCTCGGCAAGGACTTACCCCTTCACCTTGACGGATCCGCCCGAACCGTGTAGCGAGGACGTCTGGGACGCGGTTGCCCCAGACTCCGCGGGACAGCAGGGTCAGCGCCGACGCAGGTAGTTTGACCGATGTTCCAGGCGTGGAGCCGAAAAACGGGGCGGGCCGCGTCGCGCGGCCCGCCCCCACCGTCCCGTCCGTCCCTCCGCGTCAGCGCGGCAGAAGCTCGAAGCTCCCGCCGGAGGAGGCGCCCAGGATGCGCGTCTCCCAGTCCCCCAGCACCTCGGAGTAGCGGTTCGCCTCGCCGTCGTGGCGGAGCCACCCCTCGTCGAACCCGAAGCGCACCGTGCCGTCGGAGTAGACCCGCCCGCCCACGTACCCCACGCAGTCCGCCTCGTAGCCGTAGCGGTCCGTGCACTGCCGCGGCAGCCGGTAGCTCCCGGTCAGCGTGCCGTCCCCGCCCACGCGCAGCTCCACGTAGCCCCAGTACGCGGTCTGCCGGCCGTACGTCCACGCCTCGTAGTCGTACAGGCCGGAGTCCAGCCCGGCCCGGCCGGGGCCGGTGACCACCACGCCGAAGCCGTTGTCGCCGCACCCGGCCGCGAGCGCGGCGGCAAGCAGCGGGAGCGCGCCCCGCCGGAGCAGGCGCCGGATGTCTGCAAGCGGTTTCATGGCAGATGCATACCCCCGTCCGGTCTGCGGGTTTCTGCCCGACCGGCACCGCTCCCCTTGCGAACCCAGGGGTAGCCGAGTACCCTTCCCTTGTGAAGCCAGGGGAACACCGCACCCGGGAGCGCCGATGCCGCGCAACATCATCGACTCGGTACAGGGCACGCTCGACTTCCTGATCCTCCGGACGCTCTCCTGGGGCGAGATGCACGGCTACGCCGTCGCCCGCTGGATCTTCGACGCCTCCGGGGAGGAGCTCCAGGTGGAGGAGGGGACGCTCTACCCGGCGCTGCACCGCATGGAGGACCGGGGCTGGATCGCGGCGGAGTGGGGCCTGAGCGAGAACAAGCGCCGGGCCAAGTTCTACCGCCTCACCGCCGACGGCCGCCGCGAGCTGACGGAGCGGACGGCGGGCTGGGAGCGCTTCACCACGGCGGTGGACCGGGTGATCCGCGCCGTCCCCGGGGGAGCGTAGGAGGCGGGGGTGCGCGAGACACCGGCCTGGCGCAGGTACCTGCGCTTCCTGGGGAGCGACCCCGCGGCGGACGTGCGGGACGAGCTGGAGTTCCACTTCGCCATGCGCGTGGACGACCTGGCGCGGCAGGGCCTCACGCGGGACGAGGCGCGCCGGCGGGCGGAGCGGGAGTTCGGGGACGTGGACGGGGTGCGGCGGGAGCTGGAGGAGATCGGGCGGCGGCGCGCCCGGCGGCGGGACCGCGCGCGCGGGTGGGAGTCGCTCGCGCAGGACGCGCGCTTCGCGGCGCGCACGCTGCGCCGCAGCCCCGGCTTCGCCGCGGCCGCGGCGCTGACGCTGGCGCTGGGGATCGGCGCGAGCACGGCCATGTTCAGCGTGCTGGACGGCGTGCTCCTGCGCGGCCTGCCGGTGCGCGCGCAGGACGAGCTGGTGGTGGCGTGGAACCGGGCCCCGGCGCGCGACTCCGACCACCTGCCGCTCGCCTTCAGCGAGCTGGCCGACTTCCGCGAGCGGACCCGCGCCTTCCGCGGGGTGGAGGGCGTGGCGTACCAGGGCGCCCACGAGCAGGTGCTGCTGGACGCGGGGCAGCCGCTCGTCGTGCGCGCCACCTGGGTGACGGGCGGCTTCTTCCCGCTGCTGGGCGTGGTCCCCGCGCACGGCCGGGTCCTCCTCCCCGCGGACGACGCCCCCGGCGCCGCCCCGGTGATGGTGATCGGCCACGGGCTCTGGCGGCGGCGCTTCGGCGGGGACCCGGCGGCGGTGGGCCGCGCCCTGGAGTGGAACGGCAGGCGCTTCACCGTGGTGGGGGTGCTGCCGCGCGGCTTCGAGTACCCCCACGGCGCCGAGGCCTGGGCCCCGGTGCTCCCCGCCTTCCCCCGGACGCTGGAGGCGCGGGCGCGCCCGGCGGAGGTGATGGTGTTCGACCTGGTGGGCCGCCTCCGCCCGGGGGCGGACGCGCGGGGGGCCCGCGAGGACCTGGGTGCGTTCCTGCGCTCGGGCGACCCGCAGCGCCCGCCCGCGCTGCGGGGGATGAAGCCGGTCGTCACCCCGCTCGCCGAGCTGGTGGTGGGGGACGCGCGCGGGACGGTGTGGGCCGCGGCTGCGGCGGTGGGGCTCCTCCTGCTGGTGGCCTGCGTCAACGTCGCCAACCTGCTCCTGGTCCGCGGCTCGGCGCGGGCGCGGGAGCTGGCCGTGCGCAGCGCCCTGGGGGCGGGGCGGCGGCGCCTCGTGCGCCAGCTCCTGGTGGAGAGCGGCGTGCTGGCCCTGCTGGGCGGCGCGCTCGGCG
>JBFMFL010000215.1:0-1399 GCA_040752145.1 Gemmatimonadota bacterium
GCCGAGGCGCCCCGCGCTCCCGCATCGCCGGTCCACGCGGACTCCACGCCCGACGCGGGGGGCGACACCCCCGACGTCGCGCCCCGGGAGCCGGGCGGGGCGGGGCACGAGATGGGGATGGTGCCGCTGGGAGGGGGCTGGTCGGCGATGGGGATGGCGCAGGCCTTCCCGATCGCCACGGCCGGCGAGCCGTTCGACAAGGACTCGCCCCTGAACGACACGGAGACGTACCTCACCCAGCCCGCGGCCATGATCAACCTGGCGAGCCCGGGCCAGCGGCTGGTGCTGCGCACCACGCTCAACTTCGAGGCGGAGACGCAGCGGGAGGGCGAGTACACCTTCGGCGGATGGGGGGAGGGGTACCTGGACAAGCGCCACCCCCACACCTTCCTCCACGAGGCGATGCTGAGCCTCAACGTGTGGAACGCCCCGGGCGGCGCCTTCTCCCTCTCGGCCGGGAAGGGGTTCGCGCCCTACGGGACCGACGACCCGATGTCGCGGCCGACCGTGAAGTACCCGACCAACCACCACCTCTCGCAGGTGCTGGAGCGCTGGACGCTGAACGGGGTGTACCTGCACCGCTCCGGCTTCAGCGTGGAGGCCGGTCTCTTCGGCGGGGCCGAGCCCGAGGGACCCTCCGACTTCGGCAACATCGAGAGCTTCGGGGACTCCTGGTCGGCCCGCCTGACCCAGCGCTTCGGCGGGGGCTTCGGCCCGGCCGCGCCGTGGGAGGTCTCGGCCTCGTACGCCCGGTTGGAGGAGGCGCACCACGGGACCAAGGCGGTCACGCACCTCGCCAACGCCGCGCTCCGCCACGAGCGCGGGTACGGCTTCGGGAAGCTCTACGCGCTGGCTGAGGCCTCCCGCAGCGAGCCCGCGGGCGCCGCGGACGGCTACTACTCGCTCCTGGGCGAGACGCAGCTCGGGCTGGGCCGGACCGGGCGGCACCGGCCATACTACCGGGCCGAGTACGCCACCCGGCCGGAGTACGACCGCGGCGGCACGCCGGGCTCCGACGGGTTCTACCGGTACGACCACGACTCGCACACCCGGGGGTCCACCCGCTGGCTCATCAACACGGCGGGCTACGGCTACGACCTGACCGGCTCCCCGCTCAGCCTGCGGCCCTTCGTGGAAGTCCAGCACAACCGCGTGTGGGGCGGGCGGGGGGACGTCGACCCGGAGGCGCTCTTCGGCAAGGACCGCTTCTGGAGCCTCTCCGCCGGCTTCCGGGTCTTCCTGGGCGGCGGCCCCATGCGGATGGGCAGCTACGGGGTGCTCGACCCCATGTCCGCCGCGATGCGGCCGGGTGCGCCGGAGCACGCCGGGAGCGGCCACGGCGGCCACTGACACGTCGCGGGGGGGCCCCCCCCCCGCCGCGGGGGGGGCGCCCGCCCGA
>JBFMFL010000215.1:1409-12341 GCA_040752145.1 Gemmatimonadota bacterium
CGCACCCCGGCCCGGCCGGGGTGCGCCGCGCTGCATCTCGTGACGCCCGCGGGAGCGGACGCCCACGCAAGGAGATCGGAGCGATGCTGAAAGAGCGGTACGAATCGGGGCTGACGATGGAGGCGTTCGTGGCGGGCGCCCAGGCGAACGCGGACCTGTGGAGGTCGATCTACCGGCGGGCGATGGCGCCGGAGGAGATGGTGGCGCGCGCCGCGGAGCTGCCCGCCCCCCGCCACCTCCTGGTGCTCCTGGAGGACTGGTGCGGGGACGCGGTGAACACCATCCCGGCCCTGGCCCGCCTGGCGGAGGCGGCGCCGCAGCTGGACCTGCGGGTGCTCCCCCGCGACCAGAACCCGGACCTGATGGACGCGCACCTGACCGGGACCTCGCGCTCGATCCCGGTGGTGATCGCGCTGGACGAGGCCTACGCCGAGCTGGGGTGGTGGGGGCCGCGGCCCTCGGAGCTGCAGGCGTGGGTCGCGTCCCCGGAGGCGCAGCGCCTCCCGAAGGAGGACCGCTACCGGGAGGTGCGGCGCTGGTACGCGCGCGACCGCGGCCGCACCACGCTGTCCGAGGTCCTCGACCTGCTGGAGCGCACGGCCGTTCCGCGGGCCGCGTAGCCGCCCGGATCGCCGTGTCGGAGCTGCGGTGTGCCGCCGATCGGGCGGCCACTGACGATCATGCTGCGGAAGCGAACCCTCGCGGGAGGCTCCCATGCTTCTCTTTCTCACCCTGGTGCTCGTCGGGCCCTACGTCCTGCTGACGGCGGCGGACCGCTGGCTCCCCGGCGTTCGGATCCGGCCGGTCACGCGAGGGAAGGTCGGGCTCTCCCTGTTCTTCCTCGTGACCAGCTCGGCGCACTTCACGAGCACGGCGGCCATGGCGGAGATGCTCCCCCCGTTCGTGCCGTTCCGGACGGAGATCGTGCTCGCCACCGGCGTGCTCGAGATCCTGGGCGCCCTGGGGGTCTGGGTGCCTCGGCTGGCCAGGCTCACGGGTCTGTGCCTCATCCTGATGCTGATCGGGATCCTTCCCTCGAACGTCTACGCGGCCCTTGCCAGGGTTCCCTTCGGGGGGCACGAGCACGGCCCGGTCTACCTCTGGGTCCGGGTGCCGTTCCAGTTCCTGGTGATCGCCTGGGTCTACGGGGCGACCGGCCAGCGCTGGCTGAGGCGGAGCACGCCGGGACCGGCCAAAGCGGCCACCGACGCGCCGTAGCGCACCCCGGCCGGCCCGGTGGTGCGGGGTGCGCCGTCGTCCGTTTCGTGGCACTCGCGAGAGCGGATGCCCGCGCGGGGAGATTGGAGCGAGGCTGAAAGAGCGGTACCGAGCGGGGCTGACGATGGGCGAGGTCGTGGTGGGCGCCCGGGCGAACGCTGACCTCTGGCGATCGATCTACGAGCGGTGGGCGCAGGCGTTGAAGGAGATGGTCGCGCGCCGCGGAGCCGCCGGCGCCACGCAACCTACTGGCCCTTCTGGCGGACTCGCGCGGCCATGTGGTCACTGGGCTGGGAGAGGCGGCGCTCGTACGCGGGGACGGCGGTCGCGCCCCGCTTGCCGGGTCCTCGACCTGCTGGCTCGCACGCCCGCTCGGGAAAGAGCATAGGCTCGCCGCCGCAGGATGTGCAGGGTCGACCCGGTGCGGCCGCCGCCCTGCCAGGACACTATCGCAGGCTCGCGTCGAGCACCACTGCGTTGATGGTCAGGCCACCGGTCGACAGGGCACGAGCCCGCGCGGCGAGGTGCGCATCCAGCTCTTCGACCGGCATCCGCGGGGTGGCTCTCCGGCGGCGGTCCTGCCGATCCCACTGCTCGCACATGAACCAGCCGACGACGTAGATACCCGCACGCACCATGTTGTCGGCGAGGTAGCGCCCGACGAGCTGGGTTTCCATCGCGGTCAGCACCTTCGGGTTCCAGCACCCTTTCACCTCCACCAGGACCGCGACGCGGTCGGCCTCGTCGAGCGGTGCATCCACTCTCGGGGCCGCCACGTACAGGTCGGGCACCTCTCCGGAGGCTCCACCCTGCCAGGCGCGAATCTGCACCTCGCGCCCGATGATGATACCCCGCCCTTCGAGGTCGCCGCGGAGATGGTCGGCGATGTAGTCCGACAGGCGCTCCTCCTCCTTGGGTCGCCAGATGCCACCACCCCGGTCGTTCCACAGCGCAAAAGCCGTAGATGTCTCACCCCGAAGCTTCTGCTGTAGCTTCCTGAGCGATTGCATCACCACGGAGGCAAGCTGGGCATCGGTCCGGACAAGCCGATTGTGAGCCGCCCCGCGGACGGCGAGGACGTCCGCAGGCCGTGGCGGACTCCACAGGCGCTCGAACATCCGGATGTGGCCCTCCCTGCGGTAGAGGCGGAGCCAGGGGCGAGAGGGAAGCTCGTGCGTGAGCCGCTCCAGGGCCGCGGCTGCATCGACGCTCCCGCGTCCTGTCAGCAGTTCCAGAACGCGGCCCTCCAGGCGCTCCATGCTGCCCGGCAATGAATCGTCGTCCTCTGAGCGCGGCTGCGCATCGGTCCTTTGGGCAAGCCAGACGTACAGGTCCGCCAGCTGGTGTGGAGCCAGTTCGGCGATGGCCTGCGCCTGCGTGTAGCTGTCGATGGACCCGGCCAGAACCGAGACGGCGAAGTCCTCGTGCGAACGGATCGCCTCCCAGACGACCGGCCAGGCATCCTGTGGGGCGTGCTCGAGCAGCGCGCGGGCGGAGACGACGGCCACATCCCGCGAAGGACTCTCTTGAGGCAGCGGAGGGCCAAGTGTCGAGGTCGCGACGGCCAGTGCGTCTCGTGAGCCGCGCGCGAGGAGGGGCCGCAGCAGGTCCTCGAAGGTGCGGGGCGAGTCCCGGTAGGCTGAAAGCTTTTCGCTCAGGGCGGCACAGATGGAAGGGGAGAGGAGCTCCCTGAGCGCGTCGATCCCCCATGCGCTTTCACGGGTGGAGATCTGAATCTCGATCGCCCGGAGGAACCCACGCTCGAACTCGTCGGGGGCCGCGTCCCGCGCCCGTTGGAGAACGGTGAGATCCCGGTCGTCGCCGCTTCCATACCGCAGCTCGATGCCGACCAGCACCTCCGCCCACCGGCCCCAGACCTCCGCCGGGAGGAAGTCGAGCGCCGCTGGCGGCACCCTGGCGAGCAGGCGGAAGGCGGCGTAGCCAGCGACATCGGGCCTGAAGAGAGTCGGCTCCCGCAGGGTCCTTTCCGGATCAGGGCTCCGCGAGGCCACGTACGCCGCGGCCGCGTTCACGATCCGCTCCCGGGTACCGGATGCGGCGGCCTGCCACCCCGGAAACTTGCTGATGTCGAGCACGCTTTCGCTCACCCCCCTCCTGCCGTCCGGCTGGAAGCGCAGGGCGTGCAGCAACTGCCAGAACGCATCGCGGGTCTCCCGACCGCTGCTGACCTCCTCCTCGGCCTCGGCGAGGAGCTGCTCGATCAGCGGCGCGGTCGGCTCGAACCGGGAGGCCCGGGCTGGTCGCGAGGCCGCCCGCTTCTGCCGGAGGTCCCTCAGGTGGGCTGCCTTGAGCGACCGGGACTCGGGACTGTTCAGCTCCAGGTGGCCCAGCCAGCTGGAGAACTGCTCCCTCAGGGTGGGGGACCGCTCCGCGCCGGCGATGATCGCGCTCACGTGGTTCGGGTTCGACCAGTCCGTCACCCGCCAGACGAGCTGCGCCCACCGATCCGCCTGGGCGGAGTCCGTGAGCACCTGCTCCACCAGCCATTCCGCGTCCTCTGGGCGGAGCAAGCGGCTGTCGCAGTGGGAGAGGCGGAAGAAGTCCCCGTTCGAGCCGTTCAGGAGAGGGAGCACCGCCGAGACGAGCCCACGCCTGCGTTCAGCATCCTCGAGTGGATCCGGCTGCTCCTCGCGTCCGGGTCGTGAAAACAGGTGGCGATCCCTGGAGATCTGGCGCCAGACCACACGCGCGAGCGCGTCATGGACCTCTACCTGGTCCAGGTGGTCCAGCGCCTTTCGAATCACGCCGTCGGACAGCTCCTCGACGGCGACCCAGCTGCTCAGCCGCGCGCCATCCCCGGTGAGCCAGCGCAGGACGAGGGGCAGGTGTTCTCGGCTCAGGTGCTCGGGGAACTTGTGGCCCAGGAAGAACTCGTACGACCCCGAGACGCTCGCCCGCTTCGGGGGCGTGATCGCCCGGAGCACCTCCTCCGCGGCCAGCTGCTCCGGCCACAGCGTCTGGAGTGCAAACCCCTTCAGCTGGTCCCGCGGGTCGTCGCCCGCCTCGCCCGATACCAGCGGGCGGAGGCGGGCACACGTCACATCGTCGGCGAGAGCCCCGGCAGCCATCGCCGCCTGGATCCTGACCCGGTAGGGTTCCTCGGGGTCGAGAGCGATCCGTACCACCTCGTCCTGAAGCTCCTTCAATTCGCACGCGGCCGCGATGCGCAGCGCGGCCACGCGGCCTTCGCTGGCGCCCACGTCTCCGACGATCCACGGCCGGAGCTGCTCCGCCAGGGCGGGGTGGGCCAGTTTGTCCAACCGGTAGCTCGGGCCCACGATCCTGAAGACAAGCTCCTCCCGGTCGAAGAGGTGGAGCACCCGGTCGGTGAGGTCGGCGCGCGTACGCTCGTCGCGGATCTCGACATCGGACCCGATGAGGATCTCCGGGTCCCGCTCGGCCACCGGGCCCAGCATCCCGGGCACGAGGAGCGCAATCCATGCAGCGACAGATCGGAGTTGGGGGGCGATCCGTCCGGCGGGGTCTGCAGGGTGGGTCAGCAGGTCGAGGATCTGGTCCGTCCGGAGCCCACGATGTCGTACGTATGCCGCAGCCAGATAGTCGCCGTAGGTCTGGTGGGCGAATCCCATCCGATCCGGCCCCCTGGATGAGAAGAACCCGGTTCCGAGGACCTCCTGGAGGGCTGCCTCGGTCGCGGGCACCTCTCCCAGGGGTGACGGTTCGCTCCCCCCTGCGAGCGAGGAGAGCGAGATGTCCCCGGCCGGCATGCTTCCGTCGTTGAGACCGGTCCATACCGCCGCCTTGCTGGAAAAGACCAGCACGCCCGCGATCCGAGCTGCGAGCGCGAGCCGCTCCTCAATGCCGAGCGAGCCTACCGCGCCGGCTTCTCGCCGGGTCTCGCTGGTCTCGGAGGCGAGCAGCCGGAATCCGGTGTCGTAGACCTCTTCCTGGGAGTCGGGGAGACGATGCTCGCCACCGTAGGTGTTGAGAAGGAAGCGGAGGGTCAACGGCTTCGACGCCAGTGAGCCCAGGCCCAGGCGGCCCACCTCCCTCAGGAACGCGCCAGCGTCGAACTGGTGAGCGCGGGCAGCGAGAGCGACGTCCGTGGCGGTCAGTGGGGCGAGTTCGTAGACGGCGGCGCCGTCGCCCTCCCAGAGCCGCTTCAGGTCTCGCTCGAAGTGTGTTGGCCAGTGAATCGTGCGGCACGCGACCACGAGCGACAGACGATCCCGGGGCAGTGCCTCGAGTTCTTCTGCGAGAAGGGAGGACAGATAGGGGATGCCGCACTCGTCGAGACTGTCGAGGAGCAGAGTGAGCCTGTGCTCTCCGTCCCTCCATCTCAGGACCTGGGGCGACTCGAAGATGCGCCGGCGCAAGCGCTCCTCCGAGTATCCTTTGAGGTCCGCCCACAGGAAATCGCTACCCGGTAGTTCCGGTGACCGGGTGATGTCCTCGCGCCAGGCCTTCAGCTCGGTCGACTTCCCGATCCCCGGTTCCCCAAGCAGAACGATACACGGATGCTGCCGGAGCGCGGAGCGTGTCACCAGGTGGGGATTGAGTGTCACGCCCCACGTCGTGGAAGGGTCCGTGACGTACCCCTCGGGGTCCATGCGCACGTTCCCATCGCGTGGGCACCAGTAGCGCATCCAATCGTAGTGCATGTGCACTGCCAAAATCGCTGGGGTGGGCCTGCGACCGCCTGCGCGTGCTCACGTCTGGAGCGTGACGGATCCGTCGTCGAAGCTGGTCTCGGTGAAGTAGACGGGGTGCACCCGGAGGTGCGTCTCAGGAATCCCGAACTCGTACAGGAACTTGTCGCGGATCCGGTCCGGGGCCGGGTCGACCACGGTGACGTGCGGGAGCGTGGCTCGCCGCAGGAACGCCTCCCGAAAGAGGCGGTTGCTGCGGTGGTCGGTTTGCGGGAAGGAGTAGCCGATCAGGACGATCTCGTCGGCAGCGGCCAGCGCGTCCGCCGCCTGTGCCCAGAGCGTGGTGAACAGCTCGCCGAACATATCGTAGCGCTTCTCCTTCACCGGCGGGATGATGAGCGGCATCGTAGCGAGGCCCTTCTCGCTCGCTGTTCCCTCCGGCATCCAGGGGAACCGCGGCCGCATCCGGATCAGCTTGCGTCCGTTCAGCGGCCTGCCCATGTCGTCCAGGATGTTCGGCGGATAGTAGCCGTACGAGAACGGCTCGTAGCCCTCCATGTAGCGCCCGGCATGCGTTGCGTACGGCCGCGTGGCGTGCTCGAAGACGTAGACGGTGCCTGGGGAAGAGGACTGCGTGAGCACCAGGCCCTCCGGGTAGTGGGCCGTGTGGCTCGTGATCCAGTTGGCGGAGCCGTGCAGCTTCAGCACGAGCGGGTGCGGATCCACCGGGAGCGGCGCAGCGGCATCCCACCCGTCCCGGAAGATGCTCCGCGGCTGGATTCCGTATCCCCAGTCCGGCCGCCACCCGGTGCGGGTGGCGAGCGCCCGGTCCATGAGCGTGTCCCAGTTGAAGGTCACGACACGGTCCTCAGGCCCCATCTGATCAGCTAGCCGTTCGTGCGCCGGGGACACGGGGCCGTTCTGGATGGCGTTGACCACCGCCGCGAAGATGAATGTCAGCTCCAGGTACGGTTTGTAGGCGAACTGGACCCGCAGGGGATCCCCTTCCCGCAGGGCCTGCAAGTACTCCGCCTCCATCTCCGAGTGCAACTCTTCCATGTCGACGTTGCCGGCGAGATAGGCATCCGGGTCCCGCCCCGTCTCCCTCAGGTAGACGATCAGGTGGCCCCGCAGCACCCACGGATTGGCATAGAGATCCAGCGCCTGGAAGGTGCGGAAGAAGTCCCGCGCGATGGGCATCCGCTGCCCGGTCAGCGAAGCGCCGTAGCTCTTCGAGGCCCCCGCCCCCAGCACCCACACCCGCATACTCCCCCTCCTCGCAAGCTGTTGCGTTGCTTGTACCTGCCGCACCTGTAATCTCACCTGCCAACGCCCATGTTGACATAGGGGGTAGGGGTATATAAATTGATACCCGTGGGAGGTATCCGACCAACAACGGAGGAAGGCACCATGGAACGCGCGACGATCGAGATCGGGGGCATGAGCTGCGGGCACTGCGTGGGCGCGGTCACCCGGGTTCTCCAGGGGCTGGAGGGAGTGAGCGTCGAGGAGGTGAAGATCGGCTCCGCGACGGTCGAGTACGACCCGCAGGCGGTCACGCCGGAGCGGATCGGGCAGGCGATTGGCGAGGAGGGATACGAGGCCCACGTGGCCGGGAGCCAGGGGTGAGCCCCACGGACTGGCTGGTGGTGCTGGGCGGGCTCGCCGCCATCGCCTGGGTGAACTGGTACTTCTTCCTGGCCGGGCGGACGTCCGCGCACGCGGCGGTTGCCTCGGGCGGGGTCCAGGAGGTCACCATCACCGTGCGCGGCGGCTACGAGCCCGCCCACGTGCGGGTGAAGGCCGGTGCGCCGGTGCGCCTGGTCTTCGACCGGCAGGAGACCTCCGGGTGCTCGGAGGAGGTGGTGCTCCCGGAGTTCGGGATCCGGAAGTTCCTCCCGGCCCACCGGAAGACGGCGGTCGAGTTCACGCCCGAGCGGGCGGGGAGCTTCGACTTCACCTGCGGGATGAGCATGCTGCGCGGCAGGCTCACCGTGGAAGCGTAAGGAGAGCGAGGTCATGGCAACCAGCATCGAGACGGAGCGCCGCGGCGGCGGGATGACTCCCGCACCGCATCAGCACGGGAGCGGCCGCGGGGCCGCCGGCAAGGTCACCATCCCGGTCTCCGGGATGACCTGCGCCGCCTGCTCCGGGCGCGTGCAGCGGGCACTGGAAAAGCAGCCGGGCGTGGAGACCGCGGCCGTCAACCTGATGCTCCGGAACGCGACGGTCGCGTTCGACCCGGCGGCGACGAGCCCGGACGCGCTGGTGGAGGCGATCCGCGCCACCGGCTACGGGGCGGAGCTGGCCCGGGCGGACCAGACCGCCTTCGAGGAGCAGGCGGCGCAGGACCGCGCCCAGGAGGAGGAGTTCCGGGAGCTGCGGCTGAAGGCGGGCGTGAGCTTCGCCGTCGCCGTGGTCGCCATGATCGCCTCCATGCCGCTCATGGCGGCCGGGGAGCACGGGGCCCACGGGGCCACGGTCGACCCTTTCATGCGCTGGGCGATGGGGTGGCTGAACCCCGTGCTGGAGGGCGCCCTGCCCTGGCTGTACCGGGTCCCGGGCGCGGTCCTCTCGTACGGCCTCCTGGCGCTCACGCTGGGCGTGATGGGGTGGGCGGGGCGGCACTTCTACACGCGGGCCTGGGCGGCATTCCGCCACCACTCGGCGGACATGAACACGCTGGTGGCGGTGGGGACCGGGGCGGCGTTCCTGTACTCGGTGGCCGCGACGGTGGCGCCCGGCTTCTTCATCGCCCGCGGGGTGGCGCCGGACGTCTACTACGAGGCGGTCGTCTTCATCATCGCGCTGATCCTGATGGGCAACGCGATGGAAGCGCGCGCCAAGCGGCAGACCTCGGCGGCGCTGCGCGCGCTGGCCGACCTGCAGCCCAAGACCGCGCGGGTCCTCCGCGACGGCGCCGAGGCCGACCTGCCGGTGGAGGAGGTCCGCCACGGCGACGTGGTGGTGGTCCGCCCCGGCGAGCGGGTCCCCGTGGACGGCGAGGTCGTCTCCGGCACCAGCGCGGTGGACGAGTCGATGCTGACGGGCGAGTCGCTCCCGGTGCAGAAGGGTCCGGGCGACCGGGTGATCGGCGGGACGATCAACCGGACGGGTGCGTTCCGCTACCAGGCGACCACGCTCGGCGCGGACAGCGTGCTCGCGCAGATCGTCAGGCTGATGCGCGACGCCCAGGGCTCCCGGGCGCCGATCCAGCGGCTGGCGGACCGGATCAGCGCGATCTTCGTCCCCATCGTGATCTCCCTCGCCATCGCGACCTTCGTGGTCTGGTTCGTGGCGGCGGACGCGGCGCCGGGGGTGCGGGCCTTCGCCGCCGCGGTGGCAGTGCTGATCATCGCCTGCCCCTGCGCCATGGGGCTGGCGGTGCCGACGGCGGTGATGGTCTCGACGGGGAAGGGCGCGGAGGCCGGCGTCCTGATCAAGGGCGGCGAGGCCCTGCAGCGGGCCCGCGACGTGGGGACGGTGGTGCTGGACAAGACCGGCACCGTGACCGAGGGGAAGCCGACGGTCACGGAGCTGGCGCTCGCCCCGGGCGCGATGGGCGAGGTGGTCGCCTCCGGGGAGGAGCTCCTGCGGCTGGTGGCCTCGCTGGAGGCTTCCTCCGAGCACCCGCTTGCCGACGCCATCGTGCAGCACGCCAGGGAGCGCGGGATCGCCCTTTCGCACGCGGAGGGCTTCGAGGCGGTGACGGGACGCGGCGCGGTGGGGATCGTGGAGGGCCGGGCGCTCGCCATCGGCAACGCGCTGCTGATGCAGGACTACGCGGTCCCGACGGAGGCGCTGCGCGCCGGCGCGGAGCGGCTGGCGGAGCAGGCAAAGACGCCGATGTACGTGGCCGTCGACGGCCGGCTCGCCGGGCTGGTGGCGGTGTCCGACCCCATCAAGGCCAGCTCGCGCGCGGCGATCGCGCGGCTGAAGCGGATGGGGCTGGAGGTGGTGATGCTCACCGGCGACAACCGCCGCACCGCCGAGGCGGTCGCGCGCGAGGCGGGGGTGGACCGGGTGGTGGCCGAGGTGCTCCCGGAGGGCAAGGTCGCCGAGGTCCGGCGCCTCCAGGAAGGGGGCAGGGTGGTGGCGATGGTGGGCGACGGGATCAACGATGCGCCGGCGCTCGCCCAGGCGGACGTCGGCATCGCCATCGGCACCGGTACCGACATCGCGGCCGAGGCCGCGGACGTGGTGCTGATGCGCGGCGACCTGCAGGGGGTGGCCTCGGCCATCGAGCTGTCGCGGCGGACCATGCGGACGATGAAGCAGAACCTGTTCTGGGCCTTCATCTACAACGTGGTCGGGATCCCCGTGGCGGCCGGGGTGCTCTACCCCGCCTTCGGGCTGCTGCTCTCCCCGATCCTGGCGAGCGCGGCGATGGCCTTCAGCTCGGTGAGCGTGGTCGCCAACAGCCTGCGCCTGCGCAGGGTCCGCCTGGCGTAGCACGGAGCGGGGCGCGGGACCGTCGTCCCGCGCCCCGCGTGTATCCACACATCGCAGACGGAGGTCCGGATGAGCGCAGCGGGTACGCAGGGCACGGCGGGTGGAGTGCTGGCCCTCGGCGACGGCAACTTCGAGGCGGAGATCGACCGCGGGACCGGTCTCGCGCTGGTGGACTTCGGCGCCCCCTGGTGTGGGCCGTGCCGGATGGTCGCGCCGATCGTGGAGCAGCTCGCGGCGGAGTACGAGGGGCGCGTGAAGGTCGGCACGCTGGACGTGGACGCGAGCCCGCGGACGGCGGCCCGCTTCAACGTCCGCTCCCTCCCGACCTTCCTGTTCTTCAGGGACGGGCAGGTGGTGGACCAGGTCGTCGGCGCCGTGCCGCGGCCGCTGCTGGAGCGGAAGATCCAGGAGCACCTGTGAGGGAGCGCGCCGGTCCGGGCGGAGGAGCCCGGGTCGGCGTGGTTTATGCGGCGTAAAACCCGCTTGGTTCAGGGACGGCCTACGGGCCCATCACCGCGGGGACGGGGCGGCATGAACGACGAGCACAGGCACCACCATGCGCACGCGGGGCACGGCGCTCCCGCGCCGCACGGCGCCGGCGACCACGCGGCCCACGCCGCGGGGGATGGGC
>JBFMFL010000216.1:0-12321 GCA_040752145.1 Gemmatimonadota bacterium
CCCCTCTCCCACAAGGGGAGAGGGGGAAAACGATAAACCCCAGGAACAGGAAACCCTCCCCCAGAATTGGGGGAGGGTGGCGAGCCTAAGCGAGCCGGGTGGGGGCGAGCGGACGCCAGCGCGAGACCCGGCGGCAGTTTGCCGGGGCTCGACTCCGTAGCAGACGGTTGTTTCGTCTGCTACGGAGCCGCAGCCCGACCCCGGCGCCAGCCGGGGGCACGCCCGAACCCGCAGTATCTTTCTACGTTCCGGTACGGGGCAGCGAATCCCCTCGCTCGGCGGCACGGCGGAACCCCAGGATGTCCGCGTCGAACCGCGCCGGATCTGCGGCGTACTCGACCAGCCACGCCTCGAACGAGGGAAGCCCCAGCTCCTCGTACGCCGCCCGGATGCTCTGCTCCGCCCGCGAGTACCGGCTGTGCAAAGAAAACGACCCCGACGCCTGGTCCGGCGCCGGGGCCGTGTCGCTGCGGGTGCCCCGCTCGCTCAGCAGGAACACCTCCTCCGGCGAAAGCGCCAGCAGGTGCTCGGCGATGCGCGCCGAGCACCAGTCGGTGTACCGGGTCCTGAGCTCGTTCGCTTCGGGTTGCGGCATGGGGCGGAGAGCGGCGTAGCAGCGACGGTGTCCCCATACCAACTAATACGCTCGGAATGCGCCTACGTCAACAGCCTGGGCTCAAGGCGCCCCGTTCCCGCGGCCGTCAGCACGTTGAAGATCTCGCGGCGGAGCACCACGTACCTGAGCCCCTGGCTGAGGACTTCCGGCTGCTCCCGCTGCAGCTCCTCCACCCTGGCCGCGATGTCGGCGGGAAGGTCGAGGCTCAACGTGACTGGACGCAGATCTCCCATCGTGAAAACCCCCCGGGCGGGAACAGAAAAGGGAACGTTCGAAGCGCGGAACTTGAAGATCGAAGCTCGGCTCGAAGCCTGGTGGAGAGGCGGTGGGCTGCTCTCGGCCCGACAAGTATAGGGCGGTGGGAGGGGGGAGTCAACGGGTTGCGAAAATTCCCGCAACCGTATATGGCACAAAGGTTTATGTGTAAGTCTCTGCGGGGGCGGCACTTGCTGTCCGGTGTCGTGTTGGGTGCGCGGAAAAGGGTCCCGGCGGGGGCGGAACGCGTGCGCGGAGCGGGTCAGCCGACGGCGCGGCGGGGCATGTGGGGAGCCCGCGTCCGGCCGATGATCTCGCGCGCGAGGGCCAGGTATGCCTGCGCCCCGGCGGAGTCGATGCGATAGGTGAGCACCGGCTTCCCGAACCCCGGCGCCTCGGCCAGGGTGACGTTGCGGGGGATGGTCGTCTGCAGCAGCTCGGCGCCGAAGTGCCGGCGGACCTCGTCGGTCACCTGGCGGGTGAGGCCCAGGCGCCGGTCGGTCATGGTGAGCAGCACCCCCTCGATGCGCAGCCCCGGGTTGAGGTGCTGCCGCACCACCCGCACCAGGTCCGTGAACTGGGACAGCCCCTCCAGCGCGAAGTACTCGGCCTGCACCGGCACCAGCACCGAGTCGGCGGCGCTGAGCGCGTTGAGGGTGAGCACGGAGAAGGACGGGGAGCAGTCCAGCAGGACGTAGTCGTACAGCCCCCGCAGGCTGGCGAGCGCGCCGCGCAGCCGCAGCTGCCACTCCGGCAGCTCGGGGAGCTCCACCTCGGCGCCGGCCAGGTCCACGGTGGTGGGGACCACGTCCAGCAGGGGGAGGTGGACCGAGCGCGAGATCGCCATCCCCAGCGGCGCCATGTCCAGCAGCACGCTGTACAGCGACGCGCTCTGCTCGTACGGGTCCACGCCCAGCCCGCTGGTGGTGTTGCCCTGGGGGTCCAGGTCGATGACCAGCGTGCGCAGCTCCGCGGCGGCCAGGCTGGCGCCGAGGTTGATCGCGGTCGTGGTCTTGCCGACCCCGCCCTTCTGGTTGGCGATGGCGATGACGTGGGACATGTCGCCTGTTCGGCGTGTTGGGCCGCCGGGGACGGGAGCGCGCCGGGGGAGCGGGGGCGCGACGGGGAGGGGAGCAATCTACGCGGCGCGCGCCCCGCCGGGCAAGCGCGGCGCGAGGCCCGCTCCCCGCCCGCTCAGCCCTCCGCCGGCGCGCCGGACTCCGCTTCCGGGTCCATCCCCTGCAGCGACGACTTCACCCGCGCGTAGCGCTCCGCCTCGCGGAGCAGCCCCTTGCCGCGCAGGAACTCCCTGAGCATGGCGGCCTCCCGCAGCTCGCGCCCCTGCCGCGCCACCGCGGCGCGCAGCAGCTCCATCTCGCTGCGCAGCGCCGCGTCGGCCCCGGCGTCCCGGTGGGGCGCCTCCGCCTCACCTGTGGCGTCCTCCGCCTCCGCGGCGCCCACCAGCCGCAGCACCCCGTGGGGGCGCGCGCCCGCGGAGCGCAGCGGGACGATCCCCTCGATCTCCTTCATCAGCCGGCGGTCGCGGCGGGCCTCCGCCAGGTCGTGCGCGGTCTGCGCCTCCAGCCAGAACTCCGGGGCGGTCCCCAGGTAGCGGGCCAGCCGCAGCGCCGAGTCCGCGGTGACGCCGCGCCGCTCGTTGAGGATCTCGTTGAGCCTGCGGCGCGAGATCCCCAGCCGCACGGCGTGCAGGTCCTGCGCGTCGCCGGAGCCCTGCAGCGCGTCCCTGAGGAGCTGCCCCGGGCTGCGCGGGGCGTCGGTGGCGGATAGCGCGATCATCGTCTCACCCGGAGTGGCCGTTCCAAGGGGTTCCACAACATAGCACTTCGCGTGCCGGAAAGAAAGTCGTGTAACGCGATACGTAACTCGTAACATGTTGGAGGAGGCGTATTTAGCGGATCCGGCGGCATCCGATTTGCCTTTGGTCCCCGTCCCCCGAGACGGGACACGGACGACACCCGAGGCACCCATGGCGAGCACCATCTGGAAGGGCAGCATCAACTTCGGCCTGGTGAACATCCCGGTCGGACTGCACAGCGCGGTGCGCGATGAGGGGATCAGCTTCAAGCTCCTCCGCGAAAAGGACCACTGCCCCCTGGGCTACGAGCGGGTCTGCAAGGACAAGAAGGGCGAGCCGGTGCCCTGGGACCAGGTGGTCAAGGGCTACGAGTACGAGAAGGGCAAGTTCGTGGTGCTGAGCGACGAGGACTTCAAGAAGGCGGCGCTGGCCACCTCCAAGACGTTCGACATCCAGGACTTCGTGCGCGAGGACGAGATCGACCCGCGCTACTTCGAGAAGCCCTACTACCTGGTGCCCACCGGCCAGGGCGGAAAGGCGTACGCGCTGCTGCGAGAGGCCATGCGCGAGACGGGGACGGTGGGGATCGGCACCATCACGCTGCGGCAGAAGCAGTACCTGGCCGGGGTGAAGGTGGTGGGGCAGGCGCTGGTGCTGGACCTGATGAGGTTCGCCGGCGAGGTGGTGAGCCAGGAGGACTTCGCCTTCCCCGGCGACGAGGGGATCCGCCCGCAGGAGCTGAAGATGGCGGAGCAGCTGGTCACCAGCCTGACCGGCGAGTTCGAGCCGGCCAAGTACAAGGACGAGTACCACGCCAACCTCCAGCGGATCATCAACGCCAAGCTCAAGGGGAAGAAGGTCAACCTCAAGGAGGCGGCGGATCCGGAGCCCACGGGCGTCATCGACCTGATGGAGCGCCTGCAGAAGAGCCTGGAGGGCAAGGGCAGCGGCAAGCAGGCCGGGGCGAAGAAGAAGGCGGCCGCCGCGCCGGCCGCCAAGAAGACGGCCAAGCGGAAGAGCGCCTGACCCATGCCCCCGAGCTCGCTGGCCGACTACCGGCGGAAGCGCGACTTCCGCCGCACGCCGGAGCCCCGCGGGGCCCCGGGCCGCGGCGCGTCCGCCGGGCCCGCCTTCGTGGTGCAGAAGCACGCGGCAAGCCACCTCCACTTCGACCTGCGGCTGGAGGCCGGGGGGGTGATGAAGAGCTGGGCGGTGCCCAAGGGCCCCAGCCTGGATCCGGCGGCGAAGCGCCTGGCGGTGGAGGTGGAGGACCACCCCATTGAGTACAACGAATTCGAGGGGACCATCCCCCGCGGCGAGTACGGCGGCGGCACGGTGATGCTCTGGGACCGCGGCACCTACTCCGTGGACGGCGCGGCACCCGGCGAGGACCCGGAGCGGGCGCTGCTGGCGGGGCACCGGCGCGGCAGGATCAGCGTCACCTTTTACGGGGAGCGGCTGCGCGGCTCGTGGCTGCTGGTGAGGACGCGCGGCGGCGAGAAGCCGCAGTGGCTGCTGATGAAGCACGAGGACGCCACCGCGGACCCGGAGCGCGACCTGGTGGCGGAGGCCGTGACGTCGGTGGACTCCGGGCGGACCATGGACGAGATCGCCGCGGGCAAGGGCGGCAAGCGCACCTGGCGCTCCAACCGCGCCAGGGCGGACGCGCCGGCCAGGGCCCGCAAGGCGGAGCGCGCGGAGCCGGCGCTCCCGGACCTGTCCGCGCTGCGGCCCATGCTCGCGACCTCCGCGACCGAGGCGCCGGAGGGCGCGGGGTGGACCTTCGAGCCCAAGTACGACGGGATCCGGGTGCTGGCCTTCGCCACGGCGGACTCGGCGGTGCTGCTGACGCGCAACGGCAACGACAAGGCCCGGCAGTTCCTGGAAGCCGCGGAGGCCGTGCGGGCGCTCGCGGTGGAGGCGGGGCGGCCGGTGGTGCTGGACGGGGAGGTGGTGGCGGTCTCGGCGGAGGGGCGGCCGGGGAGGTTCGGGGAGATCCAGGGGCGGATGCACCTGGAGGACGAGCGCGAGATCCGGCGGGGCGCGGCGGAGGCGCCGGTGTCGCTGGTCGTGTTCGACGTGCTGCTGGACGGCGACCGGACGCTGCTGGCGGAGCCGTGGACGGAGCGGCGCGCGGCGCTGGAGGCGCTGCTGGACGGCCGCGCCACCGAGCGGCTGCGGCTGGGGGAGACCACGGCGGAGCGCGGGGCGCTGCTGGAGCGGGGGCGGGCGGAGGGGTGGGAGGGGGTGGTGGCGAAGCGGACCGGCTCCACGTACACGCCGGGCGCCCGAACCTCCGACTGGCGCAAGGTCAAGCTGGAGAACCGGCAGGAGTTCGTGGTGGGCGGGTGGACGGAGCCGCGCAATTCGCGGCAGCACATCGGCGCGCTGCTGCTGGGCTACCACGACGGCGACGGCAGGCTGGTGTACGCCGGCCACACGGGGACCGGGTTCACGCAGAAGGGGCTGGTGGAGATGGCGCGGCGACTGGGGCCGCTGGAGCGGAAGACGTCGCCCTTCTCCGCGAAGGTGCAGACCAACCAGCCGGCGCACTGGGCGTCGCCGCGGGTGGTGGTGGAGGTCAAGTTCAACCAGTGGACGGCGGACGGCAAGCTGCGCCACCCGGTGTTCCTGGGCGTGCGGGACGACAAGGACGCCAAGGACGTGGTGCGGGAGCCGGTCGGGGTGGAAGCGGCGCCGGCCGCGGCGCCGAAGGCGGCGAAGAAGCGCGGGCGGCGCGGGGCGGGGAAAGGGGCCGTGGACGTGGCGGCGCAGGTGGAGGCGGTGCGGGCGGCGGGGGGCGACGGCGTGCTGGATCTGCCGGACGGGCGGCTGGAAGTGTCCAACCTGGGCAAGGCGTTCTTTGCGCGTCCCAAGCGGACCAAGGGGGACCTCCTGGCTTATTACGCCCGGATGGCGCAATATATCGTCCCCTCCATGAAGGACCGGCCGCTGGTGCTCCGCCGCTTCCCCGACGGGATCGTGGGGGAGGCGTTCTACCAGCAGTCCGCGCCGGACGAGGTGCCGCCGGGGGTGCGGGTGGAGACGATCGGGAGCGAGGACGGCGCGCCGCAGCGCCGCCTCGTGGGCGGCAGCCTGGCGACGCTGCTCTACACCATCCAGCTGGGAGCGGTCTCCTACGACCCGTGGCACTCGCGGGTGGGGAGGCTGGACTACGCCGACTACACCATCCTGGACCTGGACCCCGGCCCCGGGGCGAGCTTCCGCAAGGTGATCCGGGTCGCCCGGGCGGTCCGCGAGGAGCTGGACCGCTTCGGGCTGCACGGCGCGCTCAAGACGTCGGGCTCCACGGGGCTGCACATCTACCTCCCCCTCCCGCCTAAGACGCCGCTGGAGGCGGCCACGCTGGTGGCGCAGATCGTCGCCACTCGGGTGGCGGCGCTCCACCCGGAGGTCGCCACGGTGGAGCGGATGACGCGCCGCCGGCCGCGCGGGACGGTCTACGTGGACTACCTCCAGAACATCCTGGGGAAGACGGTGGCGGGGGTGTACGCGGTGCGCGCCAAGCCGGGCGCCACCGTCTCCACGCCGCTGCGCTGGGACGAGCTGACGGACGACCTCAAGATCAGGGACTTCACCATGGACACGGTGCCGGAGCGGGTGGCGGAGGTGGGAGACCTGTGGGCGGAGGCGATGAAGCGCCCCAACCGGCTGGCGGGGCTGCTCAGGGGGGCGCGGTGAGGCTCCCCTACGGCCCCGGGGGGAAGATCCCCGCCGCGGCGGTGCAGCGGATCGTGGACGTGGTGTGCGCGGAGGCGGAGAGCCGCCCCACGGTGCTGCTCGCCATCGGCGACGAGGCGCTGCGCGAGGCGTCGCGGCAGGTGCTGGTGAGGTCGCTGTTCACGGTGGTGGAGCAGCCCTCGGGCGAGCTGTCGGCGGACGCGGTGGAGGCGGCGGCGCCGGACGCGGTGCTGGCGGACGTGCGGACGCTGGACGGGTGGGCGGCGGTGCGCCGGCTGCGCGAGGACGCGCGCTCCGGCGGGGTGCCGGTGCTGGGGCTGGTGTCGGCGCCGCGCGAGGCGGACCGCCGCTGGGCGCGGGAGTTCGCGGTGGAGTGCCTGGTCCCGGTGCCGTTCGACGCGGACGGGCTGCTGGACCTGGTGGAGCGGATCACGGAGGGGTGACATGAGCGGCACGCGCGCGGAGGCGGCGGTTCGCGCCATCCGGATCACTGGACTGCTGCGGAGGAAGCGATGAACCGTCCCCGGCCCGACAAGGGGCTCCCGCCCGGCACCATCGAGCAGATCGTGGACGCGGTCTGGGAGGAGGCCACGCGGCGCCCCACCGTGGTCCTCGCCGTCGCCGACGAGGGGCTGCGCAGCCTGGTGCGCGGCGTGCTGCTGCGCTCGCTGTTCACCGTGGTGGAGCCGCCCGCGGGCGAGCTGCCCGCGGAGATGGCGGGGATGTTCCCGCCGGACGCGGTGGTGGTGGACGTGCGCGACCCGCGCGACAACGGCTGGATGACGGTGCGGCGGCTGCGGGACGACCCGCGCACCGAGCAGGTGGGGGTGGTGGCGCTGGTGAGCCACCCGGAGGAGGCGGACCTGTGGTGGGCGCGGCGGCTGCGCGTGGGGCGGCTGCTGGCGGTGCCCTGGGAGGGCGACGACCTGCTCCGGGCGGTGGAGGGGGTGATGGTGACCTGACGCACCCGCCGCCGCCCTCGGGCCCGCCCTCCGGCCGGGGGCGCGTACGGTTCGTGCGTGGTACCGATTTCTTGCAGTTTCGTGGAGCGCCTGCCGGCAGCCAGCCGGGACCCGCTCGCTTCATCTTCGCGGAAGGCGGCGGCGTGAGCTCCACCCTCGATGGACCCGACCCTTCCGCCGGCCCGGCGCCCCGGGCCGCCGCGGCCGGCGAGCGCGCGGCGCTGCACGCGGCGGAGCGCGAGCGCGACGCGGCGCAGGCCAGCCGCGACCGCTTCTCCTTCCTGGCCGAGGTGAGCCGCTGCCTGGCGGACTCGCTCGACTACGAGGCGACGCTCACCACGGTCGCCGGGATGTCGCTCCCCTACCTGGACGCCTGGTGCATCGTGGACGTGCTCACGGAGGTGGGCGCCATCCGCCGCATCGCCGTGCTCCACCCCGACGCGGCCAAGCAGGACGCCGCGCGCAGGCTGCACCTGGCCCACCCTCCCCGTCACGACGACTTCATCGGCGCGCCGCGGGTCATCCGCAGCGGCCGGCCCGAGATGGTGTTCGACGTGCCGGACGCCGCGCTGGCCGCGGCGGCGCGGTCCCCCGAGCACCTGGAGCTCCTGCGCACCCTGGGGATCCGCTCGTACGTCATCGTCCCGATGGTGGCGCGCGGCCGCACGGTGGGCGCCATCACCTTCGTCACCGCGGAGGCGGGCCGCCGCTTCGGCGACATCGACGTGGTGATCGCGGAGGACCTGGCCCGGCGCGCGGCCATGGCGGTGGACAACGCGCGGCTGCACGGGGAGGCGCTGCAGGCCCGCGCCCTGGCGGAGGAGGCGCTGGACGAGGCGGAGACGGCCACCGAGCAGCTGCGCGAGGCGCGGGACACGGCCGAGGCGGCGCTCCGGGCGCGCAGCGACTTCCTTTCCACCATGACGCACGAGGTGAGGACCCCCATCAACGCCATCATCGGCTACCTGGAGCTGATCGACCTGGAGCTGGCCGGGGGGCTCACGGACACGCAGCGCTCGTACGTGCAGCGGGCCCGGGACAGCAGCCGGCACCTCCTCCGCCTGGTGGAGGACGTGCTGGACCTGTCCAAGAGCGAGGCGGACCGCCTGGCGGTGGCGTGCGAGACGGTGCCGGCGTCCGCCACCGCCCTCGCGGCGCTGGCGGTGCTCCGCCCGCAGGCGAGCGGCAAGCTGCTCACGCTGACCGACGACTGCGCGGCCGCGGGGGAGCTGTGCTACGTGGGCGACGAGTTCCGGGTGAAGCAGGTGCTCATCAACCTGCTCTCCAACGCCATCAAGTTCACGCCCCCGGGAGGGTGCGTGGCGCTGGAGTGCGGGGCCGGGGACGGCGGGTGGGTGGTCTTCCGGGTGCGCGACACGGGGGTCGGCGTGCCCCCGGCGGACGCGGAGGCGATGTTCGAGCCGTTCAGGCAGGGGGAGGCCGGGCTGAGGCGGATGTACGGCGGGGTCGGCCTCGGCCTCTCCATCAGCCGCCGGCTGGCCCGGCTGATGGGCGGCGACGTGGCCTTCGAGCCGCCGGCCGGCGGCGAGGGCGGCGCGACGTTCGTGCTGCGGATGCCGGCGGCGCCCGGGGCGGACCCCGGCGCGGACGGCGCGGTGGCCGGGGAGGAGGGTCCCCCGGCCCAGCCCGACTCGCCGGGGGAGGACGCCGTGCGGCGCGGGCTGCGCGCGGCCGGCGAGGCGCTGCTGCGGGACCTGGGGAGGACGGTGGACGACTTCGTCCGGTGCGCGCGCGAGGACGAGACGCTCGCCGTGACCGACCGGATGACGGACGTGGAGATCGCGGACCACCTCTCCACGCTGATCACCGACGTGGCGAACTCGCTGGCCCTGTTCTCCCAGGCCGGGGTGGCGAGCGCGGACCTGGTGGACGGGAGCCGGATCCAGCGCCTGATCGGCGAGCTGCACGGGGCGCAGCGCCAGCGCCTGGGGTGGAGCGAGACGCAGCTGCTGCGGGAGGGGGAGCTGATCTGGGACGTGTGCTACGCGGCGGTCGTGCGGGCGGTGGGCGGGGAGGACGGCGCGGCGGAGGCGGCCACCGCGGCGCTGTCGCGGCTCCTGCAGGAGCGGGTGCGCGCGTGCCTGAGCGGCTTCCGCGCGGCGCAGGCCGGGGCGTCGTGACGGGCCGCCGCACGTGAACAGCCGCGCCGGGAACGGAACGCATCTTGTATAAGTTGTTTGTATTCGAGGGGTTGAATTCTTCGCTCCAGCTGAACGGTTGCCTTTCGAAGCGGAGGTGACGCAACCACCGGGAGGGACATCATGCGATCCATCATTCGACCGACATCCATCCACCTCGTCCTCGCCGCGGCGCTCGCGGGCGCCTGCTCGCCGGAGCGGGAGCCGGAGCCGGCGGCGGTGCTGCCCGCGGCCACGGCCAGCCAGGCGGCGCTCTCGCCGCAGGTCATCAGCCGGCTCAAGGCGGAGTACCCGGTGCTGCGCGCGGAGACGGCGCCGGAGCCGCGGCCCTCGCCGGACGCGAACCCGGCGGAGGTGCCGGAGCGGCTGCGCGAACGGCTGCCGGAGCGGGTGCTCCGGACGGTGACCGGCGAGGCCACGTTCTACGCCAACCACTTCGAGGGGCGGCGCACCGCCAGCGGGATCCCGTTCCGCCAGAACCAGATGGTCGCGGCGCACCGGGGCTTTCCGTTCGGGACGCTGCTGCGGGTGACCAACCTGCGCAACGACCGCTCGGTCAACGTGCGCGTGGTGGACCGCGGGCCGTTCGGCTCCATCGCCAAGCAGCGGCGCACCATCATCGACCTGTCGCGC
Organism: Gemmatimonadota bacterium; assembly: GCA_040752145.1. GTDB lineage: Bacteria > Gemmatimonadota > Gemmatimonadetes > Longimicrobiales > Longimicrobiaceae > JAFAYN01. The sequence goes on from JBFMFL010000216.1 coordinate 10,144, forward strand.
CGCGCGGCGGAGACGCTCGGGTACACGGCGGCGGGGCGGGCGCCCGTGCGGGTGGAGGTGCTGGAGTGGGGCGAGGGGCTGCCGCGGAGCGCCTGAGGCGGTACGCACACGTCTGGCCGGAGCGCGGCCGCCTGGGGTCAGCCGAACCCGGGCGGCCGCGGCGTTCGTGGCGCCCCCCCAACCAGCCAGCCCGCAAACTCCGCCTTCAGCAGGCCCAGCACTCCGCTGGGCAGCACAGCATAAGCCCGCCGGCACCGGGAGCACGGCGCCCGCCGAATGTCCTGCTTTCCCGGCCATTGAACCGATGGCCGCTCGATCGTTCATCTTACAGCCAAGCCAATCCACTGCGTTGCGCACGGTCTCCAAACCCCTATAATGTCTCCAAACGCGTCAATCCTTAATCGATGAGTTCGGAATGAAACGGTACTGGATTCTGGTCCTGAGCTGGGTATCTCTCGCGTCTACTCCTTCGGTTGCACAAAGCCTTTCTGCTGGAACTGCCGGTTTGGCTGCGAGCGCCCTGCCCGTTCAAGCCACCCGGTCGGTTCCCGCGGCGACGCTCTGGCCTCTGATTGCAGAGCGCCATCCGGAGCCCTTCCGCCGGGTGGAGCCTGCGGTGTCGCCTCGCGGAGGCCGCCCATGGTGGCTGCTGCCTGTCGCCGGCGCCGTGCTCGGGGGGACGTATTTCGGAGTGACCTACAGCTGTCACGATTGCTGGGTCGGCAGAACCCCGTGGATCGTGGTCGGAGCAGGGGTGGGAGGGATCACCGGCGGCGTAGCGGAATTGCTCATTTGAGCACCCGGCAGCTCCGCTGTGTCACCGCCCTCCACGGTTGACGACGCACTTTCCTGCACCGGCGTGGCGGTGGAATGCGATCGCCGCCGCGCCTTCTTGCATCTTCGGGTTGATGTTTCTCGCGAACGCGGACCGGGCAGGTCGTGCCGTCCGCCTAGCTTCTTGGCTCAGCAAACCGTCCTTTCCACTCAGGTCGTAAGGCATTCGACGTAGTGCGGGTCTTCGTTCGTCACCGTCCTCACCCACTTGGTGTCCTGCACACTGCGGTTCTCGACCACGTCCGAAACGAGGACCCAGACGTGGATGGAATCGCCGGCCGGGGCAGCCGTATAAGCGGTCGATGCGCTGGTCGCGCCGTTGCTCCACTGGTATGTGAACGGCCCATCTCCTGTCGCGACGGCCTGAGCCTCGATGGTCGGGTTCAAGGGCGTCGCGCAGTCCTTTACCTCCATGCGCATGTTCGTGAAACCTCCCACGGCTCCATATACGTCCACGTAGCCGTATCCATCGCTCCAGTTGTGGTTGAACGGGTGATCGGCGAACTGCCGCAGGCGCGACCGGACCTGTGTGTTGGTAAGCCAGGGATACCGCGCCCACACGAGCGTGGCCAGGCCGGATATGGTGGCGGCCGCTCCCGACGCGCCCATGATCCTGGTGATTCCACTGGCTCCGCCCATGCTCGGGACGTCAACCGTCGCCACGGGGATGTACGCCGCCAGCTCCGCGGCCGGCCCGTAGTTTGACTCGCCGTTGCGGGAGCCGTCCGGGTTCAGTGCAACGACGGCGACGACCTCTTCCATCTCGGCGGGGAACACCGCGTTGGGCATTCCGATGGGAAGCGTGCCGATCGCACCCACGAAGAGCGGTCCGCCGCTGGAGTAGTAGTAGTAGCGGATAAGATCGGCTACGGTGTTTGGGTACGAGCCGTTAACCGGGTCGTTGTACGTCTTGAACGACATGTTGATGATGTGTGCCGGAGCGCGCACCCGGACGTACTGCTTGGTCGCAAGGTCCAGTGCCTCGCCCATTGCTTTTTGGAGGCCCTCGTAAACGCGGGCCGGATCGACCGAGATGACGTGGTCGTAGTATGAGGGGTCGGTCGAGAACCCGCGTGATGCCACGTTGACGATGCGCAGGTCCGACTTCCAAGCGATCCCGACGACACTCCGTCCGTCATTGGGCGCGCCGATCACACCCGCGGTGCGCGTCCCATGGCCGCACGGGTCCTTCGTGCCGGGCGTGATGTCGATGGTGCGTCAGTAGTGTCCGGTTAGAAGTCGAAGAGCTGCAACTGGTTAGAAGAGCCTCCGTCCGCAGAGGTGTAGCCTGCCGCTGAAAGTGCTTGTTCCACGGGCGTTTTCTCGAACGCGGTCACGCTCAGA
>JBFMFL010000217.1:0-12305 GCA_040752145.1 Gemmatimonadota bacterium
ACCGTCTGCCGCCGACCCTGTCGAATGAAACGCTTGTCGTTCGGCTAAGAGGCGACGGCTTAATCAGATGCGACTCCGGAGGGCGTCCTGAACAGGGGGTTGTTTCTATTCAGGGATGCGCGCCCGGCAGGGCCGAGACCCCGCGGGCAGTTTCGCGGGGGCTCGGCTGCGTTGGCGAGCGTTGTTTGCTCGCCTACGCAGCGCGCAGCCCGACCCCGGCGGAGCCGGGGGCACGCCCAACCCCGCAGTTCAATGCAGTTCAGTAGTAGCCCCCCGGCCCACTGACGATCGCCTGCTGGGCCAGGTGGATCAGCAGGATCGCCACGATCGGGGACAGGTCCATGCCGCCCATGCTCGGCAGCAGCGACGAGAGGGGGCGGAGGATCGCGTCGGTGACGCCGCGGATCCAGGCCACCAGCGGGTTCGCGGAGCGCGGGTCCACGAACCAGGACATCAGCGCCCGCGCGATGATGAGCCACTTGAGCACTTCCAGCACGTTGACCAGCACCATCCATCCCAAAGCGGCACCCTCGTCGTGGAGTGTGGAAGCGGTCAGTCGTTGGCGGCGGGGGTGCCGGCCTCGAAGGGGCCCAGCACCACCAGCGTCGCGGGGCGCAGGCCGCGGGCGGCGGCCAGCAGGCGGGCGGCGTCCAGGCGCTCCAGGTCGGCCAGGCGGCCGTGGCCGCCCACGAACAGCTCGCGGGCGGCTTCCTGCGCGCGCGCCTCGGGCGTGTCCAGCTCGCGCAGGCGCACCCCGCGGAAGCGGCGGGCCCGGTCCGCGAACAGCCCGGGCGCCATGGCCTTGTCGGCGTAGCGGGCCACCGCCTCGTCGATGCGGCCGGCCCACAGGTCCACCTCGCGCGGCGGCACCACGATCTGGATGCGCAGCTCGCCGCCCTCGGCGCGGCGCACCACCTCGGAGCGGGCGTTGTACACCGTGCGCCGGCTGGGGCCGAAGGAGAGCCCCTCCACGGCCAGCTCGCCCAGCAGCCGCACCGCCTCCTCGTCCACCTCGGGCGGGAAGGGGTAGCTCGCCGCGATCCAGGCGGTGATGGAGCTGTACTCCCGCCGCACCGGCGCCTCCACCGGGGCGGGGGGCTCGGCGCGCGGCGGCTGCCAGGGGACCCCGCGCAGGAAGGCGGCCAGGTGCTCGCGCGCCGCCGTGGAGTCCACCGGGCCCACCACCGCGGCCACCGTGCGCTCCGGCACCAGGTAGCTGCGGATGAAGCCGTCCACGTCGGCCAGCGTCAGCCTCTCCACCGTGGTGGAGTAGCCCGCGGCGGGGCGGCGCCAGGGGTGCTCCGGCCCGAACACGGCGGCGTCCACCTCGCGGGCCAGGGCGTCGGCGGGGCTCGCCTCGCGGCCGATCAATTCGGCGCGCAGGGCGGCCCGCTCGCGCACGGTGGCCAGCGAGTCGGCGGGGTCGCGGAAGAGCGCCACCAGCAGGGTCCGCGAGGCTTCCCGCCAGGTGTCCGGCGCGGCGGTCAGGGTGAAGCCAAGGGCGTCCTTGTGCGCCCGCACCGCCAGGTGCGCGCCCAGCGAGTCCAGGATGGGGCGGATGGGCGCCGTGGCGACGCGGGCGGTGAGGTACGCCAGCCCGGCCTGCTCCGGGGTCTCCTCGGCGGGGCCGGCGGCCACCAGCACCTCCACGGCCACCACCGGCGTGCCGGGCTCCGGGCGCACCAGCACGTGGTCCTGCGCGCGGAGCGCGCCGGGCGCGGCCGCGAGGAGGAGCGCGAGCGCCGCGAGCGCGCGGCGCGTGAGCGGGGAGCGGGTCATGGCGTCCGGTTGGGCAGCTTCTGGGGCGGCACGTCCACCGCCGCGGGGGTCTGCTCGGCCAGGCGGGCGAGCACGGCGCGCACGGCGTCCTCGTCCACCCGCTCCACGTCGGCGTAGAAGCTCTGCGCGGCGTCGGCCCGGCCCGCCCGGTCGATGAACTGCCCCACCACGTCGGCCATGCGCTCGGGGCGGCGCGCGTAGAACAGCATGTCGCGGCGGACCCGGGCCGCGGCCTCGCGCACCCGGGCCGCGTCCAGCGACTCGCCCAGCGACGCCAGCGAGGCGCCGGTCGCGCGGCGCGCGGCGGCCAGCCCCGCGGGCTGCGCGGCCACCACCAGGGCCAGCGCCTGCCCCTGGCGCGTCCACCAGTGCTCCGTCTCCACCGAGGCGGAGGGGAGCCGCTCGCGCAGGTGGTCGCGCAGCAGCCGCGCCGTCACCGTCAGGGCGGCGGGGTCCGCGTCCGCGGCGGACCACCCCAGCCCGATCCACCCCCGCGTGGCCTCCGGCGACACGGGCGGGGCGGCGGGGACGGTGTCGGCCGCCGCGCCGTCCGGCGCGCCCTCCGGCGCGTCGGGGAGCCGCGCGAAGGCGTCGCGCACCCGCGCCACCTGCACGTCGCCCACGGCGACCACGGCCACGCGCTCCGGCCGGTACATCCCCGCCCACAGCGCCTGCACCGTCTCGGCGGTGAAGCCCTCGGCGGAGGCCGGCGTCCCCGCGGGGGACAGCTCCTCGGGGAAGAGCCCGCTGCGCAGCCGGGCGCGCACGTGGCCCGCCGCGGTCTCCCACTCGGCGTTGCGCTCGTCGCGCAGCTCGCGCTGCGCCGCCACCAGCTGCGCCTCGCCGAACCGGGGCTGCCGCAGCGTGGAGCGCAGCACCCCGGCCAGGTAGTCCAGCTCGGAGGCGGGCCCCACCACGGTGTAGACCACCGCGTCGGCGCCGCGGGTGATCTGCACCTCGCCGCCCACGCGCTGCACCTGCTCGCGCAGCGAGGGGAGCAGCAGGTGCTGGAGGAGGTGCCCCGCCCCGGCGTACCCGGGCGGGTCGTCCGCCAGCAGCGACAGGCGGAGCGCGACCAGGGGGATCGCGGGCTGGCGGTGCACCGCCACCATCCCCGCCACCGCGGTGGCGGCGGCGGGGTGGGGGGAGGGCGCCGCGGTGTCCGCGGCGGCGGTCCCGGCCGCGAGGGTCAGGGCGAGCAGGAGCATCTATATGGACAGGGTCGTGCCGGATGCGGCGGTTTTACGGGTGCGTATAGTCGGGGCGCGTCCCCGGTGTTCCCCGGCCCGGAAATGCGCAGAGGAGCGCCGGTCGGGCGCTCCTCGCGGGTGGGTCGGGGCGTGGGGCGTGCCGCGGCTCAGTCGGGGATCTCGTCCGCAAGGATGAAGTTGAGCGGGTCCACCTGGCTGCCGTTCACCTCCACCTCGTAGTGGAGGTGCGGCCCGCTCACCAGCCCGGTCGCCCCCACCTCCGCGATCACGGCCCCGCGCTGCACCTCCTGCCCGCGCTTCACCAGCAGCCGGGAGGCGTGCGCGAAGCGGGTGACGTAGCCGAAGCCGTGGTCGATCTCCACCACGTTGCCGTAGCCGCCCGACTTGGGGCCCGAGAACCGGACGGTTCCCTTGGCGGGGGCCAGGATCGGCTCGCCCACCGGGGCGGCGATGTCGATCCCCTTGTGGGGCCGGGTGATGCGGAGGACGGGGTGCCGCCGCCCGCGGCTGAACAGGCTGGACAGGTGCCCGTTGGACGGGGCGATGGACGGGGTGGCGGCCAGGCGCTCGGTGTTGGTCTCCATGGCGTCCAGCGCCTCGTCCATGCTGGAGCGCAGCAGCGCGGCTCGGCGCATCAGCGTTTCCAGGTTCGACGAGGTCTCGAACACCTTCCTGCCGCGCTGGGGGCTCATCCGGAACAGCGAGGCGGACTGGAGCGTCGCCGTCCCCGGCCCCCCGATCCCCACCCGCTCCACCTGCGGGTCGATCGCCGGCAGCCCGGCGACCACGCGGTACTTCTCCCCCTTCTCGGACAGGTCCTCGATGGACTCGGAGAGCGTCGCCATCTGGCTGCGCATCTCGTCCACCTCGGCGGCGAGCAGCTCGTTCTCGCGCTCCAGGGCCGCGGCGCGCACGTGGTGGCTCTGCTTGACGAAGAAGCCGATGCTGAAGACCGCGAGGACGAAGGCGAGGGCGAGTGCGGTGGAGACGGCGACGCGGACGCTCCGGCTGGAGATCTGGATGGATCTGACGCGCTCGTTGTCGTGCGGGACGAGCATCAGCGTCCACTTGGATCGTGCCATGGCCTCGGTTTTTGGTTCGGAAAATACGGAGGAAGTCGATGCTCCCGGACGTGACCTGGTTGTTGCGGAGGGCGTACTATACATCCGCGCGTGGGGGAGTGTCAAGCAACTCCACACGTTGCGCGGATCTTCGCCAGCGGGGTGGACGCCCGCGCGGGGGTGCGGCGGCCCTCCGGGGCGCACTTGCGGAGCGGGCGGGGCGGACCCATCCTTGCACGTTTGGCACGAAAACGACGCCGCGCCCGCCGCGGCCCTCCGCCGGGAGATCCAGGAAGCGCATGCCGACCGAGCCCGCAACGTTCTACATCACCACCCCGATCTACTACGTCAACGATCGGCCCCACATCGGCCACGTCTATTCCAGCACCGTGGCCGACGCGGTGGCGCGCTACCACCGGCTCCGGGGCGACGACACCTTCTTCCTCACCGGCACGGACGAGCACGCGGCCAAGGTGGTGACGGCGGCGGCGGAGCGGGGGCTGGGGCCGCAGGAGTGGGCGGACCGCAACGCGGCGGCCTTCCAGGAGGCGTTCGCGCACCTGGGGATCTCCAACGACGACTTCATCCGCACCAGCGAGGCGCGCCACCGCGAGCGCGTCACGGAGTACGTCCGCCAGCTCCTCGACTCGGGCGACGTGTACATGGGCGACTACGAGGGGTGGTACGACGCGGGGCAGGAGGAGTACGTCCCCGAGAACAAGGCCAAGGAGTCGGACTTCAGGTCGCCCATCAACGGCCAGCCGCTGGTCCGCAAGTCGGAGCACAACGCCTTCTTCCGGCTGAGCGCGTACCAGGACCGCCTGCTGGAACTGCTGGAGGGCGGGCTGGTGCAGCCGGAGGCGCGCCGCAACGAGCTGCTGTCGCGGGTGCGCGAGGGGCTCAACGACGTCCCCGTCTCCCGCACCGGCACCCAGGGGTGGGGGATCCCGGTGCCCGGCACGCCGGACCAGACCATCTACGTCTGGATCGACGCGCTGATGAACTACCTGACCACGGTGGACACGGACGACCGGCGGAAGTACTGGCCGGCGGACGTTCACCTCATCGCCAAGGACATCCTCTGGTTCCACGGCGTGATCTGGCCGGCGCTCCTCCTCGCCCTCGGCCGCCCCGTCCCCCGGCGGGTGTACGCGCACTCGTTCTGGATCAGCGACGGGCGCAAGATGAGCAAGTCGCTGGGCAACTTCGTGGACCTGGAAAAGATCGACGAGTACGTGGGGCGCTTCTCGCTGGACGCGTTCCGCTGGTTCATGCTCACCCAGGGGCCGCTGGGCACCACGGACTCGGACTTCTCGGAGCCCAAGTTCGTCGAGGTGTACAACTCCGACCTCGCGAACACGCTGGGCAACTCGTTCAGCCGCGTGTCCAACATGATCGGGCGGTACTTCGGCGGGGCGGCGCCGGAGGGCGGGGCGGGGAAGGGGAGCGAGCTGCGGACGGCGGCGGAGCGGTGCGTGGCCGCCCACCGCTCGGCCATGGACGCGCTCCGGCTGGACGAGGCGGCGGGGGCCGCGATGGACCTGGTCCGGGCCGTCGACGGCTACATCGAGCGGACGGCGCCGTTCAAGCTGGCCAAGGACCCGGAGCGGATGCCGGAGGTGGGCGCCATCCTGTACGACTGCGCGGAGGCCATGCGGATCGCCTCTCTCCTGCTCTGGCCGGTGCTGCCGGAGAAGATGGTGGAGGTCTGGCGGCGGATCGGCGGGGACGAGTACGTGGCCGCCGTTGCCAATGGGGGGCGCGGGCGGCTGGACGAGTGGACCGGCTGGGGTTTGCTGAAGCCTGGGACGCCGATCGCCAAGGGGGACGCGCTGTTTCCGCGGTACCAGCCGTAACGGCTTTGCGGCCTCGGGTTCACGTTGCGGCGGTCGGGGCGGGGGTGCTCTCCGGAAAGAGTGAATGCCACCCCACCCGGCCACACCCCAAACTCTTTCCTCCGAGCACCCCCACACCCTCCCTGCGGGCATCGCGGCGGCCTCGGCTGCCGTTGCCCCCTCTCCCAGAATTGGGAGAGGGTGGCGAGCCTCAAGCGAGCCGGGTGAGGGCCCTCCCCGCCGAACGGAAAGAGCCGCCCGGTCACCTGGAGCGGGCGGCTCCTCTTTTGGCGCGGCCATGCTGCGCTGCGCTACGCCTGCGGGCCACGTGGACCGGGCTCGGCCGGACCGCGGCGCTCGCCGCGGAAGCGGGGGCGGCGCGGGGGGCGCTGCTGCTCGGCGGGAGAGGGGAGCGGCTCGGCGGGCGCGGCCTCGCGCTCGCGGCCGGTCGGGGCGGGGGCGGGGGCGGGGCCGGCGGCGGCCATCTCCTCGCGGAGCGCTTCCAGCTCCACCACGCGGCGCTGGCGGCTCTCGTCCATCAGCGTCACCTGGTTCTTCCAGATGTCGATCCCCACCACCTTCTCGTTCCCCACCGAGGTCCGCACCGTCTTCCCCTCGCGCGGAAAGCGCTTGCGGGCGGCCAGGTAGGCGTCGTGCTCGTAGGTGAGGCAGCACATCAGCCGGCCGCAGGTGCCGGAGATCTGCGTGGGGTTCAGCGACAGGTTCTGGTCCTTGGCCAGCTGGAGCGAGATGGGCTTGATCTCGCGCAGCCAGGTGGAGCAGCACAGCTCGCGGCCACAGCGCCCCACGCCGCCCAGCAGCGCGGCCTCGTCGCGCACGCCGATCTGCTTCAGCTCGATGCGGGTGCGGAAGGTGCGCGCCAGGTCGCGGACCAGCTGGCGGAAGTCCACCCGGCGCTCCGCGGTGAAGTAGATGGTCAGCTTGTTCCGGTCCCACTGCCACTCCACCTCGCTGACCTTCATCTTCAGGCCGTGCTGCTCCACCATCTCGCGCGTGGTGCGGCGCACCCGCTCCTCGTCCACGCGCAGCACGCGCAGGGCCTCCAGCTCGCCGGGCTCGGCGCGGCGCAGGATGCGCTCGGCGGGGGCCGCGTCCTCCTCGCCCGAGCCGTCGCCCTTGCAGCTGGCGCACTTGCGGGCGGCCACGCCGCCCACGGACCTGACGCGCCCCAGGTCGCGCCCGCGCTCCACCTCCACCAGGACGTGGTCGCCCACGCGAAGGTCAGGGTCCGTCGTGCGGAAGTAGGCACGCCGCGTCCCCTTGAACGCGACCTCCACCACGCGCGGAAGCTCGCGCAGGTCGGGGCCCGGCTGGAAAACGGGAAGTGGAAGGCTCACGATTTGGTTACCTCATCTATGCGGAGCGCCGTGCCCCCGCGGGGGCGCGGCGCCTCGGGTCGTGTTCGGGGTCAGCGGACGGTGCGCCACTCCCCCATGGACATGTACTTCTCCCAGCGCATGCGGCGCAGCTCGTCCACGGGGACGCCGCGCAGCTCGCCCAGGTGGCGGCCCAGCGCCTCGCGCAGCGCCTCGGCGGTCCCCTCCCAGTCGGAGTGGGCGCCGCCCGCGGGCTCGGCCACGACGTCGTCGATCACCCCCAGCCGGAGCAGGTCGCCGGCGGTGATCTTCATGGCGGCGGCGGCCTTGTCGCGCTCCGTGCCGCTCTTCCACAGGATCGCCGCGCACCCCTCGGGCGAGATCACCGAGTAGATGCCGTTCTCCAGCATCAGCACCCGGTCCGCCACGCCGATCGCCAGCGCGCCGCCGGAGCCGCCCTCGCCGATCACGACGGCGACGGAAGGCACCTTGAGCGCCGCCATCTCCAGCAGGTTGCGGGCGATGGCCTCGCCCTGCCCGCGCTCCTCCGCGCCGATGCCGGGGTAGGCTCCCGGCGTGTCGATCAGCGTCACCACCGGCCGCCCGAACTTCTCGGCCTGCTTCATCAGCCGCAGTGCCTTGCGGTACCCCTCGGGGTGGGGCATCCCGAAGTTGCGCCGCAGGTTCTCCTTCATGTCGCGGCCCTTCTGCTGGCCGATCAGCATGACCGACTCGCCCTCCAGCCGCGCCCACCCGCCCACGATGGAGTCGTCGTCGCGGAACATGCGGTCGCCGTGCAGCTCCACGAAGTCGTCGAAGACCATCTCGACGTAGTCCAGCGTGTACGGCCGCCGCGGGTGCCGCGCCACCTGCACCCGCTCGATGGGCGACAGGTTGCGGAAGGTGTCCTGCTTCAGCTCCTCCAGCTTGCGCTCCAGGGAGCGCAGCTCGGTGGAGACGTCCAGGCCGCGCTCGCGCGCCAGGGTGCGGAGCCGGAGGATCTGCTCCTCCACGTCCGCGATCGCACGCTCGAAATCAAGATGGGCAACCGTAGCCAAATCCCCCTCGCTGTCGTTCGGGAAGGTTACAGGTTACAGGTTACAGGTTACAGCCAGCAAACGGCGGCGTCCAAGCAGGCTGTAACCTGTCCCCTGTCCCCTATCCCCTGCAGTTCCTACCCCTTCACCAGCTTCACCCGCTCGTCCCCCAGCACCGCGCGCAGCTCCGTCAGCAGCACCTCGCTGGGGGCCACGCGCACGCTGCGGGAGCGCAGGCGCGGCTCGTCGCCGGGGGGGAGGGTGCCGCCGTTCCGCCACACCACCTCCAGCGGCCCCGGCCCGGGGTAGCGCGCGAAGCACTCCTTGGCGCGCTGGATCCGGTCGGGGTCCGCGCCGTTGGAGCCCAGCTCCACGCACACGCCCACGCTCCCGCTCTCCCGCAGCTCCGCCATCTTCACGGCGCCGTCCAGAAAGATGGGCGGGTCCTCCTCGTCGCGGTCGCGGCTGGAGACGGCCCCGCGCAGCAGGATGGGGGTGTCCTGCTGGAGCACGTCCTTCCACTTCGCCCAGCTCTCCCCGAAGGCCAGCACGGTGGCGGTGCCGTAGAAGTCCTCCACCGTGATCCGCCCCCACTCCGAGCCGTCCTTCTTGCTGATCTGCCGCGCCGCCTCCGTCACCACGCACGCCAGCTCGATCTTCTGGTCGCGGAACTCGCGCAGGTTCGCCGTGTTGACCCGCTCGAACAATGCCACGTCCTCGCGGAACTTGTCCAGGGGGTGGCCGGAGATGAAGAAGCCCAGGATCTCCTTTTCCCGCGCCAGCCGGTCGCCCTCCTGCCACTTCTCCACCGGCGGCAGCGGCGGCTCCGTCATCCCCGCCGTGGGGCCGGACTCGCCGCCCAGCAGCGCGTCGAAGATGTTCTCCTGTACGCTCTCGCGGTCGCGCTGCACCTGCTGCGCCGCCGAGAACGCGGCGTCCAGCCCGGCCAGCAGCTGCGCGCGCCCGCCGCCCTGGTCGAACCCGTCCAGCGCCCCGGCGCAGATCAGCGACTCGATCACCCGCTTGTTGCAGAGCCGCAGGTCGATGCGGCAGAGCAGGTCGAACATGCTCTTGAACGGGCCCTCCGTGATCCGCGCGGCCAGGATGGAGCGCACCGCGCCCTCGCCCACCCCGCGGATCGCGCCCAGCCCGAAGCGGATCTTGCCGACGCCCTCGCCGACGACGTTGAACTTCCAGTTGGACTCGTTGACGTGCGGGGGGAGCACCTCGATCCCCTCGCGGCCCACGCGCGGCAGGTACTTGCCCATCTCGCGGCACTGGGCGATGTACGCCACCACGTCGTCGATCTTGTCCACCACCGACGACATCAGCGCGGCCATGAACTCGGCCGGGTAGTGGCACTTGAGCCACCCCGTCTGGTACGCCACCAGCCCGTACGCCGCCGAGTGCGACTTGTTGAAGCCGTAGCGGCCGAACGCCTCGATCTGGTCCGCCAGGTCCTGGATCATGCGGCGGTCGTGCCCCTTCTCCACCGCCTTCTCCACGAACTTGCCCAGCTCCTTGGCGATCAGCTCCGCGTCCTTTTTGCCCACCGCCTTGCGGAGCACGTCGGCCTCGGCCAGCGACAGGCCGCCCAGGATCTGCGCGATACGCATCACCTGTTCCTGGTACACGATCACGCCGTAGGTGGGCTCCAGCACGTCGTGCAGGCTCGGGTGCGGATACGCCACCTTTTCCTGCCCCAGCTTGCGGCGGATGTACACCAGGTCCATCCCCATGTCCAGCGGGCCGGGGCGCACCAGCGCGTTGGCGGCCACCAGGTCGTCGAAGCGGTCCGCCTTCATGGCGCGGATCTTTTCCGTCGCCAGCGCCGATTCGAACTGGAACACGCCGGCGGTGCCGCCGCGGGCCAGCATGCGGTACACCTCGGGGTCGTCCAGCGGGATGTCCTCGGGGCGGGCGTACACGTCGCCGCTCTCCGGGTGGCGGAGCGCGCCGTGGCGGTCGCGGATGGCGGTCACGGCGTCGTAGATCACCGTGAGCGTCTTCAGCCCCAGGAAGTCCATCTTGAGCATCCCCGCCTTCTCCAGGCAGGTCATGTCGTACTGCGTGACGATGATGCTCTCGCCGCTGCCGCCCGCGCCCTTGGTGCTCTGCGTGCAGATGGGGACGTACTCGTCCAGCGGCCCCGGCGCGATCACCACGCCGGCCGCGTGCACGCTGGAGTGCCGCGACAGCCCCTCCAGCGTCTTGGAGTAGTCCAGGAGCCGGCGGTAGCGCTCGTCCTTTTCGTACTTCTCCTTGATCTCCGGGATCTTGTCGACCGCTTCCTCGATGGTGAGCGAGTACGCCGGCCCGTTGGGGATCAGCTTGGCCAGCGCGTCCGTCTCCGCCGGGAGGAAGCCCAGGGTGCGCCCCACGTCCTTGACCACGGCGCGCGACTTCATCGTCCCGAAGGTGATGATCTGCCCCACGGCGTCGCGCCCGTACTTGTCCCGCACGTACTCGATCACCTCGCCGCGGCGCTCGAAGCAGAAGTCCACGTCGATGTCGGGCATCGAGACGCGCTCCGGGTTCAGGAAGCGCTCGAACAGCAGGTCGAACTTGATGGGGCAGCAGTCCGTGATCCCCATGCAGTACGCCACGATGCTCCCCGCCGCCGAGCCGCGGCCCGGCCCCACTGGGATGTCGCGCCTGCGGGCCTCGCGGATGAAGTCGGCCGTGATCAGGAAGTAGCCGGAGTACCCCAGCTTGGTGATCACGTCGATCTCGTACTCCACCCGCTCCACGATCTCCGGCGGCAGCGCCGCCCGCACCTCCTCCTCCGGGTATACGGTCAGTTCGCCGGCTGTCCCCTGTCCCCTGTCCCCTGTCCCCTGCTTTCCGTAGTGCTTCATCGCGCCGCTCCACACCCAGGCGCGCAGCATCTCGTCCTCGCTGGAGAACCCCTCCTCCTGCACCGGGAAGGCGGGGACGTTGTAGCCCTTGGGGTACGACCAGTTGACCTCGTCGGCGATCTTCAGCGTGTTCTCCAGGACGTCCGGGCGGCCCGGGAAGCGCTCCGCCATCTCCGGCCCGCTCTTGAAGTAGAGCTGGTCGTCGTACTTCATCCGGTTGGGGTCGGAGAAGTCCTTGCCCAGTCCGATGCAGAGCAGCACGTCGTGCGCCTGGTGGTCCTCCGCCCTGAGGAAGTGCGTGTCGTTGGTGGCCACCACCGGCAGGCCGATGTCGTCGGCCAGCTTGAAGATGCGGCGGTTGAGCTCGTCCTGGCCGCTGGAGTCGTGCCCCTGCACCTCCAGGTAGTAGCGCCCCTGGAACAGCTCGGCGTACCACGCGGCGGCGTCGCGCGCCTCGTCCCAGCGGTCCTCCATCAGGTGCTGCGCGATCTCGCCCGCCAGGCAGGCGGAGGTCACGATCAGCCCCTCGGAGTGCTTCGCCAGCACCTCGCGGTCGATGCGGGGCTTGGAGTAGAAGCCCTCCGTGTAGCCGATGGAGGTGAGCTTGGTGAGGTTCTTGTAGCCCTGGAAGTCGCGGGCGAGCAGCACCAGGTGGTAGTAGCCCTTTTCGCCCTTGACCTTGCCGCGGTCGTGGCGGCTGTTGGGGGCGACGTACGCCTCCATCCCGATGATGGGCTTGATCCCCGCCTTCTTGGCCTGCTCCTGGAACACCCACGCGCCGAACATGCAGCCGTGGTCGGTGAGCGCGAGCGCCGGCTGCTCGAACTCCTTGGCGCGCTTGATGAGGTCCCCGATGCGGTTGGCGCCGTCGAGGAGCGAGTACTCGGAGTGGCAGTGCAGGTGGCAGAAGCCGCACATATCGGGATGGAAGCCTTGCGAAGTCGTGCTCGGAGGTGGCGGCGGATCATCAAGCCATACAACGACTTGGCTCGTTGGTTCCGGCGCGGGGAGTGGATTCCCCCGGGTCCGGAATATCGCCCCGACAGGGGGTTCGGGGCAAGGGAAAACGGGTGGGTGAGCCCGGTTCAGTGGTTTTCGTCCGCGTTTGTCGCGGGGGGCCGCTACGGAGCCGGACGATACTGCCGTCCGTCTCCTCCGCGGGCGCAGGGAGACCCGCCGGCAGTTTG
>JBFMFL010000218.1:0-12189 GCA_040752145.1 Gemmatimonadota bacterium
TTGAGGCTCGCCACCCTCTCCCAATTCTGGGAGAGGGGAGCAACTACAGGTATGGCAGGCAGTTCTCACCTCCCTCGCTTGCGGGGGAGGGGTGGCGCACAGCGCCGGGGTGGGGGGCCCCAGCGGACGCCAGCACCACACCCGCGTGAGGGATTTCGGCCCGAAGGGGCGAGACCCGGCGGGGCTGTTTCCGCCGGGGCTCGACTCCGTTAGCGAGCGTAGTTTGCTCGCTTACGGAGCCGCAGCCCGACCCCGGCGCCAGCCGGGGGCACGCCCGAACCCGCAGTAAATCAAGCGGCAGCCGAGCGAAGAATCTCCCGCATCTCGTCGGGAGTGAAATGGTAGGCTTCGTTGCAGAAGTGGCACACCACCTCGGTGTACGGCTGCTGCTCCTCCTCGATGATGCGCGCCACCTCGGCCTCGCCCAGGCTGACGATGGCGCTCTCGAACCGCTCGCGCGAGCACGGGCAGTGGAACCTCACCGGGTAGCGGTCCAGCAGCGTGAACCCCTCCGGGAAGATCTTCGCCAGCACCTGCTCCGGGGTGGTCCCCTCGCGGATCAGCGTGGTGGGGTGCGGCAGGGCGGCGATGCGCTGCTCGATGGCGGCGATCTCGTCGTCCTCCAGCCCCGGGAGGAGCTGGATCAGGTAGCCGCCCGCGGCCTCCACGCGCCCGTCCGGCACCACGAACACCCCGATCCCCACGGCGGAGGCGGTCTGCTCGCTGCGCGCCAGGTAGTAGGCCAGGTCCTCGCCGATCTCGCCGGACTGGAGCTCCACCGTGCCCTGGTAGGTGTCGCGCATCCCCAGGTTCTTGGTGACCGACAGGTACCCCGTGGTCCCCACCACGCCGGCCACGTTGAGCTTGCCCGGGCGGACGCTCTCGGCGTGGGCCCGGGGGTTGCCCACCAGCCCGCGCACCTCGCCGCGCCCGTTGGCGGTGACGATGATGCGCCCCGCCGGCCCGCCGCCCCGCACCTCCACGCTGAGCGACTGGTCCTCCTCCTTGAGCGACGCCGCGCTCAGCAGGAGCGCGCCCATGGCCGTCCGCCCCAGCGCGGCGCTGACCGCGGGGTAGGTGCCGTGCCGCTCCTGGAGCGCCCGCACCACCCAGGTGGCGTCGAGCGCGAAGGCGCGCACGCGCTCGTCCAGAGCGGTGGCGCGCACCAGATAGTCCCGATCCAGCATCGCTCCCTCCATAGGTGTCGCAAAACAAGGCCGCGGCCCCTGTAGATGGCCGCGGCACAACGCGATACACCGATCTCTCCTCCGGGTTCGGCCGGTGCGCGGCTGTCCGCTCCGGCGCGGGGGGCAGATGACGGCGGGACCGCGGATTGCAGTGCCGGCCGGGATCAGCGTGGGCGGATCAACCGGAGACGGGGAGGAGCGATCATGGCGGAGAGCGTCGGGCCGCGGGCGGAGGTGCTGCGCACGCGCGACTTCATCGGGTGGGACGTGTGGGACTCGGGCGGCGAGAAGATCGGCACGGTGAGCGACCTGCTGATCGACCGGACGGGGAGGGTGAGGTTCCTGGCCGTGGACTTCGGGCTGTTCCGGCGCGGGCAGGTGCTGCTCCCCGTCGCCAGCGTGGACTGGGGCGAGGACGCCATGGTGGCGCACTGGACCCGCGACGAGGTGCGGGCGCTGCCGCTGTACGAGCCGGACCGCCCCTTCACCGGCGACATGTACGACGAGCTGCGCCGCTCGCACCCGCGCTTCTACGGCGAGGGGGAGGGCGGCGGGGCGCCGGTGGCGATGCCGGGGGAGGCGCGCATCGTCCCGCTGAAGGCGGCAAAGGACTTCAAGCTGGCGGGGGACGCGCCGGACCTGCGCGGGTGGACGGTGTACGCGGCGGACCGGCGGCGGGTGGGAACCGTGAGCGAGATGCTGGTGGACCCGGCCGCGATGAAGATCCGCTACCTGGACGTGGACCTGGACGACGACCTGTTCACGCTCACCGACGACCGGCACGTGCTGGTGCCCACGGAGGCGGTGGACCTCCAGGAGCGCAGCCGCGACGTGTGGATCCGCGAGCTGGCCGCGGACGCGGTGGCGGTGCTCCCGGCGTACATGGGCGGGCCGGTGGACTCGCTGGTGGAGGAGCGGGTGCGCTCGACGTTCGGGGGAGGGGGGAGGGGGCGGCAGGGCTGACGCCCCGGCTCAGCCGCGCGCGTCCGGGGCCGGGCCCTCTCGGGGGGACCCGGCCCCGCGCAGCTTCATGCGCAGCAGCGGGAAGGGCTTGCCCATGCCGTCCAGCTCGGACCGGCTTTCCACGAAGAATCCCATCTTGAGGTAGAAGCCGACCGCCTGCTCGTTCTGCTCGTTGACGTCCAGCCGAGTCGCGCCGAGCACGTCCACGGCGTGCCGGAGCAGCCGCCCGCCGATGCCCCGCCCGCGCACGTCGGGGTGGACGAACAGCATCTCCACCTTGCCGTCCTCCACCCCCAGGAAGCCCACCACGCCGCCCGCCGCGTCCCGCACGCAGACCAGCTCCGCCACCTGGGCGAGGACGTCGGGGATCAGCGGCCGGAAGAAATCGACGTCGGCGGGGGCGAGGAAGTGGTGCGTCGCGCGGACGGACGCCTCCCAGACCTCCACGACGCGCGGGTGGTCGACGGGGCGGACGGGGGTGATCTCCTCCAGTGAATCCATGATTCCTCAGGTGGTCGCGGGTGAGTGCTCGTCAGTCACGCAGGGGTGCGGGTGGGCACCAACTCGCAGCTGAGCCGCGAAATGTTCCGGTGCGGGTACGCTCAACCGCAGGGCGTAAGCAGTCACAAACACGTGAGGGTGTGCCTTATTTATAGATCGGATTTGAACTCGTCGTACTCGGTAAGGAACTCAGGAAATTCTTCGGGCATCAGATCTTCAATTCTGGGCCGGTACTGACAAAACGCACAGATGGAGCCTTGCATAAAAGTTCTGATGAGGGTCTCCCGACCACATTGTGGACACGAAGAGACGTCATGCTCCCGCAGGTCCAACTCCGCCAGTATGGCTTCGGCGTGTTGCTGTGCATGATCCCGGAGTGCTGGGATGCGGAGCAGTCTCCACCAATCCCGCGCGTCGATCACGTCACCGATCCATAGGTCGAGTTCATCATAGACGAAGTGGTCGAGGAACTCGATCGTGCCTCGAAGAATGCGTCTCGAGCCCCGGTACTCCATTTCCGCATGACCGTGCTGGAGCGCGTTTCGGAGCCGGCGAAGTTGGGTGATAGTTTCAATCTCGCGCGCAGTAATAGTGACACCCTTCCCTTGAAGCAGCGCGAGAACTTGTGGGTTATTGGGCTGCTTCTTCAGCGCGCTGGGCTCCAACTCACTGAGCCGAGCTTTGAGGATTAGTTCCACAACGTGGAACAGGTCGAGTACGGCGTGCTTGATTTCTCCGGGCTCTGTCCGGCTACGGATGTAAGCGGACGCGCCCGAGCGAAGAGAGGTCGCAGCATTATCAATGAGGTCCAAGGCAAATTCCTGCCCGACCTGCGCTACTGGCGGTGGAGGGGCGGGGAGAGGCTGGAACCCGGCCTCAATTAGGAGGCCGGGTGTGATGATACTGCCACGGTAACGCTTAAATTCCTCTGGTGTAGCCCGGGCGAAAAACGTGACTTCTCGTGCTGCCTCGACATACCGGTCTGTTTCCCATAGACGATCCGCCTGCTCTATTTCTTGGAAATCCACAGTGCAGACCTCCACCTCATCATCGAGGAATTCATTGTCGTCTCCAAACAGCGCGAACCACTGCGTGGTGGTGAGTTTCATAGGATTCGGGATTGAAATCGGCGTTCGGAGGACGCAGTGGAGCGCACCACATACCATGCACAATACTCGCCATCGATTGGTGTAGACGACCTGTGCCTCGTGACACGTGCAGTAATAGTAGCGACCGTCTTTCTCCGCGTGGACGATTGCGAGGATCTGTTCCTCGTCATCCAGGTACGGCTCCGAAAAATCTACCATTACGGATGGGTACCCGTAGGTTTCAGGGCCATCACTTACTTGAAATGGGTCTTCGAGGCCGAAGTAGGCTGCGTGCTCTGGTGTCCATGACCGACGAGGAGTCGGCTTGGAGGGCGGCTCCAAATCGTCATACGAGAAAAAGTCACTGATCTGGTCAGGAGCGATCTCCTGCCGGAGGATCTGTCCATCGGGCAGCACAAATGCTCCTCGGCGCTTGACGTGCTCGCTAATCTCCCTGGCGGCATTCTCCGCAGAAGCTCCGAGCGCAGCAAGATCATAGGAGACCGGAACGAAGTAACGCTTAAGCTCTCGACTCTCAAGCACAGGACAGATTCTGGTTGGGGTTGACTCGCGTTCTTTTATTCTACTTCTGCGTCATGGGCGACGTGCAGCCGCGGCTCGCCAGCACGAGCCGCACCCGCCGTACGCCAGGGTGCCGGCGTCGGCGCCAACTGGCGCGCTCTCCACAGAGACCGCCGCGCCGTCACTCTTGGTACGGCGCGTCCGGCAGCTGCTCGTCCAGCGACTGCCGGTAGCGCACGCAGCCGCGCAGGAACTCCGGCCAGGCGGGAACCGTGGGCAGCGGGTCCGTCCGCTCGGGGAGGAGCGCCCAGAGCGCCGGGTGGTGCCAGCACAGCTCGTGGCCCGTGCCGTCGCGGTGCGCGCGGATGCCGGCCCGCATTCGCTTCGCCTCGGCGACGAGCTGCTCGCGGGACATCCCGTCCAGGTCCTCGTCCATGGCGCCTCCCGTGTTCAGGTGCGACCGCTCCCGGTCCGTGCCTCTCCGCGCTGCCCTGCCACGCGCCGTCAGCGGGCGGGCCGGACCCCGAAGGCCGTGGCCACGGCTCCCTGCGTGACCCCGAACACCGCGAACCCCACGAGCGGGCCGGCGGACTCCCCGGAGACGATGCCCAGGTACGCGGCGGGGACGAACCCGAGGAGCCCTCCCACCAGCGCGCGCGGGAACGAGACCGGCTCCTGCCGGGTGCTCATCATCGAGGCCCCCAGGGCGCTTCCCAGGCTGGCGCCGATCGCCGCGCCGAGCACCGCCTCCGACAGCCCGGGGTCGTCTCCCCCCTCCCAGCAGCAGCCGGTCGCGTCGTGGAAGCTCGTGCCCGCGAGCGCGCCCACCGGGAGGCCCACGATGGCGCCGAACGCGGAGGGGAGGAGCACCCGGGCCCAGCCGCGGCGCCGGGGCGGCGCGGCGGTGTCCCGCTGCTGCAAGGCGGGCGTCACGAGCCCCGGACCGACGCGGGGCACGGCGTGGGCCGCGGGGAGGGGCGAAGGAGCGATCCACTGGGCGGCCGCTCCGCCGCCGGGGAGGAGCGCGAGTGCGACCGCGAAAAGGAGACAGGAGCGGAGGCGCATGGTGCAGGCCGGGTGAGTGGGTGCGGGCTGGGCTGCCCCGGGCCCGCGTCTATGCGGACGGCGAGGAGGGCGTCGGCTCGGCGGCGGGCGCCGGCTCCTCCGGCGGGGCGGGGGGGAGCCCCCGGGCCACGGCCATGTCGGAGAGCGCGGCGGCCATGCGGCGCCGCGCCTCGCGCATCAGGGGGAGCACGTCGGCCTCGCCGAGGCCGGCGGTGGGGATGGGGTCCAGGACGCGGATCTCCACGTCGCCGGGCTCCAGCCGCCGGTCGGGGATGCTCATCCGCGGCGCGAGCGGCGACACCACCACCGGCACCAGCGGCGCCCCGGTGGCGACGGCCATGTAGAACGCCCCCTTCTTGAACGGGAGCATCCGCCCCGGCTCCCTGCCGCGCGTCCCCTCGGGGAAGATCCAGACCGCCGCCCTGCGCTGGAGGATGGCCTCCTCCACCTCCTTGAGCCGCCCCACCGCGCTGCGGTTGTCCGCGCGGTCGATGAGGATGTTGCCGGTGGCCGTGTAGATCCACCCGAAGAACGGGATGCTCCGCAGCTCCTTCTTGGCGATCACCACCGAGCCGGGCGCGAAGGCCTGCGCCAGGATGGGCACGTCCAGCACGCTCTGGTGGTTGCCGATGAAGATGCACGGCCGGTACGCGTGCAGCCCCGCCTCGCCGGTGATCCTGACGCGCAGCCCCAGCGCCGGCTGCTGGAGCCGGTAGAGCAGCGTGGCGTAGTCGTACGCCACGCGCGACCTGTCGCGCCGGAAGAGCGCGATGCCCACCCCGTAGACCGAGGCGACGACGAAGGCCAGCAGGCCGAGCGCGATGCGGACGTAGAACATGGGGGGTGCCGCGGGTGGGACCTGCACCCCCTCGCGGAAGCGGGGCGAGAGGGAGAGCTGCCGACGCAAAGCGTACTGCGTACTCCGTACTGCCGTCCTACTTCCGGCTCACCAGCGTGGCGGAGGCCTGGTCGGTGGGCTTGAGGATGATCTCGTCGACGTTGACGTGCGGCGGGCGGGTGGCGCACCAGAGCACGGCGTCGGCGACGTCGTCGGCCACCAGCGGGGTCATGCCGGCGTAGACGCGGTCCGCGCGCTCCCGGTCGCCGTGGAAGCGGACCACGCTGAACTCCGTCTCCACCATCCCGGGGTCCACCGTGCTCACCCGCACGCCGGTGCCCAGCAGGTCCATCCGCAGCCCCCTGGTGATGGCGTCCACGGCGTGCTTGGTGGCGCAGTACACCGCGCCCCCGGGGTACACCTCGTGCCCCGCCACCGAGCCGATGTTGACCACGTGGCCGCGCCCGCGCGCCACCATCCCGGGGAGCACGGCGCGGGTGACGTAGAGCAGCCCCTTGACGTTGGTGTCCACCATCTCGTCCCAGTCGGCGGGGCGTCCCTCGTGCGCTTTTTCCAGCCCGCGCCCCAGCCCGGCGTTGTTCACCAGCACGTCCACCTCGGCCCACTCCGCGGGGAGGGCGCCCAGGACGGCGGCCACCGCCTCCGCGTCGCGGACGTCCAGCTCTAGCAGCCGGCTCTCGGTGCCGTGGGCGTCGCGCAGCTCGGCGGCGAGCGCCTCCAGGCGCTCCGCGCGGCGCGCGGCCAGGAGCAGGCGGGCGCCCGCCCCCGCGAAGGCGTGGGCGCAGGCGGCGCCGATGCCGGCGCTGGCGCCGGTGACGAGCACGGTGCGGAAGCTGTATCTCACGTCGGAATCTCGTTTGTCCGGTGTTCCGGTGGGGCCGCGCTCGCGGCGGCCCCGGTGCGGGCGCCGCCGGGGCGCTCCATGTAGCGCTCGGGCCGGTCCAGCTCCGCGAAGCCGAACCGGCGGTAGAGGCCGTGCGCGTCCTGCGTCACCAGCAGCCAGCGCCACACGCCCTGCAGCTCCGGGTGCGAGAGGACGGCCTCCATCAGCAGCTTCCCCAGCCCCGCGCCGCGCTCCTCCTCCAGCACGAACACGTCGGCGACGTAGGCCAGCTTCACGAAGTCGGTGACCACCCGCGCGAAGCCCACCTGCCGCCCGCCGCGGTACAGCCCGAAGGGGAGGGAGTGCAGGATGGAGCGCGCGACGTCCTCCGCGGAGATGCCGGGGCTCCAGTACGAGCGGGTGAGGAAGCCGTGCACCACGGCCAGGTCCACCAGGGCGCGGTCGGTGCTGACCAGGTAGTCGCCGCGCCGCAGCGCGTGCGGAGGCGAGCCGCCATCGGGATCGTCAGGAGTCATCGGAGGCCGCGGCGCGCTCGCGCTCGAACTCGTCCAGGCGGAGCAGGAACTGGCGCGGCGTGACGATGCGCACGCCCCGGTACTCGCCCACGACCAGCAGGTCCTGGTCGCTGCTGACCAGGAACGACGCGCTCCCGGCGAGCGCGCAGGAAAGGATCATCTCGTCGGCCGGATCGCGGATCCGGGCCTCCGAGACGTCCGGCTCCCACTTCGCCGCGACGGACTCCAGCTCCAGCAGCGCGAGGAAGCGGTTCACCTCGGAGTCGGTGAAGGCGTACTTGCGGCGGATGCGCGGGTAGTCGAGCGTGTGGCGCGTCTCCGCGAGGATCCGGCGGGAGGTGACCAGGACGAAGCGGTTTGCCCGCCAGGCCGCGAACACCTGTGCGGGCACGCCGGACGGGACGATGACGCTGCTTACGAAGACCGACGTGTCAAGGACGGCCCGGATCATTCCGCGCCCTCACGGCGGCGAGCGCCTCCGCGATGTCCGCCTCCGCCTCCTCCTCCGGTACCTGGGGCATCCGGGCGCGGATCTCGTCGATGATCTTGAAGCGCTCCTCCCGCTCCGCCATCATGCGGTCGTACATCTCCAGCGGGACCACCGCGGCCATGGGCCGGCCGGAGCTCTCCAGGATCACGGTGTCGCCCCCGTAGTGCACCCGCCCCACCAGTTCCGACAGCTTCTGCCGCGCCTCGCGGGCGCCCATGCGGATGATCATGCGGTCCTCCTGCTGCTCGCGTGTGACTTGTGTACACACGTTACATCGTGCGACAGGCGCGGTCAAGCTTCACGCACCGGTCTCGCCCAGGAGCCAGCGGCGCACCCGGTCCAGCGCGGTCTGCGCCGTCATCCCCTTGACCCAGTCGCGGCTGCGCTCGCCCAGGTCGTAGCGGCGCGACCACGAGCCTCCCTCCCACGCCAGCCCCACGCACACCGTCCCCACAGGCTTGTCCGGCGAGCCGCCGCCCGGCCCGGCGACCCCGGTGGTGGAGAGGCCCAGGTCCGCGCCGGCCAGGCGGCGGACGCCCATGGCCATCTCCTCGGCGGTCTGTGGGCTCACCGCGCCGTGCTCGCGCAGCGTCTCGGGGCGCACGCCCAGCAGCCGCTCCTTGGCGTCGTTGGAGTAGCTGACCACCCCCATCAGGAAGTACTCCGAGCTGCCGGGCACCTCGGTGACGCGGTGGCCGATCAGCCCGCCGGTGCACGACTCCGCCACGGCCAGCGTCAGGCGGCGTTCGCGCAGCAGCCTTCCCACCACCTCCTCCATCCCCTCGTCGCCGATGGCGTACAGGTGGCTCCCCAGCCGCTCGCGCACCCGGGCCTCCAGCGCGTCCAGCCGCCCCTCCAGGTCGTCGTCCGGGGCGCCCGAGACGGTGAGCCGCGCCTGGATGCGGGGGAAGGCGGCGCGGAAGGCCAGCCGCGCCTCGGAGGGCGAGACGACGCCGGCCAGCAGCTCGTCCAGGCGGCTCTCGGCCAGGCCGAAGGTGCTGAACACGCGCGACACGAAGCGGCGGCCGGGACTCAGCCCCTCCAGCCAGGGGATCACCGTCTCCACGGCCATGCGCTTCATCTCGCGCGGCACGCCGGGGAGGCACACCACGTGGCGGATGGCCCCGCCGCGCCCCACCGGGCAGATGAAGCCGGGGGCGGTGCCCAGCGGGTTGGGGACGATGGTGCTCCCCTCGGGAAACAGCGCCTGCTTGCGGTTGTTCTCGGGCATCTCCATGCCGCGGCCGCGGAAGCGCTCCTCGATGATCGCCAGCGAGGGCTCGTCCAGGCGCAGCGGGCGCCCGGCCAGCCGCGCCACCACCGCGGTGGTGAGGTCGTCGGCGGTGGGGCCCAGCCCGCCGGTGGAGATGGCGACCTCCGCCTCGGCCAGGGCGCGCTCCCAGGCGCGCGCGATGGCGTCCTCGTCGTCCGGGACGGCGAAGCCGGCGACCGGCTCCACGCCCACGGCGCGGAGCTGCTCGGCCAGGAAGCCGGAGTTGGTGTCCGTGGTGAGCCCGGCGACGATCTCGTCGCCGATGGCGAGCAGGGCGGCCTTCACCTGCCGCGCCCCCCGCGCATGGCCGCGAGCGCCGACTTGAGCCCGTCGCGCGGGACGCGGGTGAGGCCGTTGAACTCGCCGCCCGAGGCGATCCACTCGCCGCCGTCGATCACCACGCACTCGCCGTTGACGAAGGGTGCGCCGTCGGACACCAGGAAGGCGGCCAGGTTGGCGAGCTCGTCGTGGTCGCCGAAGCGGCCCATGGGGATGCGGGCCTTCGCCTCGGCCTCGATCTCCGGGGTGGGCATCAGCGCGCTCCAGGCGCCCTCGGTGGGGAAGGGGCCGGGGGCGATGGCGTTGACGCGGATGCCGTACGCGGCCCACTCCACGGCCAGGGAGCGGGTCATGGCGAGCACGCCGGCCTTGCCCGCGGCGGAGGGGACCACGAAGGCGGAGCCGGTCCAGGCGTAGGTGGTGACGATGTTGAGGATGCTGCCGCCCTTGCCCCGCTCGATCATCCCGCGGCCGACGGCGAGCGTGGCGTTGAAGGTGCCGTACAGGACGGTCTGCACCACGGCGTTGAAGCCGCCGGGCGACAGGTCTTCGGTGGCGGCCAGGAAGTTCCCCGCGGCGTTGTTCACCAGCACGTCCACCCCGCCGAAGCGCTCCGCCACGGCCGCCGCCGTGGCCTCCACCTGCGCGAAGTCGCGAACGTCGCAGGGGTGGGTGAAGACGCGCTCGCCCGTGGGGTCGATCTCCCGCGCGGCGCCGGCCAGCCGCTCCTCGCTGCGGCCGGTGATCGCCACGCGGGCGCCCAGCGCCGCGAACTTCTTCGCCATGGAGAGCCCCAGCCCGGAGCCTCCCCCCGTGACCAGCACCGACTTTTCCCGCAGCAGGTCGTCCCTGAACATGCTCCACTCCCCGGGCGCAGTGTGGGTGCGCGGCCGCGGCGCGCGGCGCCCCGGCTCCCGCCGCCAAGTTACGCCCCGGCCGGTGCGGCGGACAGGGGGAATCGGCGCGGGGCGTGGCGGAGGGTCCGCGCGGCGGGTAACTTTCCCGGCCCGCGGGAGTATCAAGCCCGCCCGGCCGCCCCCGGCTCCCAAGGTACCCGGAAGTCTCAACGATGCAGTCCCTTTCCCGTCCCGTACGCACCCTGCTGGCTGCCCTCGCGCTGGCGCTGGCGGCGCTCGCCCCCGCGCCGCTCCGCGCGCAGCTGCTTTCCGGGCCCTCCGCGCCGCCGGAGGGCGCCGAGGCGGGCGCGGAGCTGGGCGTGTTCCTGCTCACCATGGGGCAGGGCGACCTGGTGTGGGAGCGCTTCGGGCACGACGCGATCTGGATCCACGACCCGGTGGCGGGGACGGACCGGGTCTACAACTACGGGCTGTTCGACTTCCGCTCGCCGGGGTACTGGCAGCGCTTCATGAAGGGGAACTGGATCTACCAGGTGGGCGAGACCGACCTGGGGCGCACGCTGGCGGAGTACCAGTACCTGAACCGCTCGGTGTGGGCGCAGGAGCTGAACCTGACCCCGGCCGAGAAGCGCGGGATGCAGGCGTTCCTGGAGTGGAACGTCCAGCCGGAGAACCGCGAGTACCTGTACGACTACTACCGCGACAACTGCTCCACCCGCATCCGCGACGTGATCGACCGGGCGACGGGCGGGCGGCTGAAGGCGGCGACGGCCGGGGAGCCCACCGGCACCACCTACCGCTGGCACAGCGAGCGGCTGGTGCAGGGCGACAAGCTCTCGTACTTCGGGCTGCTGGGCGGCCTGGGGCCCGCTGCGGACCGCCCCATCGACCAGTGGGAGGAGATGTTCCTCCCCGGCAAGGTGCGCGAGCAGGTGCGCCGGGTGCAGGTGCCGGACGCGGGCGGCCGCATGGTGCCGCTGGTGAAGGCGGAGCACACCCTATTCGAGGCGACCGGCCGCGCGCCGGAGGCGGAGAAGCCTCCGTTCTGGCTCCCCTGGTACCTGCTGGCCGGGCTCGCCCTGGGCGGCGCGCTGGCGGGGCTGGGCGCTCTGGCGCGCCGCTCCGTGGCCGGGCGCATCGGCTTCGCGCTCGTGGGCGGCCTGTGGTCGTTCGTGGGCGGGCTGGGCGGGGTGATCCTGCTGGGGCTGTGGACGCTGACCAACCACCGCATCGCCTACCGCAACGAGAACCTGCTCCAGTTCGACCCGCTGGCCCTGGGGCTGGTGGTGCTGGTGCCGGCGGTGGCCTTCGGCGCGCGCTGGGCGGCCCGCCCGGCGCGGATGCTGGCGCTGGCCGTGGCGGGGCTCTCCCTGCTGGGGCTGGTGA
Organism: Gemmatimonadota bacterium; assembly: GCA_040752145.1. Classification (GTDB taxonomy): domain Bacteria; phylum Gemmatimonadota; class Gemmatimonadetes; order Longimicrobiales; family Longimicrobiaceae; genus JAFAYN01. The sequence continues at coordinate 11,830 of JBFMFL010000218.1, forward strand.
TGCAGGTGCTCCCCGGGCTGGACCAGGTGAACGGCACGATGATCGCCTTCACGCTGCCGGCGCACCTGGGGCTGGCCTGGGCCGTGGACCGGCTGGCGAGGGGGAACGGCAGGGAACAGGGGACAGGTTACAGGGGACAGCCTGCAACGGCGGTACGGAGTACGAAGTACGCAGCGCGCTGAACGGCGGGCCCTCACCCGGCTCGCTTGAGGCTCGCCACCCTCTCCCAATTCTGGGAGAGGGGGCAACGACGGAGTGTCGCGGCAGGTTCCGGGCGAGGGGCTACCCCCCATCCCCCCGGCCCCCTTCCCCCGCAAGCGAGGGAAGGGGGAGCACGACGGATCCGGCGCAGTTTCCCCT
>JBFMFL010000219.1:0-12189 GCA_040752145.1 Gemmatimonadota bacterium
GCGGCCCGGGGCTCGGCGGGGCCGGCCCTGGCCCGGCGGCGCGGAGCCGTTATGATCGGAGGGGAGGGGGGGAGACGTTCCCGGACCACGGGAGGTGCGGAGATGGCGGGAGCCGCGGCGAAGCGCCGGAGAGGAGTGCCGCTGCAGGCCGCGCTGCTGGCCCTGGTGGCTGCCGCGTTCCTGGCCGGGATCGTCCCGGCGGGGGCCACGCTGGACCGCTGGGTCGGGCGCGAGCTGGAGGCGCGCGTGCGGGCCGACCTGGCGCTCGCGCCGCGCCTGCTCGCCGACCGCAACGCCGCGGTGGGCGACGCCATCATGATGCACGCCAAGGACGTGGCCCACGCCCCCGGGCTCGCGGAGGCGGTCGCCGCGGGCGACCGCGCCGCCGCGGTGCGGAGGGCGGACGAGGTGGCGCGCTCCTTCGACAGCCACCCCGTCCTGGTGGGCCCCGACGGGGGCGCGTGGGTGGGCCCGCCTCCGTCCCCCATGATGGTGCAGGCCACGCGCGCGGGCGAGATGCCGGTGGCGACGGTCGCGGAGCGCGGCACGCTGTACCTGGTGTCGGTCGCCCCGGTGCAGAGCGGCGGCGCGTGGGCGGGGGCCGCGGGCGTGGCCGTGCCGGTGGACCAGGCCGCCGCCGGAGCGCTGGCGGGGCTCACCCGCTCCGACCTGGTGCTGGTGGTGGGCGAGGACGGCACGCGGACCGCCTCGGCGGACGGCTCCCCCTCGGCGGAGCGGATCGCGCGGGCGGCGTCGCGGGCCGGGGCCGGCTCCGGGCTGCACGAGCTCCGCGGGGAGGACGGGAGCTGGCTCTTCGCCGCGGCGGCGATGAAGGGGGCCACGGTGGTCTTCGCCCGCGACCTGCGCCGCGAGCGGGAGGTGCTGGGGCCGCTGCGGCGGGCGCTCGCCGCCACCGCGGCCGGGGCGCTGGCGCTGGCGCTGCTGCTGGGCGCGGTGCTGGCGCGGGGGATCGCCCGGCCGGTGCGGGTGCTGGCGTCCGCCGCGGGGCGCGTGTCGCGCGGCGACTTCGGCGCGCCGCTGGCGGCTTCCCCGGTGCGCGAGGTCGCGCAGGTGACCGACGCCTTCGGGGAGATGCGATCCGCGCTGGCGGTGCGCATCGAGGAGCTGCGCACCGCCAACCGGCTGCTGGAGGAGCGCCAGGCCCGCCTGACCGCCCTCCAGTCCGAGCTGATCCACCGCGAGCGCGTGGCGGCCAGCGGGCGCATCGCTGCGGAGCTGGCCCACGAGATCCGCAACCCCGTCGCCAACCTGCGCAACTGCCTGGAGCTGCTCCACCGGCGCCTGGCGGGGGACCCGGAGGGGCGCGAGTACGCCGCGCTGGCGGTGGACGAGCTGCTGCGCATGCACGAGCTGGCCGAGCGGATGCTGCACCTCAACCGTCCCCGCGACCCGGCCGTGGGCGCGTGCGACGCCGCCGCGGTGGCGCGCGAGGTGGCCGCGCTCTCGCGGATCGGCGCGGCGGACGGCGAGGCGTCCGTCGAGGTGCTGGGCGAAGGCCCGGCGGTCGCCGCCATCCCGCCCGACGCCCTCAAGCAGGTGCTCCTCAACCTGGTGCAGAACGCCCGCGACGCCGTCCCCGAGGGGCTGGAGCTGCGGATCCGCGTCGCCCGCGAGGGAGCCGGCGTGGTGGTCACGGCGTGCGACAACGGCCCGGGGATCCCGCCCGCCGTCCGCGCCCGCGTCTTCGACCCCTTCTTCACCACGCACGCGACCGCGGGGGGCGTCGGCCTGGGGCTGTTCGTGGTGGAGGGGCTGGTGCGCGGGCACGGCGGCACGGTGGCGGTGGAGGACGCCCCGGGCGGCGGCGCCTGCTTCCGCATCGCCCTGCCCGCCGCCGCGGCCCAGGCTGCCGCGGCGCCGGCCGGCGAGGCGGCCCCGGCGGGGGCGGCGCCGTGACGGTGCCGGGCCCCGCCCGCATCCTGCTGGTGGACGACGACCGCGGCTTCCGCGTGTCCACCTCCGCGCTGCTGCGGCAGGACGGCCACCAGGTGGTCGCGGTGGGCGACGGGCAGGAGGCGGTGGCGGCGCTCCGCGCGGAGCGCTTCGACCTGATGCTGCTGGACCTGCGCCTCCCCGGGAGCAGCGGCCTGCAGCTGCTGGAGGCGCTGCGGCTGTGGGGCGAGGACGTCCCCATCCTGATGATCAGCGGCTTCGGCACCGTGGACTCGGCGGTGGAGGCGCTGCACCTGGGCGCGGACGACTTCCTGCCCAAGCCCGTGGAGCCGGACGTGCTGAGCGCCCGGGTCGCCGAGCTGCTGGAGCGGCGCCCCGGCGCCGAGGTGGTCCCCGGCTCGTCGTTCTGCGGGATCGTGGGGCGCACGGCGGCGATGCGCGAGGTGTTCGAGGCGGTCCGCCGCGTGGCCGCCACCGACGCCACCGTGCTGGTCACCGGCGAGACGGGCACCGGCAAGGAGCTGGTCGCCCGCGCCGTGCACCACTGCTCGGCCCGCCGCGCGGCCCCGTTCGTGGCCGTCAACTGCGCGGCGATCGCCGAGGGGCTGCTGGAGACGGAGCTGTTCGGGCACCTGCGCGGCTCCTTCACCGGCGCCGTGGCCGACAAGGCCGGGCTGTTCGAGGCCGCGCACGGCGGGACGCTCTTCCTGGACGAGATCGGCGACGTGGGGCCGGCGCTGCAGCAGCGGCTCCTGCGCGCCCTCCAGGAGCGCGAGGTGCGCCGGGTGGGCGCCGTGCGCTCCACCCCGGTGGACCTGCGGGTGGTGGCGGCCACCCGGCGCGACCTGCGCGCGGAGGTGGCGGAGGGGCGGTTCCGGGAGGACCTGTTCTACCGGCTCAACGTCTTCCCCGTCTCGCTCCCGGCGCTGCGCGAGCGCGCCGACGACGTCCCGCTGCTGGTGGAGGCGGCGCTGGCGGGGCTGCGCGCCGGCCGGCCGCGGCTGGCGTGCTCGCCGCTCGCCATGCGGACGCTGCGCGCGTATCCCTGGCCGGGGAACGTCCGCGAGCTGCTGGCCGCCCTGGAGAGCGCCGCCATCCGCGCCGACGGCGACCGCATCGAGGCGCAGCACCTCCCCGCCGAGGTGCGCGCGGCGCTCGACCGGGCCGCCGCCGCGGGGGGCGACCGCTACCGCGCCGGCGAAGCCTCCGGCGACGAGCGCTCCGCGATCCTGGCGGCGCTGGAGGAGGCGGGCGGGAGCCGCTGGCGCGCCGCCGAGATCCTGGGGATGGGGCGGACCACGCTCTGGCGCAAGATGAAGCAGCACGGGATCGCCCCCGAGAACGGCGACGCCGGCGGCGAGGACGATCCCGCCTCCGGGTGACGCGCGCTCGGCGGGAGGGGAGGGACTTTCGACGACCTCGGCCGGCGTCGCGCAGGCGGTCGTCCGGGCCCGGAGCCTCCCGCGGGGGCAGACGAGGCCCTCCCCCGCGGGTGATCCCGGCACGACGCCCGCCGGCCGGACAGCTGCTCTCCCGGCTCCCGATCTGTGCGCGCCGCGCCGCCCGCCCGGAACACCCGCTGCTCCGGGAGCCTCACCTCCAGCGGAGGACGCCGGGCGACGGAACCAGGAGCAACGGGAGTGAGACCATGGCGAGGACCGAGCGGAGCGCGCACACCACCACCGACCACGACTTCATCCAGAGGTGGGTGGAGGAGCGCGGGGGGTGGCCGGCGGCCGTGAAGCGGACCGGCGGCGGCGACGACCCCGGGATCATCAGGATCGACTTCCCCGGCTACGAGGGGAAGCAGAGCCTCGAAAAGATCTCCTGGGAGGAGTGGTTCGAGAAGTTCGAGGAGAACGGGCTCGCCTTCCTGCACCGGGACATGGAGCACGGCGACGGCGAGCTGGACCGGTTCAACAAGCTGGTGAAGCGCAGCGGCTCCGGGGGCGGCGAGTGAGCCGGCCCGGGCTCCACCCACGTGCAGACCAGGGGGAGGTGAAGGTGAAAGCGATTCGGCTCGCATGCGCGGTCCTGGCGGCCTCGGCGCTCGCGGCCTGCGGTGGCGACAACGTCCCGCGCGAGGCCCAGCCGGCCGACACCGTGGCGGTCGCCCCGGGCGGGTCCGTCGTCCCCGGCGGAGACCGGCCCGGCGTCCAGGACGAGCCCTGAGGGGCGCCACGCCCGTGCGGCGCAGGCACACGACTCTCGCGGCGGCCGCCGTGCTCGCCTGCCTGGCGGCGGCGTGCTCCGACTCGGACCCGCCCGCGGAGCGCGCGGAGGGCGCGCGCCGCGCCGCGCCGCCGCCGGGCGACGTGGCGCCCCCGCGCCCGTTCGTCGCCCCGCCGGGCTTTCCGCTCCCCTTCTCCACGTCGGTTCCCGGGGCCCTGCGGGTGGAGACGCTGCGCGAGGGCGCGGGCGACGGCGTCCGCTTCGTCTCGTACGCCGGCGGCGAGCGCCGCGACAGCGCTTTCGTCTACCTGTACGTCCATCCGCCCTCCACCCCGGAGGCGGCGGCCCGGGAGATCGTCCGCACCGCGGCGGAGCGCGTCCGCGTCCCCGGCGACCGCACCGAGCTGGACCCCGTGCACCGGCGCCCGTGGGCCGTGGTGGAGTACCGCATCCGGAGCCGGGGAACCGTCCGGCCGGGCGTCGCCGGCTGGGTCGCGCTGGGCCGCAAGGGGGACCGCTGGTTCCACCTGATCGTGCAGCACCCGGTCGGGATGGAGAGCGCCTTCGTTCCGCGCGCCGAGCGGCTCCTGTCCACCTGGCGCTGGGCGGACGGGAGCGGGCTCGCGAGCACGGCCGCGCCACCGAGGTCCTAGGCTAGACCGGGGGATCCGGCCGGTTGAGCGGGAGCTCGGCGCACGCCAGCGGCGGGGTCGCCGGTCCCGCCGGGACGCCCTTCAGCACCAGCACGTGCGCGCCGTCCATCACCGTCCGCGGGGGCACGTCCAGCGTGTCCGTGACGGCGCCCAGCCCGGTCGCGGTGAGGCGCAGGCCGGACAGGACGGCCACCCGCTCCCCGGTCTCGCCGCACGTTCCCCGGTGCAGCGCCGGCTCCAGCACCCGGACGCCCGGGGGGGCGCCGGTGACGGAGACGGAGACCAGGGTGCCGCCCCGCACGTCGGAGACGGTCAGGTTGCCGCTCACGCCGGAGTCGTTCACCGGCCGCAGGCTCCCCACGGCGGTCATCCCGGTCTGCAGGTCCGGGACCGGCACCACCGGGTCCGGCGCGGGCGTCTTGTACGCGGCGGGGTCCTGCACGCCGGGCTCGTCGCTCACCTCCGTGAGGGCGCGCATGTCGGACGCGTCCACCTCCGCCGAAGTCGTCTCCAGCTCGCTCACGGGCGGGTCCTCCGCGCCGGAGCAGGCCGCCACGGCGGCCGAGCACAGGATCGCGATCGCGCGGGCTCCAAGCATGTCCACCTCCTGAATCTGGGTCCTCGGGGCGGGCCGCCTCCCCGTGCGGCGCGCTCCCGAAGCCGCTCCCCGGGGGCAGGAGGCGGTCCCGCCGGGGACGGCGGGGCGAACAGTTGCGGCGGACGGCGGGCGCTGTGCGCCGGCTCAGATCCGCCGCGCTTCGATGTTGATGCGGATCAGCGCTTCCACCAGCGCGCTCATGCACGGCGGGGAGATGAAGGGGGACAGGGGGAAGAGGAGGCGGACACGGGGGGTCCCGAGCAGCTGGTGTGCCGCCCGGGTCAGGACCACCGGCTCCGCCGGGTCCAGCTCCGCCACCGCCCGGTCGTCCCCGGCGAGGACCACGCGCACGCGGTCCCGGTACCTGCCGCCGGCCATGGCGCGCACCCGCTCCCCGAAGCGCGGGTCCGTGCAGACCACCGTGAGGCTCCCGGTCCGGAGCCGGCCCTCGATCGCCGCCGCGTACTCCGGGTTGAAGGTGGCCACCACCAGCGGCTTCCTCAGGGCGGCCGCCCACCGGCGCGCGAGGGGCGCGTGGTAGACGGTGGTGACGAGCAGGTCGGCGCCGTCGATCTCCGCGGGCGCTTCGCCCGGCCGGTGCTCCCGGAGCTCGTCCGCGGCGATCCGCCGGCAGTCGAAGCCGTACTGCGTGCCGAGCTCCGCGCACAGCGCGGCGAGGGTGTCCTCGTCGGACTCGATGCAGGCGCAGCGCGGGTGGACCGCCGTCGCCCAGCGGCGGACGAGGTCGGGGAGCTGGGGAATCTTGACCTGGTGGATGCACGCCCCCAGGAGCACGCCCGCGAGCCACTGCGCCGTCTCGCCCAGGATCCCCGGGTTGGTCCGGTCCTGCGGCGCCACGTACATCCCCGAGCGCCCCCGCTTCTCCACCAGGCCGTCCCCGGCGAGGCGGTTGTAGGCCTGGACGGCCGCGTGGGTGGTGACGCCGAACCGGCGCGAGACGTCCCGGATGCTCGGCAGCCGGTCGCCCGGCCGCAGGGCCCCGGCGTGGACCGCGGCCGCGATCTGCTCCCGCAGGTGGTCGACGAGCTCGACCTCGGACGCCGCCGTCCCGCTCCCGGTCCCCACCTCGGCGGCGAAGCGGGCCTGGCGCCCCGCGGTCTCCTCGTCGCCCGCGTCCGGATCGGCCTGGCCGGCGTTCCCGAGCCGCCGGGAGAGTTCGGGCACGACGACGAGCGGGTCGTAGGCCTCCGCGCCCTCGATCAGCACGGGGGGGCGGGCCGCCGCGCCGTCGGCGGGGAGGGTGAAGTGGAACGTGCTGCCCCGGGAGGGGGTGCTCTCGACCCAGATCCTCCCCCCGTGCGCCTCCACGATCCCCTTGGCGATCGCCAGCCCCAGCCCCGCTCCCAGGCCGCCCGAGTGACCGGGCTGCCAGAAGCGCCTGAAGAGGTGGGGGAGGGCGTCGCCGGGGATCCCCGGCCCCGTGTCGGAGACCCGGAAGCGGACCTCCCCCTCTCCCGCCGGCTCGGCGCCGAGCGTGATCGTCCCCCCTTCCGGGGTGAGGCGGATCGCGTTCCCCACCAGGTTCTCGATGACCTGCGCGACGCGCTCGCGGTCCGCGTACACGGCGGGCAGCCCCTCCGCCACGGCGACGGCCAGCCGCAGCCGCCTGCGCTCGGCCAGCGGGCCCAGCAGGGCGACCGGACCCGAGCACAGCTCGCCGACCTCCTCCCGGCGCTGCCGGATCCGGAAGTGCCCGCCCTCGATCCGGGTGACGTCCAGGAGGTCCTGGACGAGCCGCGCCATCTGCCGGCCGGCCTGGAGGACGGACTCCAGCTGCCGCCGCTCCCGCTCCTGCCAGCTGTCCGCGGGGATCCAGTGGAGCAGGGTCTCGATCAGCGCCACGATGGCGCCCAGAGGGTTGCGCAGCTCGTGGGACACCACGGCGAGCATCTCCTCGCGGGCCCGGACGGCTTCCTGCGCGCTCCGGTACAGCCGCGAGTTGTCGAGGAGGAGGGCGGCGCGCCGGGCGATCTCCTCCGCCAGCGCGAGGTCCTCCGGGCCGTAGCGGCGGCCGGAGCGCGTGACGGCGAGAGTGAGCACCCCCAGGTTGTGCCCCCGCGCGGCGAGCGGGATGCACATCATGGAGGTGGGGGCGAGCCGGCGGAGGACGTCCAGGTGCCGCGGGTCGCGGGCCGAGCGCTCCAGCTCCTCCGCCGTCACCTCGGAGAGGAGCAGCGGCTCGCCGCCGCGCAGGGTCCGCGAGGCGGCGTCCGCTCCCTCCGGGGTCGGCGCGTAGGCGGCCAGGCGGCCGAGCAGCTCCCCGCCGCCGGCCTCCGCGTGCGCCCACCTGGAGCGGGCGACCTCCCCGTCCCCCGCCAGCGTGTCGATCACGCAGTAGTCGGCGAGCGCGGGGACGACGGTCCTCGCGAGGCCGTCCAGCCGGTCCTCGAACCCGAACACCGCGCCCAGGGCCCGCCCCGCGGACTCCAGGACCCGGATCCTCTCCTCCGCCCGCTTCCGCTCGGTCACGTCGCGGGCGACCACCAGCAGGGCGGGGCGGCCCGCGTAGCCGATCCGCTGCGTGGTCACCTCGACGTCGATCAGCGTCCCGTCCCTCCGGCGGTGCCGGCGGGCGCCGTCGCGCATCATCTCGTACTCGCCGCTGGCGACCGCCGCCCTCAGGACCGGCGCCTCCTCCTCCAGGCGGAGGTCCGTCGCCCGCAGCGCCAGGAACTCGTCGCGCGAGTACCCGTAGTGCCGGACCGCGGCGTCGTTCACGTCCAGGAACGCGAGCGTCTCCGCGTCGAACACCCACTGGGGGAGCGGGCTCCTCTCGAACATGAAGCGGAAGCGCTCCTCGCTCGCCCGCAGCGCGTCGACCGCCCTCCTGCGCTCCACCACCCGGCCGAGCTGGGTGCCCACGTGCGCCATGACCTCCAGCAGCGCGAGGTCGGGCGGGGCGGCCAGCTCGGAAAAGAACTCCATCACGCCGGCCACCTCCCTCCCCACCAGGACCGGGAACGCGACCGCCGCCCGGAGGCCCGACCCCGCCGCCGCCTCCGCGCGCGCGGAGCCCTCCACCCCGGCGACGTCGGTGATCCAGGCGGGCTCGCCGCTCAGGAGCACCTTCCCGGGGAGGCCCACGCCCGGAGCGAAGCGGGTGGCCGCGGACGCCGCCCGCAGCGCCTCGAACCGCTCCCGGTCGCGCAGGTGCCAGACGCCCGCGGACCTCAGCTCCCCCCCGGCGCCGCGGAGCAGCGCATGGCCCGCCGGCCACCCGGTGTGGGCGCAGATCTGGTCCAGCGCCGCCCCCAGGGCCTGCTCCACGCCGTCGGCCTCGTTGGCGGCCACCGCCACCTCCTGGAGCATGCGGACGAAGCCGGTCTTCCGGGCCAGCTCCTCCTCCGCCCGGCGCTGCTCGGTGACGTCCTGGTTCACGGCGATCGCGGCGACGATCTCCCCCGACGAGCTGCGGAGCGGGAACGCCGAGTTGACCAGGACCCGGGTCTCCCCGGTGAACGACTCGATCCTGACCACCTGGCCGGAGACCGGCTCTCCCCCGAGCGCGCGCGCCATGGCCCACTCGCCGGGCTGCACCGGCCGGCCGGAATCGGCCCACCAGCCCCGGTACTCGCCGTAGCCCTCCACGCCGACGTAGCGGGTCTCCCCCCAGATCTCCCGCCCCGCGCGGTTCTGCCACTCGATCCGGCCCGCCGGGTCGGCCAGGACGATGCCGACGGGGAGCGCGTCCAGCGCGCTCCGGAGCCGGTCCTCGCTCTCCCGCAGGGCCGCTTCGGTCCGCTTCCGTTCGGTGATGTCCTCCACGAACACGGTGGTGCCGCGGACGCACCCGTCGCGGGAAAGGAGGGGGGCGGTGGACACGCTCACCTGCACTTGGGAGCCGTCCCGCCGCACGCGCACCGCCTCCACGCCGGTGAGCGACTCGCCCCGGAGCGCCCGCCGGCGCAGCTCCTGGGACTCCTCCACCCTGTCCGGCGCGACGTTGGGCGGGGGGCGCCCCATCACCTCCTCCATCGCCCAGCCGAAGATCCTTTCCGCGGCGGGGCTCCACGTCCGGATCAGCCCCTCCTCGTCCAGGGCGACGATCCCGAGCGGCGAAGCCGCGACCACCGCCCCGAAGTGGCCCGAGAGATCGTCCATCTCGTCCTCCAGGCGCTGCCGGTCGGCGACCAGCTCGGCCAGCTCCATCTCCCGCACGAGCGAGACGCCCAGGTCGCACAGGGTGGCGACCTCTTCCTGCGTCCACGCGCGGCTGCGGGTGTCGACCGCGCCCAGGGCGCCGACGACGCGGCCTCCGGTCCCGACCAGGGGAACGCCGAGGTACGAGGCGCCCGTGGACTCCGCGCCCGTGGGCTGTTCCTCGCCGGCGGAGGGGTGCAGGCCGTCCTGGACGAGGAGCGGCTCGCCCGTGGCGGCGACGAGCCCCCCCAGCTCGGCGAAGCGCCGGGGCGGGGGCGCGCTCCCGGGGCAGCGGGCGCCGTTCAGGAAGTGCCGGTCCCCTTGGGAAAGGGAGACCAGCACCAGGGGCGTGCCCAGGAACCGGCCCGCCAGCCGGGAGATCCGCTCGCAGGCGGCGTCCATTCCGCCGTCGGCGCGGCTCGTGTCTCCGGCGGCCGCGGGCGCGGCGGGCCGGGTGGTGCCGGAAACGGTTGCCTCCACGATCCCCTCCTTGCCCGAGCGAGAAACCCCCTCGACCGACCTCCCCCTGCAAATGTGGTGTCGCCGCGGTGCGTGTACAGGGCGCAGCTCCGGACAGCTCTGTCTGTGCGCGCGAACTGTCGGGGCGGCGCCCCCCGCCGCGTGCCGCGAACAGATGCCGGGGCGCACCCGGGCGTGTCCGGGAGCGCCCCGGGGCGTGGCCCCCGCCGTGCCCGCTCTCCGGACGACAGCTCTCGGGAGAAGCGACGATGCCGGTTCGTGAATTCATGGGGGCGGACGGACGGGCGTGGCGGGTGTGGGCCGTCCGTCCCGTGATGCACCAGCCCCTGCTCGGCTCCAGCGCCTGGCTGTGCTTCGAGTCCGGGACGGACAAGCGGCGCATGAGCCCGGTCCCGGCCGGGTGGGAATCGTACTCCGCCGAACAGCTGGCCCACCTCTGCCGGGCGGCGGAAACCGTGACCCAACCGGGATAGACGGGGGACGGCGCGCGTCCGGGAGGCCGCGCCGCAAGGAGGGAGGAGGAGATGGCGGACAGACCCGGGAGATCCCTGCCGCCTGCGCCGGACTTCCTGCTCCGGGCGCTGCGCCGGCTGGCCGGCCGGGTGCCGGAGAGCCCCTCCCTCGTCGCCCGGCTCGCCCGGCTGGGCTACTCCGCCAGGGGCGCGGTCTACCTGCTCGTGGGAACGCTCGCGTTGGCTGCCGCGCTCGGGTCGGCGGAGCGGCCACGCGGGGCCCGGGCGGCGCGGGGCGTGGTCTTCGGCCTCGTGGGGTGGCTCCTGGTCCGCGCCGCCGTGACCAGCGCCCCCCTGGCGGCCGTGGGGATGGCGGGGGCGCTGCGGGTGCTGCAGGCGCGGTCGCAGGGGCCGTGGGTGCTGGGGTGCGTCGGCCTGGGCCTGGCCGCGTACGGCGCCTACCAGCTCGCCTGCGCCCGCTGCCGGCGCATCCGGACGGCGTGACCCCCCCCCGGACAGTCGGCGCCGCCGCGCCCTTCTGTGCCGGCGGCGGGGCGTGCCGGGAACGCCCGCTGCAAAGCTCCCGGGGACCGCGCCACCAACCCGAGGAGGTGAGCCCATGAGCGACCCCCTGGTGCTGCTGATCGACGCCGACGCGGACAGCCGGGAGATCTGCACCCTCCTCCTCAGCCACCGCGGCTTCCGGCCGGTGTGCGCCGGCTGCGAGGTGGAGGCGCTGGACCTCGCCCGGCGCGAGCGGCCCGCGGTCATCGTCACCGAGCTCTACACGCGCACGCGGGAGGGATGGAGGATCCCGGAGCTGCTCCGCGGCGACCCCGCCACGGCCGGCGTCCCGCTGATCGTGCTGAGCGCCCACGTGCTCCCCGACGACCGGGAGCGCGCGTTCCGGTCCGGCGCCGACGCCTTCCTCGCCAAGCCGGTGGACGGCGCGCGCCTGCTGGCCGAGGTGGGGCGCTTCCGCGGCGGGGACCGGGGCTGAGGGGGCCGGGGCGAGGGAGACAACGGCAGGACCACACACGGGAGGCGAAGATGAGACGCTACGGATCGGACTTCCGCCGGGGCCCGCGCGGGCCCCGGCGGTACGACGGGATGGACCACTCCCTGGCGGGGAACGCCCCGTACGTGGACCGGGCCTGGTACGGCGGCCCCTGGGCGTGGGCGCCGTACGTGGGGATGGGCACCTGGACGTCGGCGCCCTTCCCCCCGCGGGGATACCCCGCGGACGGGCTGGACCGCGAGCGCCGGGTGCCGCCGGAGGAGAGCCCCGCCTACGGGCGCGGGGGCGACCGGATGGTCCGGCAGTGGGCGCGGCGGTACGGCTACGACTTCGAGTACCGGATCCCGCCCCGCGGGCCGCGGGAGGGCGGCGGCCGGGCGCGCGGGCGCCGGGGCTGACCGCCGCCCGCCCCCCGCCTCCGACAGATTCCCCCGCCGGCGCCGACTGACGCGCGGCGGGGGACCCGCCGGAACGCCGCCTGCCGCCGGGAGCCGTCCACACCCGGGCTTCAGCAGCAGGAGGTCGCAGATGTCACATCGAAGGAGACTCATCTGGGCGATGGCGCTCCTGGCGGCGCTCCCGGCGGGGTGCGCCGCCCGCGCGGAGACGCCCCCCGCTCCCCCGGCCGCCCCCCGGACGACGCCGCCCCCGGCGGAGCCGTCCGCCGCCGCGGCGGCCGTGACGGTGGCGGTGGCGGTGCCCGCCGCGGCCGGCGACACCGCGCGCGGGCCGGTCCCGTAC
>JBFMFL010000022.1:0-41168 GCA_040752145.1 Gemmatimonadota bacterium
ACGCGCCCACGACGTTCAGGGCCCTGGTGGAGCGCCTGCGGGGCGCCCTGGAGGACGCAGCCGCCTGGCACGAGTGCTTCGACCGGGAGGCGGTCCGGCAGCTCCTGGAGGACGGGGGCGCCCCGCTGCGCGCGGGCTTCACCGTCGCCCCGGAGCCCGGCGCGCACGCGGGGGGAGGAATCGAGTTCCGCGTGGAGCGCGCCCGGGCGGCGGAGGACCCCTTCGCCCTCCACCTGCGGGTGGGGCGGGGGAGCCGGGAGACCACCCTGGAGCTCGGCGGGGGCGGGACCGTCCCCCCGGAGCAGCTCGCCCTCCTCCTGGAGCGGTACGAGACGCTGCTGGTGGACGCCCTCGCCCGCCCGGAGACCCCGGTGGGCGGCCTGGCGGTGATGAGCGCGGGCGAGACTGCCCGGGTGGTGGAGGAGTTCAACCGCACCGAGGCGCGCGGCGGGGGCGGGGCGGCGACGGTCCACTCCCTGTTCGAGGCCCGGGCGGAGCGCGCGCCGGATGCCCCGGCCGTCCGCTTCGGCGCGGAGACCCTCTCCTACGGCGAGCTGAACGCCCGCGCCAACCGCCGCGCCCGCCACCTGCGCACCCTGGGCGTGGGGCCGGAGACGCGGGTGGGGATCATGCTCCCCTCCTCCCCGGAGCGGGTGGAGACGACCCTGGCCGTGCTCAAGGCGGGCGGGGCGTACGTCCCCCTGGACCCCGCGTACCCGCACGACCGCCTGGCCTTCATGATCGCGGACGCAGGGCTCCCGCTGGTGCTCACCAGCCGTGACCTCCGCGACCGGGTGCCCGCGGCCGGCGGAGCGGCGGTGGCCGCGTGGGACGAGGAGGAGGACGCGGTCGCCGCGCAGTCGGCCGGCAACCTCGACCTGTCGCCGGACCCGGCCTCGGCGGCGTACGTGATCTACACCTCCGGCTCCACCGGCACCCCCAAGGGCGTCCTGGTGGAGCACCGCGCGCTCGCGGCCCACGCGCTCGCCGTGCAGGCGCACTACGGCCTGGGCGAGGGCGACCGCGTCCTCCAGTTCGCCTCCTTCAACTTCGACGCCTCGGTGGAGCAGACGCTCCCCCCGCTCGCCAGCGGGGCGTGCGTGGTGCTGCGCGAGGAGGCGGTCTCCAGCGTGGAGACGCTGGGCCGCTACGTGGGCGACGGGCTCACCGTCCTCAACCTGCCCACGGCGCAGTGGCACCTGCTGGCCGAGGCGTGGGCGTCCGGTGAGTCCCTCCCCGACGTGAGCGCCCTGCGCCTGGTGATCGCCGGGGGCGAGGCGATGCTCCCCCGCTATGCCGCGCGCTGGGGGGAGACCCCCGCCCGCGGGGCACGGCTGCTCAACGCCTACGGGCCCACGGAGGCGGTGGTGACGGCGGCCACCTTCGAGCTGTCCCCCGGCTTCGCGTCCGGCGGCGCCCCCCGCCGCGTCCCCATCGGGCGGCCGTTCGGGGACCGCTCCGCGCACGTGCTGGACGGGTCGATGGACCCGGCGCCCATCGGCGTGCCCGGCGAGCTGTTCCTGGGCGGCGATACCCTGGCGCGGGGCTACCTGGGCCGCCCGGAGCTGACCGCCGAGCGCTTCGTCCCCGACCCGTTCGGGCGGACGCCGGGGGCGCGGCTGTACCGCACGGGCGACCTGGCGCGCCGCGAGGAGGACGGCACCCTGGTGTTCCTGGGGCGCGCCGACCACCAGGTCAAGGTGCGCGGCTTCCGCATCGAGCTGGGCGAGGTGGAGGCCGCCCTGGACCGGCACGACAGCGTCCGGCAGAGCGCCGTGGTGGTGGAGGAGAAGGACGAGGGGGAGAAGCACCTGGTCGCCTACTGGGTGCCCGCGGGCGGCGCGCCGGCCGACCCCGCGGGGCTGCGCGCCTTCCTGCTGGGGCGCCTCCCCGACCACATGGTTCCGGGCGTCTACGTGGCGCTGGAGGAGATGCCGCTGACCGCGGTCGGCAAGGTGGACCGCGCCCGGCTGCCGGAGCAGCGCCGGGTGCAGGCGGAGCGCCCCCTGGTGGCGCCGTCCACCCCCACGGAGGCGCAGGTGGCCGCCATCTGGGGGGAGGTGATGAAGCAGGAGCGGGTGAGCATGGACGACAACTTCTTCGCGGTCGGCGGGCACTCCCTGCTGGCGACGCAGCTCACCTCGCGGCTCCGCAGGCACTTCGCGGTGGACCTGCAGATCGGCAGGGTGTTCGACGCCGCGACCGTCGCGGACCTCGCCCGGATCGTGGACGAGCTGGCCGGGTCGCGAACGGGGGACGAGGAGGCCGACGAGGTGATCGTCCGGGCCTCGCGCGAGGGGCAGCGCGTGAGGACGTCGGAGCTGGCCGCGCTCCTGGACCTGTGAGCCGGGGGCGCGGATGCGCCCCTGCCTACCCCCAGCCACATGCGAACCGGGCCGAAAGGTGTCACAAGCAACGCTGAAACGACATGAGCCGCACGCGCCGCGCTCCCCCGCGGGGGCGGCGCCCGCCGCCGGGGACGAGGTGTTCGTGCTCCCCGCCTCCCCCGCCCAGGCGCGCATGTGGTTCCTGGAACGCCTCGCCGGGGGGAGCGCAGCCTACAACATGCCCATCGCGGTGCGGCTCCGCGGCGCCCTGGACCCCCGCGCCCTCGCGGCAGCGCTGGCCGGGATCGTCCGCCGCCACGAGGTCCTCCGCACCGTCTTCCCGGCCATCGACGGCGAGCCGGTGCAGGTGGTGCGGCCGGCCGGGCGCGCCGGGTGGCCCCTGGTGGACCTGTCCGGCCTTCCGGACGGGGTCCGCGCGGGGGAGGCGGACCGCGTCCTCCGCGCGGAGGCGCGCCGCCGCTTCGATGTCGCGCGGGGGCCGCTGCTGCGCACCCTGCTGCTGCGCCTGGAGCCCGGCGAGCACCTGGCGCTCTGCGCCATGCACCACCTGGTCTGCGACGGCTGGTCGCTGGGGGTGATGCTGCGCGAGATCGGCGCGGGCTACGCCGCCGCCCTGGAGGAGAGGGGCGCGCGACTCCCGGAGCTTCCGCTGCAGTACGCCGACTACGCGGCCTGGCAGCGGCGCTGGCTGGAGGGCCCGCAGGCCGCGCGGCAGGCGGCGTACTGGAGGGAGAAGCTGGAGGGCACGCCCGTGCTGGAGCTGCCCACCGACCGCCCCCGTCCCGCCGAGCCGTCGTTCGCCGGCGCGAGCCGCGCCTTCCGGATCCCCGGCCCCCTGCTGCGCGCGGTCCGGGAGCTGGGCGCGCGCCAGGGCGCGACCCCCATGATGACGCTGCTGGCCGTGTTCAAGGTCCTGCTGGCGCGCTACAGCGGGCAGCCGGACGTGGTGGTGGGGACGCCGGTGGCCGGCCGCAACCGGCCGGAGCTGGAGGAGCTGATCGGCCTGTTCGTCAACACGCTGGCGCTGCGCACCGGCCTGGACGGCGACCCCACCTTCCGGGAAGCGGTGGAGCGGGTCCGCGGCACCGTGGCCGCCGCGCAGGCAAACCAGGACCTGCCGTTCGAGCGGGTGGTGGATGCCCTGCGCTCCGAAGTGGACCCGCGCCGCAACCCGCTGTTCGAGGTGGAGTTCGCGTACGTGAGCGCCGCGCGGGAGGGTGCGCGGCTCCCGGGGCTGGCGCTCTCGGCGGCCGGGGCCGACACCGGGGCCACCCGGTTCGACCTGGAGCTGCACCTGGCGGAGGACGCCGACGGGCTGGACGGGGCCCTGGTGTACCGCACCGCACTGTACGACGCGGAGACGGCGGAGCGCATGGCGGGGCACTTCGCGCGGCTGCTGGAGGCCGCGGCCGCCGACCCGGACGCGCGCATCTCCGACCTCCCGCTCCTCGGCCCGGCGGAGCGCGCGCTGGTGGTGGAGGAGTGGAACCGGACGGCGGCGGAGTACCCCGCGGACCGCTGCATCCACGAGCTCTTCGAGGAGCAGGCGGAGCGCACGCCCGACGCCCCGGCGGTCCTCTTCGAGGGCGAGTCGCTCGCCTACCGGGAGCTGGACGGGCGGGCGAACCGGCTCGCCCACCACCTGCGGCGGCTGGGCGTGGGCCCGGAGGTCCGGGTGGGGCTCTGCCTGGAGCGCGGCCCCGAGCTGATGGTCGCCATCCTGGGGGTGATGAAGTCCGGCGGCGCCTACGTGCCGCTGGACCGCAGCTACCCGCCCGAGCGGCTCGCCTACATGCTGGAGGACTCCGCCGTCCCGGTGCTGCTCACGCAGGAAAAGCTGCGCAGCCTGCTCCCGGTGCCGGCCGGCGTGGCGGTGGTGGAGCTGGACCTGGCCTGGGCGGAGATCGCCGCCCAGCCCGCGGAGCGCCCCGAGAGCGGGGCGACCAGCGAGAACCTGGCGTACGTGATCTACACCTCCGGGAGCACGGGGCGGCCCAAGGGCGTGGCCATGCACCACCGCGGCGTGTGCAACTACCTCCACTGGGGGATCCGCGCCTACGGTGCCGACCGGGGGAGCGGCGCGCCGGTCTTCTCGTCCATGGCGGTGGACCTGACCATCACCAACCTGCTGCCGCTCTTCGCGGGGCTCCCGGTGCGCCTGCTCCCGGAGGAGAACGCGGTGGAGGCGCTCGCGCAGGCGCTGCGGGAGAAGCCCGGCTTCGGGCTGATCAAGATCACCCCCGTTCACCTGGCGCTGCTCACCCCGCTGCTGACGCGCGAGCAGGCCCGCGGCGCCGCGCTCACCCTGGTCGTCGGCGCCGACTTCCTGGTGGCCGAGCCGACGCTGTTCTGGCAGGACAACGCGCCCGGGGTGAGGCTGATGAACGAGTACGGCCCCACCGAGACGGTGGTGGGGTGCTCGGCCTACACCCTCCCGGGCGGCGTGCACCGCGCCGGGCCGGTCCCCGTGGGCGGCCCCATCCAGAACCTCACCTTCTTCGTGCTGGACGCCGGCCTGCGTCCGGTGCCGGTGGGGCTCCCCGGCGAGCTGTACATCGGCGGCGCGGGGGTGGCGCGCGGCTACCTGGGTCGCCCGGGGCTCTCGGCCGAGAAGTTCGTCCCGGACCCGTTCGCGGGAGGGGGGGCGCGCATGTACCGCACGGGGGACCGGGCGCGCTGGCTCCCGGACGGCAACCTCCTGATCCTGGGGCGCACGGACAACCAGGTGAAGATCCGCGGCTACCGGGTGGAGCTGGGGGAGGTGGAGGCGGCGCTGCGGCGGCACCCGGGGGTCTCGGCCTGCCTGGCGGTGGTGCGCGAGGACGCGCCCGGCGACCGGCGGCTGGTGGCGTACGTGGTGGCGGCGCTGGAGGTGGACGCCGGGGCCCTGCGCGAGCACCTGCGGCGGAGCCTGCCGGAGTACATGGTGCCGCAGGCCTTCGTGCGCCTGGAGTCGCTCCCCGAGACCGCCACCGGCAAGCTGGACCTCCGCGCGCTGCCGGCCCCGGAGTACGCCGCGGCGGGAGAGCGCTACGTGGCGCCGCGCACCCCCACCGAGGAGGTGCTGGCCGGGATCTGGGCGGAGGTGCTGGGCGTTGAGCGGATCGGCGTGGACGACGAGCTCTTCGAGGTGGGCGGCAACTCGCTCCTGGTGATGCGCATCGCGGCGCGGGTGAGGGCTGCGCTGGGGGTGGAGGTCCCGCTCCCCGTGCTGCTCGCCCGCTCCACCGTGGCCGGGGTCGCGGCGTGGATCCGCACCGCGGACCGGGCGGGCGAGGCCGGGTACGTCCCCATCCCCCGCGCCGACCGCTCGCGCCCGCTGCCGCTCTCCTTTCCCCAGGAGCGGCTCTGGTTCCTGGAGCGGGCGGAGGACACCGGGGCCGGCTACACCATCCCGTTCGGGCTGCGCATCCATGGCGAGGGGGTGGACGCGGGGGCGCTGGAGCGGGCCTTCACCGCGGTGGTCGCGCGCCACGAGGTGCTCCGCACGGTGTTCCCGACGGTGGACGGCGAGGGGCGGCAGCTCGTCCTGCCGCCCGCGCGCTTCCCCCTCCCACGGGTCGACCTCCGCGGCCCCGCGGAGGGCGCGCGGGACGCGGCGGTGGCGCGTCTCGCCGCCGGGCTGGCCGAGCGGCCGTACGACCTGGAGCGCGGGCCGCTGCTGCGGGCGCTCCTGGTCCGCACCGGCGAGGCCGAGCACGTCCTGCTGGTCAACTTCCACCACATCGTCTTCGACGGCTGGTCCGCGGGCCTGCTGGCGCGCGAGCTGACCGCCTGGTACGAGGCGGTCCGCGCCGGGCGCGAGCCCTCCCTGCCGGAGGTCGCGATCCAGTACGCCGACTACGCCGCCTGGCAGCGCGAGTGGCTGCGCGGCCCCGCGGCCCGGGAGCAGATCGCCTACTGGAAGCGGCAGCTGGCGCGCCTCCCCACGCTCGACCTGGCCGGCGGGCGGCCGCGCCCGGAGGTGCTCTCGTACCGGGGGCGCACCCTCCCCGTGCGGCTGGGCGAGGAGCTTTCCGCCCGCGCGCGGGCCGCGGCGCGGGAGCACGGCGTCACCCTCTTCATGCTCCTGCTGGCGGCCTTCAAGGTGGTCCTGGCCCGGCACGGCGGCACCCGCGACCTGGTGGTCGGCGCTGACGTGGCGGGGCGCGGGCGCGTGGAGCTGGAGCCGCTGATCGGCTTCTTCATCAACGAGCTGGTGCTGCGCACCGACCTGTCGGGCGACCCCGCGTTCGGGGACGTGCTCGGGCGGGTCCGGGACGCCACCCTCGGCGCCTACCGGCACCAGGACGTTCCCTTCTCGGTCCTGGTCAGGGAGCTGGGAGCGCCCCGGGACGCCGGGAGGAACCCGCTCTTCCAGGTCATGTTCGGCCTGGACAACACCCCGCGGGAGGAGACGGCGGTGGACGGGCTCCGGATGAGCCCGGTGGACGTGGGTGCGGAAGTCTCGGTGTTCGAGCTCTGCCTCTACATGTCGGAGAGGCCGCGGGAGATCACCGGCGCGCTCCGGTACCGGACGGACTCCTTCGACGCCCCCGCCGTGGAGGCCGTGCGCAGCGACTTCCTGGACGTCCTGGAAAGGGCCTGCGCCGACCCCGGCGTGCGCCTGGAGGCGCTGCTCGGGGAGCTGGACGGGAGGGAGCGCGCCCGCCGGGCGGAGCGCGCCCGCGCCGCGGGCCAGGCCGGCCGGCTGCGCTTCGAGGGAGTCCGGCGGAAGTCGATCCCCATCACCCCCACCACGGACTGAGGACACCCGCATGAGCACGATCGACCCGACCCCGACCCGGCCGGCCCTGGCCTCGTTCAGGCCCGCTGCCCGCCGCGTCATCGGCGCGGAGGAGAGCCTGGTGCGCGAAGAGCTCCTCCGCCCGGACCAGTCCCTGCCGCTCGTCATCCGCCCGGCGGTCGCCGGCCTGGACCCGCTCGCCTGGGCGCGTGGCAACCGGGAGATGGTGGAGGCGCGCCTCCGCAGGCACGGCGCCGTCCTCTTCCGCGGCTTTCCCATCGCCACGGCGGAAGCCTTCCACGCCTTCGTGGAGGCGGTGGTGGGGGAGCTGATGGAGTACAGGGAGCGCTCGTCGCCGCGGCACGAGGAGGGGGACCGCGTCTACACCTCCACCGACCACCCGGCGGACCAGCGCATCTTCCCCCACAACGAGCACTCGTACGCCCGCCGCTTCCCCCTGAAGCTCTTCTTCTGCTGCCTGGTCCCCGCCGAGGAGGGGGGGCAGACGCCGATCGCCGACACGCGCAGGATCTTCGACCGCGTGGACCCCGCGGTCCGCGAGCGCTTCGCGGAGAACGGGTGGATGTACGTCCGCAACTTCGGCGACGGGTTCGGCCTCCCCTGGCAGACCGTCTTCCAGACCTCCGTGCCGGAGGAGGTGGAGGCCTACTGCGAGCGGAACTCCATCCAGTGCGAGTGGAAGCCGGGGAACCGCCTGCGCACGCGCCAGGTGCGCCCCGCGACCGCGGTGCACCCCCGCACCGGCGAGACCACCTGGTTCAACCACGCCACCTTCTTCCACGTCAGCACCCTCCCGGAGGACATGAGCCGCGGGCTCCTGGCGGACTTCGCGGAGGAGGACCTTCCCAACAACACCTACTACGGCGACGGGTCCCCCATCGAGCCGGAGACGGTGGAGGCGCTCCGCGCGGCGTACCGTGCCGAGTCGGTCCTCTTCGACTGGGAGCGGGGCGACGTGCTCCTGGTGGACAACATGCTGGCCTCGCACGCCCGCGAGCCCTTCAGGGGAGCGCGCAAGGTGCTGGTGGCCATGGCCGACCCGTACGAGCGCGAAGACCTGTAGCCACGCCCGAGCACAGCCGCAAACCCGCTCCCACCACACGAGGCCGAGATGAGCACGAGCACGGAGACGTCCGTCCAGGGGTTCAGGCTTTCCCCGCAGCAGGTCCGCGTCTGGTCGCTGCAGCAGGCCGCGCCCGAGCTGCCGCTGCACGCCTGGTGCGCGGTCCGGCTGCGCGGCGGACTGGACGGGCGGGCCCTGGAGGCGGCGATCACGTCCGTCGCCCGGCACCACGAGATCCTGCGCACCACCTTCCGGGTGCTCCCCGGCGTGGGGCTGCCGGTGCAGGTGGTGGGCGAGGAGGTGCGCGTCCCCCTGGAGCGCCGCGACCTGGCGGGCCTCCCGCCCCGCGAGCGGGCGGGGGAGGAGGCCGCGTGGCTGCGCTCCCTGGCCGGCGGGGGGGACGACGCCGGCGACGGGTCGCTCCTCCGGGCCGTGCTCTTCCGCCGGGACGAGGGCGAGCACGCGCTCTACCTCGGGCTCCCCGCCGTGTGCGCGGACCCGCTCACGCTGGACAACCTGGTGGCCGAGGTGGGGGCGGCGTACGGGCGGATCGCGGGGGGCGGCCGGGACGAGCCCGAGGATGCCGTGCAGTACGTGGACTTTTCCGAGTGGGTCAACGAGATGCTGGCCTCCGACGAGGCCCGCGACGGCCAGGACTTCTGGAGCGGCCGCGGCGCCCGGGAAACGGCGGGAACCGCGCTCCTGGACCTGTGGCGCGCCGAGGTCAACGGGGCCGGGCCCACCGGCACCCACCAGCGGTTGTTCTCCCCGCGGGCGACGCGCGCCCTGGACGAGGCCGCGCGGGCGCACGGGGCGGACGCGGCGGCGTGGCTCCTGGCGGCCTGGCAGGTGCTCATCTTCAGGCACGCGGGGCGGGGCGACTTCACCGTGGGCGTGGGGGTGGAGGGGCGCACCTTCCCCGAGTTCCGGCGCAGCCTGGGGCCCTTCGCCAAGTACGTCCCGGTCCCGGCGCACGTGCGCGAGGGCGAGCCCTTCGCCGCCCTGGCCGCGGAGGCGGAGGCCGCGCTCGCCGAGGCCCGCTCGTGGCAGGACTTCTACGCCTGGGACCCGCGGGAGGCCGCGGCCCCCGGCGGCGGGGAAGGGAGCGCGCGCCCCGGCTTCGGCTTCGACTACGCCGGGACGCCCGCGGAGGCGGAGGAGCGGGGCGGGGTGGCCTGGAGCGTGGAGCGGCGCTGGCACCAGATCGACCGCTTCGGGCTGCGCCTTTCCATCGAGCGCGTGCGGGAGGACGGCGGGGAGGCGCTCCGGGCGACGCTGTACTACGACGCCGCCACCCAGCCGGCGGAGGGCGCGGAGCGCCTGCTGCGGCGCTTCGGCGTGCTGCTGGCGGACACGCTGAAGGCCCCGGCGGCGCGCGTGGAGGTGCTGGGGCTGCTGGACCCCGGCGAGCGCGAGGAGGTGCTCCTGCGCTGGAGCTCCACCCCCGCCGAGCTCCCGGCCGACGTGCCCGTGCACCGGCTCTTCGAGGCGCAGGCGAAGCGCACGCCCGGCGCCGCGGCGCTCGGCTTCGAGGGGGGGACGCTCACCTACGCGGAGCTGGACGCGCGCGCCGACCGGCTGGCGCACGCCCTGGTGGCGCGCGGGGTGAGGCCGGACGGGCGGGTGGGGCTGCTGCTGGAGCGCTCCCCGGAGATGATGGCCGCCATCCTGGCGGTGCTCAAGGCCGGGGGCGCGTACGTCCCCCTGGACCCCAGCTACCCCGTGGACCGGCTCCGCTACCTGGCGGAGGACGCCGGGCTGGCGCTGGTGGTCGCCGGGGCCGGGCTGGAGGCCCGCCTGGGCGCGGACGCCAGGGTGCCGGTGGTCACGATCCCGGAGCTGGAGGAGGCCGCCCCGTCCGCGGGCGGGGCGCCGGTGGTGGAGGTGCGGGGGGCCGGCGCGGCGTACGTGATCTACACCTCGGGCTCCACCGGCGCCCCCAAGGGGGTGGTGGTGGAGCATCGGGGCCTCGCCAACCAGGTGGCCTGGATGCAGCAGCGCTTCCCGCTCGGCGCGGGAGACGTGGTGCTGCAGAAGACCCCCTTCAGCTTCGACGCATCGGTGTGGGAGATCCTGGTCCCGCTGCTGGCGGGAGCGCGCCTGGAGCTGGCCCCGCCGGGGAGCCACGCGGACGGAGCCTACCTGGCGGAGGCGGTCGCGCGCCACGGAGTGGGCACGCTGCAGGTGGTCCCCTCCCAGCTCCGCCTGGTGCTGGCTTCCGGCGGGCTGGCGGGGTGGCGGGGGCTCCGCCGCCTGTTCAGCGGTGGCGAGCCGCTCACCGAGGCCCTTCGCGCCACGGTCGCCGCGGAGCTGCCCGGCGTGGAGTTGGTGAACCTGTACGGCCCCACCGAGACCACGGTGCAGGTGGCGTACTGGGAGGCGGGCGCCGGGGAGGAGGGGCCGGTCCCCATCGGGCGCCCCGTCTCCAACGCGCGCCTGTACGTGCTGGACGGCTCCCTCGCCCCGGTCCCGGCGGGGGTGGCCGGCGAGCTGTACGTGGGCGGGATCTGCGTGTCCCGCGGCTACCTGGGCCGGCCGGCGCTCACCGCCGAGCGCTTCGTCCCCGATCCCTTCGGCGGGCCGGGCGGCCGGCTGTACCGCACCGGCGACCTGGCGCGCTGGCGCCCGGACGGGGCGCTGGAGTACCGGGGCCGCGCCGACGACCAGGCCAAGGTGCGCGGCTACCGCGTGGAGCCGGGCGAGGTCGCGGCGGTGCTGGAGAGCCACCCCGCCGTCCGCTCGGCCGTGGTCGTGGTCCGCGGCGACGCCGGGGAGGAGCGGCTCGCGGCCTACTGGACGCCGGCCGGCTCGCCCGGGGCGACGTCCGCGCAAGAGCTGCGCGCCCACCTGCTGGAGCGCCTCCCGTCCCACATGGTCCCGGCGGCGCTGGTGGAGCTCGACGCCTTCCCGCTCCTCCCCAGCGGCAAGGTGGACCGCGCGGCGCTCCCCGACCCGGAGGAGGCGCCCTCGGGCGTTCCCTACGAGGCGCCCGCCACGGCCGTGGAGGAGGCGCTGGCCCTGGTCTGGGCCGAGATCCTGGGCGTGGAGCGGGTGGGCGTCCACGACAACTTCTTCGCCATGGGCGGCGACTCCATCCAGAGCGTCCGGGTGGTGGGGATGGCGAGGGAGCGGGGGCTCCGGCTCGCCGTGCAGGACGTCTTCGAGCACCAGACGGTGCGCACGCTGGCACGGAAGGCGGGGGAGGGCGCCGGGGAAGCGGAGGTGATGGAAAGGATCCTGGGCCGCGACCGCCGCCCCTTCGACCTGGTCGCAGAGGAGGACCGGCCGCGGCTCCCCGGCGACGCGGTGGACGCCTACCCCCTCTCCACCCTCCAGGCGGGGATGCTCTACCACCAGGGGCTCACCCCCGACGCCCCCGCCTACCACAACATCAACAGCTACCACTTCCGCGGCGCGTTCGACGAGGCGTGCTTCCGGGCCGCGGTGCAGCTCGCCGTGGAGCGGCACGAGAACCTGCGCACCTCCATCCACCTGTCGGGCTTCAGCGAGATGCTCCAGGTGGTGCACGCCGCCGCCACGGTGCCGCTGCGGGTGGAGGACATCGGGCACCTCCCGGACGCGGAGCAGGAGGAGCACCTGGACGCCTTCCGCGCGCGGGAGTTCCACGACCTGCTGGAGCTCACCCGGGCGCCGCTGCTGCGGATCCACGTCCACCTGCGGGCGGAGGACCGCTACCAGATCACCATCACCGAGTGCCACTCCATCGCGGACGGCTGGAGCACCACCTCGCTCTTCGGCGAGATCTTCGAGGACCACGCGGCGCTGCTGCGCGGGGAGCCGCCCGCCGAGCGGCCGGAGCCGCGGGTGCGCTTCCGCGACTTCGTGGAGATGGAGCGCGAGGCCATGTCGTCCGACGAGAGCCGCCGCTTCTGGGCCGAGCGGCTGGACGGCCTTGCGGCCGCGACGATCCCCCGCCTCCCGGAGCCCTACCGCGACCCGTCGCTGGTGGGCACCGAAACGGTCTACGTCACGCTCGACCCGGAGCTGCGGGCCGCGCTGCAGGCGCTGGCGCGCTCCCTGGCGGTCCCCATCAAGAGCGTCATGCTGGCGGGGCACCTCAAGGTCCTGAGCCTCATGAGCGGCCACACCGAGGTGGTCACCGGGCTCCCCACCAACGGCCGCCCCGAGGTGACCGGCGGGACCGACGTCAAGGGGCTCTTCCTCAACCTCGTCCCCCTGCGCATGAAGCTGGACCGGGGGAGCAGCTGGCAGGAGCTGGCGCGCGAGGTCTTCCGCTACGAGCTGGAGGTCCTCCCCCACCGGCGCTACCCGCAGGCGCTCATGCAGCGGGAGCACGGCCCCGAGCGCCTCTTCGAGAGCAACTTCAACTTCATCCGCTTCCACGGCTTCGGGGGGGTGATGAAGGCCGGCGACGTGGAGGTCCTGGGGACCCGCGACCTGGCCGACACCAGCCAGACGCTGCTGGTCGCCATGGCGCTCCACCCGGTCACCGCGGACATCACCACCTTCACCATCCAGTACCAGACGGCGGAGCTGACGCGCGAGCAGATCGACCGCATGGTGGAGTGCTACCAGCGCGTCTACGAGGCGATGGCCGCCGACCCGTCCGGCCGGCACGACGCGTTCTCCGCCCTTTCCGCGGCGGAGCGCGCGCTGGTGGTGGAGGAGTGGAACCGGACCGCGGCGGAGTACCCGGCGGAGCGCTGCATCCACCAGCTCTTCGAGGAGCAGGCCGAGCGCACGCCCGACGCCCGGGCGGTCCTCTTCCAGGACCGGTCGCTCACGTACCGGGAGCTGGACGGGCGCGCCGGCCGGCTCGCCCGCCGGCTGCGGCGCCTCGGCGTGGGCCCGGAGGTCCGGGTGGGGCTCTGCCTGGAGCGCGGCCCCGAGCTGATGGTCGCCATCCTGGGCGTCCTCAAGGCCGGCGGCGCCTACGTGCCCGTCGATCCCGCGCACCCGGCCGAGCGGATCGGCTACGTGCTGGAGGACTCCGCCGTGGCCGTGCTGCTGACGCAGGAGAAGCTGAGCGGCAGGCTCCCCGTCCCGGCCGGCGTGGCGGTGATGGAGCTGGACGCCGCGTGGGCGGACGACGCGGACGGCGGGGAGCCCCCCGCCAGCGGGGTGACGAGCGAGAACCTGGCGTACGTGATCTACACCTCCGGGAGCACGGGGCGGCCCAAGGGCGTGGCCATGCACCACCGCGGCGTGTGCAACTACATCCACTGGGGGATCCGCGCCTACGGCGCCGACCGGGGGAACGGCGCGCCGGTCTTCTCGTCCATGGCGGTGGACCTGACCATCACCAACCTGCTGCCGCTCTTCGCGGGGCTCCCGGTGCGCCTGCTCCCGGAGGAGAACGCGATGGAGGCGCTCGCCGAGACGCTGCGGGCGGAGCCCGGCTTCGGGCTGATCAAGATCACCCCCGTGCACCTGTCGCTGCTCAACCCGCTGCTCACCCCGGAGCAGGCGCGCGGCGCCGCGCACACGCTGGTGGTGGGAGCGGACTTCCTCAACGCCGAGCCCACCGTCTTCTGGCAGGACAACGCGCCCGGGGTGAGGCTGATGAACGAGTACGGCCCCACCGAGACGGTGGTGGGCTGCTCGGCCTACACCCTCCCGGGCGGCGTGCACCGCGCCGGGCCGGTCCCCGTGGGCGGTCCCATCCAGAACCTCACCTTCTTCGTGCTGGACGCGCACCTCCAGCCGGTTCCGGTGGGCCTCCCCGGCGAGCTGTACATCGGGGGCGCGGGGGTGGCGCGCGGCTACCTGGGGCGCCCGGGGCTCTCGGCCGAGAAGTTCGTCCCGGACCCGTTCGCGGGCGGAGGGGCGCGCATGTACCGCACGGGCGACCGTGCGCGCTGGCTGCCGGACGGCAACCTGGTGATCATGGGACGCACGGACAACCAGGTGAAGATCCGCGGCTACCGGGTGGAGCTGGGGGAGGTGGAGGCCGCGCTGCGCAGTCACCAGGCGGTGTCCGCGTGCCTGGCGACGATGCGCGAGGACCGGCCGGGCGACAGGCAGCTGGTGGCGTACGTGGTGGGTGACGCGGACGCGGGGACGCTGCGCGAGCACCTGCGGCGGAGCCTGCCCGAGCACATGGTGCCGGGCGCGTTCGTGCGGCTGAAGTCGCTCCCCGAGACGCCCACGGGCAAGCTGGACCTGCGGGCGTTGCCGGCACCGGAGCACCGCCCGGCGGAGGAGCGGTACGCCGCTCCGCGCACCCCGGTGGAGGAGCTGCTGGCGGAGATCTGGGCGGAGGTGCTGGGCGTGGAGCGGGTGGGCGTACAGGACACCTTCTTCGAGCTGGGCGGCCACTCGCTGCTCGCCACGCGGGTGGTCTCGCGAGTCCGCGGGGTGTTCTCCGTGGAGCTGCCGATGCGCGCCCTGCTGGAGAGCCCCACCGTGGCCGGGCTGGCGGAGCGCGTGGAGGCGCTGCGGCTCGCCGGGGCCCCGGTGCTGCCGCCGGTGGTCCCGGTGGAGCGCGCGGACGCGCTGCCGCTCTCCTTCGCGCAGGAGCGGCTCTGGTTCCTGGACCGCATGCAGCCCGGGAGCACGTTCTACAACGTCGCCTCGGCGCTGCGGCTGACGGGAGCGCTGGACGCGGAGGCGCTGGAGCGCGCGCTCGGCGAGGTGGTGAGGCGCCACGAGGCGCTCAGGACCACGTTCCGCGAGGTGGACGGCACCCCGGTGCAGGTGGTCGCGCCCGCCGGCGGCTTCGCGCTGCCGGTGGAGAGCCTCGCCGGGCTCCCCGCGGCGGAGCGCGAGGCGGCCGCGCGGCGCCGCGCGGCGGAGGAGGCGGCGCGCCCGTTCGACCTGGCGGCGGGCCCGCTCTTCCGCGCGGCGCTGCTGCGGCTGGACGGCGAGGAGCACGTGCTCCTGCTGGGGATGCACCACGTGGTGAGCGACGGGTGGAGCATGGACCTCCTCTTCCGCGAGGTGCTGGCGCTGTACGGCGCCTTCCGCGAGGGAGGCGCGTCGCCGCTGCGCGACCTGCCGGTGCAGTACGCGGACTACGCCGTGTGGCAGCGCCGGCACCTGCGGGGGGAGGCGCTGGAGCGGCAGGTGTCGTACTGGAAGGAGCGGCTCGCGGGCGCGCCCGAGCTGCTGGAGCTGCCCACGGACCACCCGCGCCCGGCGGTGCAGACGTACCGCGGCGCGCGCGAGCCGGTGGAGATCCCGCGCGAGTTGCTGGAGCGCCTGCGGGCGCTGGGGCGCGGCGAGGGCGCCACGCTCTTCATGACCCTGCTGGGCGCATTCCAGCTGCTGCTGTCGAAGTACGCCGGGACGGACGACGTGGCGGTGGGGAGCCCCGTCGCCGGGCGCACGCGCCGGGAGACCGAGGAGCTGATCGGCTTCTTCGTCAACACCCTGGTGCTGCGCACCGACCTGGGCGGGGACCCGAGCTTCCGGGAGACCCTGCGGCGGGTGCGGGAGACAACGCTCGGGGCGTACGAGCACCAGGAGGTGCCGTTCGAGAAGCTGGTGGAGGAGCTGCGGCCGGAGCGCAGCCTCAGCCACTCGCCGCTCTTCCAGGTGATGTTCACCATGGGGGACGACGCAGCGCCCCCGGGCGGCCTCCCGGGACTGGCGGTGCAGGGCGTGGGCGCGGAGCTGCACGTCGCCAAGTTCGACCTGGTGCTGGGGCTCTCGGCGCACCCGGACGGCATCCGCGGCGTGCTCGACTACCGTACCGACCTGTTCGAGCCCGCCACGATCCGGCGGATGGTGCAGCACCTGGGGGCGGTGCTGGAGCAGGTGGCGGAGGACGCGGACCGGCCGGTCTCCGGCCTGGCGCTGCTCGGCGAGGCCGAGCGCCGCCTGGTGGTGGAGGAGTGGAACCGGACGGACGCGGACTACCCCGCGGACAGTCCCATCCACCGGCTCTTCGAGGAGCAGGCGGCCCGCGCGCCCGACGCGGTGGCCGTGGTGTACGGCGAGCGGTCCCTCACCTACCGGGAGCTGAACGAGCGGGCGAACCGGCTCGCCCGCCACCTGGCCGGCGTGGGGGTGGGCCCGGAGTCGCGGGTGGGGATCTTCCTGGAGCGCGGCCCGGAGCTGGTGGTGGCCCTGCTGGCCGTGCTCAAGGCGGGCGGGGCCTACGTCCCGCTGGACCCGGCATACCCCGCCGGGCGGCTCGCCTTCATGCTCGCCGACTCGGGGGTGGAGGTGCTGGTCACCCGGGAGGAGCTGCGCGCCGCTCTCCCCGTGGAGGCGCCCGCCCGGGTGGTGAGCGTCGACGCCGAGCGGGACGGGGTCGCGGCCCGCAGCGCGGAGAACCCGGAGAGCCGCGCGGGGGCGGGGAGCCTGGCGTACGTGATGTACACCTCCGGGAGCACGGGGGCGCCCAAGGCGGTGGGCGTGGAGCACCGCGGCGTGGTCCGGCTGGTCCGCGGGGCGAACTACGTGGATCTGGGCCCCGACGAGGTGGTCCTCCAGGCGGCGCCGGTCTCCTTCGACGCCTCCACGCTGGAGGTGTGGGGCGCGCTGCTGGGCGGCGGACGGCTGGTGCTGCTCCCCGGGGCGGCCCCCTCGCTGGAGGAGCTCGGCCGCACCCTCGCCGGGCACGGGGTGACGACGCTCTGGCTCACCGCCGGCCTGTTCCAGCTGATGGTGCAGGAGCGGCTGGAAGACCTGGGCGGGGTCCGGCAGCTGCTGGCCGGCGGGGACGTCCTCCCGGCGGAGGCGGCGAAGGCGTTCCGCCGGCGCTTCCCCGCGTGCCGGCTGGTCAACGGCTACGGCCCCACCGAGAACACCACCTTCACCTGCTGCTACACGGTGCCCGCGGAGTGGAGCGGGAGCTCGCTCCCCATCGGCGCGCCGGTCTCCAACACGCGCGTGTACGTCCTGGACGCGGGGATGCAGCCGGTCCCGGTGGGCGTGCCCGGGGAGCTGTACGCCGGCGGGGCCGGGGTGGCGCGGGGCTACCTTGGGCACCCCGCGGCGACGGCCGAGCGCTTCGTCCCCGACCCGTTCGGGCCGGGGGCGGGGGCGCGCCTGTACCGCACGGGGGACCGTGCGCGGTGGCGGGCGGACGGCGCCGTGGAGTACCTGGGCCGCCTGGACGCGCAGGTCAAGCTCCGCGGCTTCCGCGTGGAGCCCGGCGAGATCGAGGCGGCCCTGCGGCGGCACCCCGGCGTCGCCGACTGCCTGGTGGTGGCGCGCGAGGACGCGCCGGGGGAGCGGCGCCTGGTGGCGTACGTGGCGGGCGGCGCCGACGCCGAGGAGCTGCGCGAACACCTGCGGGCGAGCCTCCCCGAGTACATGGTGCCGGGCGCGTTCGTGGTGCTGGAATCGCTCCCCCTGACGCCCAACGGCAAACCGGACCGGCGGGCGCTGCCCGCGCCGGAGCAGGCACGCGCCGGCGACGAGTACGTGGCGCCGCGGACGCAGGTGGAGGAGACCGTGGCGGGGATCTGGGCGGAGGTGCTGGGCCTGGAGCGCGTGGGCGTCCACGACGACTTCTTCCGGCTGGGCGGGCACTCGCTGCTCATCATGCGGCTGATCGCGCGCGTCCGGCGCGCCTTCGGCGTGGAGATCTCCATCCACACCGTGTTCGCCATGCCCACGCTGGAGGCCCTGTCCGCCGAGATCGAGCGGCTGGTCTACGAGGACATCCTGGCGATGCCCGAGGAGCGGGCCGAGGAGCTCCACGGGCGCGCCTCCGCCGCGGGAAGGTAGCGCGATGCCTCTCTTCGGAAGCCTGTACAAGCTCTTCGCGTTCCTGGTGCGCTACACCCGGCACATTCGGCACGCGCACCTCCTGGGGGCCGGCGTCCTGGTGGCGGCGGTCGCGAGCGGGGTGGCGAACACCGCGCTCATCGCCCTGGTGAACCAGGTGATCAACGCCGACGGGCCGGGGCGGGGCTCGCTGCTCCCGGTGTTCCTGGGCATCTGCGTCGCGTTCCCGGCGATGCGCTACGCGGGCGACGCCCTCCTCATCCACCTCACCGAGGCGGCCACCCTGCACCTGCGGATGACGCTGTCCAGCCGCATCCTGGCGGTGCCGCTCCGCAAGCTGGAGGAGCTGGGCGCCGGGCGGCTGACCACGCTGCTCCTCAACGACCTCCCGGCGGTGATCGGGGCGATGACGCTCATCCCCCTGCTGTGCCTCAACGTCACCATCGTGCTGGGGAGCCTGGTCTTCATGGGCCTCCTGTCGGGGAAGATGCTCCTGGGCGTGCTGGTCTTCCTGGTGGCGGGGATCGTGGCGTACCAGGTGCCGCTGATGCGGGGGCACGTCCACAACCAGGCGCTGCGCGAGAAGGGGGACGAGCTCTTCGGGCACGTCCAGTCGCTCACCCTGGGGACCAAGGAGCTCAAGCTCCACCAGGAGCGCCGACGCACCTTCCTGGAGGAGCGCCTGCGCGGCACGGCGGTAGAGGTGCAGACCCACGGCGTGGCCGCGCAGCGCGCCTTCTCGTCGGCGGTGAGCTGGGGACAGGTGCTGATCTTCCTCCTCATCGGCGTGGTGGTGTTCGCGCTCCCCTCGGTCGCCCCGGTCAGCAGGCCCGTGCTCACGGGCTTCACCTTCGCCATCCTCTACATGGTGGGCCCCATCCAGGTGGTGCTGAACTCCATGGCGCAGCTCAGCCGCGCGGTCACCGCCATGGACCGGGTGGAGAAGATCGGGCTGGAGCTGGCGGAGGCCGCGCGCCCGGAGCCGCGGCTCCCCCCGCCCGGCGCGCAGGAGGCGGGGTGGACGTCGCTGGAGCTGGACGGGGTGACGCACACCTACTTCTCGGAGCGCGACGGCTCCACCTTCACCCTGGGGCCCGTACACCTGTCGTTCCGGCCGGGGGAGATCGTCTTCGTGACGGGGGGCAACGGGAGCGGCAAGACCACCTTCGCCAAGCTCCTCACCGGGCTCTACACGCCGGAGTCCGGGGAAGTCCGCCTGGACGGCGTCCCCGTGGGCGAGGAGCGGATGGCGCGCTACCACTCCCTCTTCTCGGTGGTCTTCTCCGACTTCCACCTCTTCGACACCCTGCTGGGGCTGGAGCGCGACGGGCTGGACGCCGACGCGGGGCACTACCTGACGGAGCTGCAGCTGGACCACAAGGTCAGGGTGGAGGGCGGCAGGCTCTCCACCACCGACCTGTCGCAGGGGCAGCGCAAGCGGCTGGCGCTGCTGACCGCGTACCTGGAGGACCGCTCCATCTACCTGTTCGACGAGTGGGCGGCCGACCAGGACCCGCACTTCAAGGAGATCTTCTACCACCAGCTGCTCCCCGGCCTGCGGGCGGCGGGGAAGACTGTGTTCGCCATCAGCCACGACGACCGCTTCTACTCCGTGGCCGACCGGCTGATCAAGCTGGAGTACGGCCGGGTGGTCCACGACTCGCGGCCCGGCGGCCTCCCTCCGGTGGAGGCGGCGCTCGCCGGGGCGGGCGCGCCGGGCGGCTGACGCCCTCGCGGAGAGCGCAGGAACTCAGCTCCCCGGCCGTCCCGGAGGCCCGGGCCGGGGAGCCGCACCACTCAATCCACCGCAGGAGGGTCCGTGTCTTCCCAGCAAGCGAAGGGGCTCCGGCTCCCGGAGCTGTCCGTGGCCAAGCGTGCGCTCCTCGAGGCGAGGCTCCGGGGGCAGCACGCCCCGTCCACCCCGGCGCGCCGCGAGCGCCGCGGGGACGCCCCGCTCTCCTTCGCCCAGGAGCGGCTCTGGTTCCTGGACCGGCTGGAGCCGGGGAGCAGCTCCTACGGCATCCCCTCGGTGATGCGCCTGACGGGGGAGCTGGACGTCGCCGTGCTGGAGCGTGCGCTCGGCGAGATCGTGCGGCGCCACGACGCCCTCAGGACGACGTTCCGCGAGGTGGGAGGAGTGCCCCGGCAGGTGATCGCGCAGTTCGACGGCTTCGTGCTGACGGTGGATGATCTACCCGGGCTGGAGGAGGCTGCGCGCGAGGCGGAGCTGAGGCGGCGCGCCTCCGAGGAGTCGAGGCGCGGCTTCGACCTCTCCGCAGGTCCGCTCTTCCGCGCGCGGCTGCTGAGGTTGGGCGGGGACGAGCACGCGCTGCTCCTGTGCATGCACCACATCGTCAGCGACGGCTGGAGCATGCCAGTGCTCTTCCGCGAGCTGTCGGTGCTGTACGCGGCATACCGGGAGGGTCGGCCGTCGCCCCTCGCGGAGCTGCCCATGCAGTACGCCGACTACGCGGTGTGGCAGCGCGAGCGGCTGCAGGGCGAGGTGCTGGACCGGCAGCTCTCGTACTGGAAGGCGACGCTCGCGGGCGCGCCGGAGCTGCTGGAGCTGCCGACGGACCATCCCCGGCCGGCGGTGCGGACGTACCGGGGCGCGTGCGTGCAGGCCCCGTTTCCGATCGAGCTGCTGGAATCGCTGGAGGCGCAGCGCCAGCGGGAGGGTGCCACGCTCTTCATGGTGCTGCTGGGCGCGTTCCAGGTGCTGCTCTCCAGGTACGGGGGGAGCGACGACGTGGTGGTGGGGAGCCCCATCGCGGGGCGCACGCACCAGGACACGGAGGAGCTGATCGGCTTCTTCGTGAACACGCTGGTGGTGCGCACCGACCTCACCGGCGACCCGAGCTTTCGCGAGGTGCTGAGGCGGGTGCGTGAGCGTGTGCTGGGCGCGTACGAGCACCAGGACCTCCCCTTCGAGAGGCTGGTGGCCGAGCTGCAGCCCGAGCGGAGTCTGAGCCACTCGCCGCTCTTCCAGGTGATGTTCACGCTGGACAACGTAGGTCGCACGGGAGGGAGCCTGCCGGGTCTGAAGGTGGATGCCGTCGACGCGGAGCTCGACAGCGCCAAGTTCGACCTTTCCCTCGGCTTCACCGTGGGGAGCGGCAGGCTCGAAGCGGTCGTGGAATACAGCACCGACCTCTTCGAGCGGAGTACGGTCGAGCGGATGCTGGGCCACCTGGAGCGTGTGCTGGAGCAGGTTGCCGGCGAGCCCGGCGTGCGCCTCTCCGAGCTGAAGCTCATGGGAGAGGCGGAGCGTCGCCGCGTGCTCGAGGCGTGGAACCCTCCCGCCGCGGAGCGTCCGCGTACGTGCGTGCACGAGCTCTTCCAGGAGCAGGCGGGCCGCGCTCCCGGGGCGGTGGCGCTGGTCTCCGCCGGGGAAACGGTCACGTTCGCCGGGCTGGAGCGCGCGAGCAACCGGCTGGCGCACCGCCTCCGGGCGCACGGCGTGGGGCCGGAGACCGTCGTCGCGGTGCTGATGCAGCACTCTCCCGTGGTCGTTCCCACCCTGCTGGGGGTTCTCAAGGCCGGGGGGGTGTACTTCCCCCTCGACCCGGACGCCCCGGCCGAGCGCCTGGCGGACCTCCTGCGTGTCGCCGGCGCGGCGCTGGTGCTGACGCAGGACGGGCTCGCGGGGCGCCTCCCCCCGGGCGGACCCGTGGTCCTCACGCTCGACTCCTGCCTGGCCGACCCGGACGGGGAGGAGCGGGACGCCCCCCTCCCTCCGCTCGCCACCGCCGAGAACGCGGCGTACCTGATCTACACCTCCGGCTCGACCGGCCTCCCGAAGGGGGTGGTGGTCCCGCACGCGGCGGCGGTGTCCCACCTCCGGGAGGTAGCCCGCGCGTACGGGTACACGGCCGCGGACCGGGGGCTGGTGTTCGCCGCGCTCGCCTTCGACCAGTCGCTGGAGGACATCCTCGTGCCGCTGGTCGCGGGGGCGTCGGTGGCCGTCCGGGATCCGGGGCTCTGGACTCCCGCCGAGCTGGCGGAGCGGGTGTCGGCCCTGGGCGTGACCGCCCTGAACCTGCCGGTCGCGTACTGGAACCAGCTCGTACACGACCGCGACGCCGTGGGCGCGCTCAGGTCCCGGCTGAGGCTGATCACCGTCGGCGGCGAGGCCCTCCAGCCGGCGTCCGTCCTCGCGTGGGAGGAGGTGCCGGGCGGCGAGGTGACGCTGATCAACGGCTACGGCCCCACGGAAACGGTGGTGACCCCCGCGCTCTTCGTGATCCCGGCCGGGCGCGCCGGCGAATGGGGCGCGAGCGTCCCCATCGGCCGCCCGGTGGGCGGGCGTACGGCGTACGTGCTGGACACGACCGGGGAGCCCGTCCCGGCGGGGGTGCCGGGTGAGCTGTGCATCGGCGGGGTGGAGGTGGCGCGGGGATACCTCGGCCGGGCGGAGCTGACGGCAGAGCGGTTCGTTCCCGACGCGTTCGGGACGCGGGCCGGGGGGCGGCTCTACCGCACCGGTGACCGCGTGCGCTGGCGGCGCGACGGCAACCTGGAGTACCTGGGCCGCCTGGACGAGCAGGTCAAGATCCGTGGACTGCGCATCGAGCCGGGGGAGGTGGAGGCGGTGCTGCGCCGGCACGAGGCGGTGCGCGAGTGCGTCGTCGTGGCGCGCGAGGACGCGCCGGGCGAGAAGCGGCTGGTGGGGTACGTGGTGGGCGAGGCGGACACGGACGAGCTGCGCGCCCACCTGCGCGGGAGCCTGCCGGAGTACATGGTGCCGGGCGCGCTCGTCCGGCTGGACCGGCTGCCGCTGACGCCCAACGGCAAGCTGGACCGCAGGGCGCTCCCCGCGCCGGACTTCGCTTCCGCCGCGGGGGGCTACGTGGCCCCGCGCACCCCGGAGGAGGAGGTGCTGGCGGGGATCTGGGCGGAGACCCTGCGCCTGGACCGGGTGGGTACACGGACCAGCTTCTTCGAGCTGGGCGGCCACTCGCTCCTGGCGATCCGGGCGGTCTCGCGGACCAGCGAGGTATTCGCGGTCGAGCTGCCGCTGCGCGCCATGTTCGAGAGCCCCACGGTCGCGGCGCTGGCCGAGCGCGTGGAGGCGCTCCGCCGGGCGGAGCTGCCGGCGCTGCCCCCGGTCGCTCCGGTGGGCCGCACCGGGCCCCTGCCTCTCTCCCTCGCTCAGGAGCGGCTCTGGTTCCTGGCCCGGCTGGAGCCGGGGAGCACCACCTACAACATGCCGTTCGCGCTCCGCCTGAGCGGCGGGCTGGAGGTAGCGGCGCTGGAGCGCGCGCTCGGGGAGATCGTCCGGCGTCACGAGACGCTGCGGACCACCTTTGCGGAGGTGGACGGCTCCCCGGTGCAGGTGATCGCGCCGTTCGGCGGCTACGCGCTGCCGGTGGAGGAGCTGTCCGTACCGGACGGGGACGAGCGCGAGGCGGCGGTGAAGGGCCGCGCCGTGGAAGAGGCGGCGCGCCCGTTCGACCTGGCGCAGGGCCCGCTCTTCCGCGCCACGCTGCTGCGGCTGGCGGACGAGGACCACGTGCTGCTGCTGGGCATGCACCACATCGTCAGCGACGGGTGGAGCATGGACGTGCTCTTCCGCGAGCTGGCGGCGCTGTACGCCGCGTACCGCGCGGGCGGGGAGTCGCCGCTCCCGGAACTCGCGGTGCAGTACGCCGACTTCGCGGTCTGGCAGCGCGAACAGCTCGAGGGCGCGGCTCTCGACCGGCACCTCGCCTACTGGGAGGAGCGGCTCTCCGGCGCGCCGGAGCTGCTGGAGTTCCCGACCGACCACCCCCGCCCCCCGGTGCAGACGTACCACGGGGCGCACGTGCCGGTCGATCTCCCGGCCGAGCTGCTGGAGCGTCTGCGGGCGCTGGGAAGGCGGGAGGGCGCCACGCTGTACATGGTGCTGCTGGGCGCCTTCAAGGCGCTCCTCGCCAGGTACTGTGGGAACGAGGACGTGGTGGTGGGCAGCCCGATCGCCGGGCGTACGCGCCGGGAGACGGAGGGGCTGATCGGCTTCTTCGTCAACACCCTGGTGCTGCGCACGGAGCTGGGCGGGGCCCCGAGCTTCCGCGAGGTGCTGCGGCGAGTGCGCGAGACCACGCTGGGCGCCTTCGAGCACCAGGAGGTGCCCTTCGAGAAGCTGGTGGCCAGACTGCAGCCGGACCGGAGCTTCAGCCACTCGCCGCTGTTCCAGGTGACGTTCTCGCTGGAAAACGCCGAGGACTCCGGCGAAGCCCTGCCGGGGCTGACCGTGGGCGTCGTCGACGCGGAGCTCGACACCGCCAAGTTCGACCTGTCGCTGGGCCTGGTGGCGACCTCCCGCGGCGTTCGCGGTGGACTGACGTACAACACGGAGCTCTTCGAGCGCCGCACCGTGCAGCGGATGGCGACGCACCTGGCGCGGGTGCTGGAGCAGGTCGGGGGCAGCGGCGACCCGCTCCTCGCCGAGCTGGAGCTGCTGGACGGGGCGGAGCGCGCGCAGGTGGTGGAGGAGTGGAACCGGACTGAAGC
Organism: Gemmatimonadota bacterium; assembly: GCA_040752145.1. Classification (GTDB taxonomy): domain Bacteria; phylum Gemmatimonadota; class Gemmatimonadetes; order Longimicrobiales; family Longimicrobiaceae; genus JAFAYN01. The sequence goes on from JBFMFL010000022.1 coordinate 24,314, forward strand.
CGAGTACCCGTCCGACCGGTGCATCCACCGGCTCTTCGAGGCGCAGGCGGAGCGGACGCCGGACGCGGCCGCGCTCCTCTTCGAGGGGGAGGCTGTCACCTACCGGGAGCTGGACCGGTGGGCCAACCGGGCCGCCCGGTTCCTCATGGGCCGGGGGATCGGCCCGGAAGACCGCGTGGCCCTGCACCTGGAGCCCGGCCCGCGCACCGTCGCGTTCCTCCTGGGTGTGCTCAAGGCGGGAGGGGTCTTCGTCCCGCTCGACGTGAGTTCCCCCCGGGAGCGCCTCGAGTTCGTCGTTGCGGATTCGGCGGTGAGGATGATCCTGACGCAGGCGGAGCTCGCGGGCGCCCTGGAGGGGTGCGAGTGCGACGTCGTCCGCGTCGACCGGGACGCCGCGCTCGACGCGTTCCCCACCGGAGGGGTGGAGAGCGGGGCCGGCCCCCGGAGCGCGGCCTACATGATCTACACGTCCGGGAGCACCGGGCGGCCCAAGGGCGTGGTGGTCGAGCACCGCTCCGTCGCCAACATGGCGTGGGCTTCGATCCGGCTCGCGTCCTTCGGGCCCGGCGCGCGAACGCTCCTCTTCGCGCCGCTGCACTTCGACGCGTCGCTCGCCGACCTGTTCCCGACCCTCTGTTCCGGCGCCACGCTCTGCCTCGCCGGGCGTGAGGCACTCCTGCCCGGGTGGGAGCTGACCGGGCTGCTGGAGCGGCTCGGGATCACCCACGCCAAGTTCACGCCCTCGGCTCTGGCCGCGGTACCCGTCGCTCCGCTCCCCCGGCTGCGGGTGGTGAGCGTGGGGGGAGAAGCGTGTCCGGCGTCGCTGGTGGAGGAATGGGGGAGGGGGCGGACCTTCCTGAACGTGTATGGGCCCACCGAGACGACGGTGCGGGTGACCGCGCTGGAGTGCCGCCTCCCGTACGAACCCCGCTCGATCGGGAGGCCGATCGCGAACGCCCGCACCTACGTCCTGGGCGACGGCATGCGTCCCGTACCCGTCGGGGTCCCGGGAGAGCTTTACGTGGGGGGAGTCCAGGTGGCCCGCGGGTACTGGAGGCGCCCCGGGCTGACGGCGGAGCGGTTCGTCCCCGACCCGTTCGCCGGCGGGGCCGGCGCGCGGCTGTACCGCACCGGCGACAGGGCGCGCTGGCGGGCGGACGGCGCGCTGGAGTACCTGGGCCGGCTGGACGGACAGCTCAAGGTCCGCGGCTTCCGCATCGAGCTGGGGGAGATCGAGGCCGTGCTGCGGCGGGCCGTGGGGGTCGCCGACTGCGCCGTGGTCGCGCACGAGGACGGGCGGGGCGAGAAGCGGCTGGTGGCGTACGTGGTGGGCGAGGCGGGCACGGACGAGCTGCGCGCGCACCTGCGCGGGAGCCTGCCGGAGTACATGGTGCCGGGCGCATTCGTCCGGCTCGACCGGCTGCCGCTGACGCCCAACGGCAAGCTGGACCGGAGGGCGCTCCCCGCGCCGGACTTCGCATTTGCCGCGGCGGGCTGCGTGGCCCCGCGCACCCCGACGGAGGAGGTGCTTGCGGGGATCTGGGCGGAGGTCCTGGGGCTGGAGCGGGTCGGCGTCGAGGACGGCTTCTTCGAGCTGGGCGGGCACTCGCTGCTGGCGACGCGGGTGGTCTCGCGGGTGCGCGAGGCGTTCGGGGTCGAGCTGCCGCTGCGCACGGTCTTCGAGCTGCCCACGGTGGCGGGGCTCGCCGGGCGGGTGGAGGAGATCCGGCGCGCCGGGGCGCCCGCGCTGCCGGCCGTGATGCCGAGCGAGCGCACGACGGGGCTGCCGCTGTCGTTCGCGCAGGAGCGGCTCTGGTTCCTGGACCGCCTGCAGCCGGGGGGCACCACCTATAACGTGCCGCTGGCGCTGAGGCTGGACGGAGCCCTCGACGTCCGGGCGCTGGAGCGCGCCCTGGGCGAGGTGGTGCGCCGGCACGAAGCGCTGCGCACCGTCTTCCGCGAGGTGGATGGCGCCCCGGTGCAGGTGATCGAGCCGTTCACCGGCTTCGCGCTCGTCGTCGAGGACCTGTCCGGGCCGGGCGGGGCCGACGTGGAGCGGCGCGCGGGCGAGGACGCCGCGGCGCCCTTCGACCTGGAGCGGGGACCGCTCTTCCGGGCCAGGCTGCTGAAGGCGGGCGCGGAGGAGCACGCGCTGCTGCTGTGCATGCACCACGCCGTCAGCGACGGGTGGAGCATGGACGTGCTCTTCCGCGAGCTGGCGGCGCTGTACGCCGCGTACCGCGCGGGCGGGGAGTCCCCGCTGCCGGAGCTGGCCGTGCAGTACGCCGACTACGCCGTCTGGCAGCGCCGGCAGCTCGCCGGCGAGGCGCTGGAGCGGCAGCTGTCGTACTGGAAGGCGCAGCTCGCGGGCGCGCCCGAGCTGCTGGAGCTGCCCACCGACCACCCGCGCCCTCCTGCTCCCTCGTTCCGGGGCGGCACCGTCCCGGTGGAGCTCCCGGCCGGGCTGCCGGAGCGGCTCGCGGCGCTGGGCCGGCGGGAGGGCGCGACGCCGTTCATGACCCTGCTGGCGGCGTTCCAGCTGCTGCTCTCCCGCTACGCCGGGAGCGGGGACGTGGTCGTCGGCAGCCCCATCGCCGGGCGCACGCGACGGGAGACGGAGGGGCTGATCGGCTTCTTCGTCAACACCCTGGTGCTGCGCACCGACCTGGGCGGCGATCCCCCGTTCCGCGAGCTGCTGCGGCGGGTGCGCGAGGTGACGCTGGGCGCCTACGAGCACCAGGACGTCCCGTTCGAGAAGCTGGTGGCGGAGCTCCAGCCGGAGCGCAGCCTCAGCCACTCGCCGCTCTTCCAGGTGAGCTTCACCTTCGGGGGCGCGGAGGGCGCCGGAATCGGCATCCTGGAGCTGCGCGTCGCTCCGCTCGACGCGCAGCCCGAGTCGGCCAAGTTCGACCTGTCCCTGGGGCTGGCGGCCACCCCCCGGGGCCTGCGCGGCGGTCTGACCTACGCCACGGACCTGTTCGAGCGCGCCACCATGGAGCGCATGGCCGGGCACCTGGCGCGCCTCCTGGAGCAGGTCGCCGGGGGCGCGGATCTGCCGCTCTCCTCGCTGGAGCTGATGGCGGAGGCGGAGCGGGCGCAGGTGGTCGGCGAGTGGCGGACGCGGGCGGAGCATCCCGTGGACGGGTCCATCCACCGGCGCTTCGAGGCCCGGGCGCGGCAGGCGCCGGACGCGGTGGCGCTGGTGTGCGAGGGCGCGAGCCTCACGTACGCGCAGCTGGACGAGCGGGCCGACCGGCTCGCGCGCGGGCTGCGGCGGCTGGGCGTGGGGCCGGAGACCCGCGTGGGCCTCTGCCTGGAGCGCTCGCCGGACACGGTCGTCGCGGTGCTGGGGGTGCTCAAGGCGGGCGGCGCCTACGTCCCCATCGATCCCGCCTACCCGCCCGAGCGGATCGCCTACCTGCTGGAGGACTCCGGCGCCGCCCTGGTGGTGGTCCAGGAGACGACCCGCGGCGTCGTGGCCGACTCCGCTGCTCCGGTGCTCACGTTCGACGAGCTGCTCGCCGGCCGGCACGACGGCGGCGCGGCGCTCGCGGCGGACCCGGATCCCGCGGGCGCCGCGTACGTGATCTACACCTCGGGCTCCACCGGCCGGCCCAAGGGCGTCGTGGTCACCCACGCCAGCGTGCTGCGCCTGTTCGACGCGACCGACGCCTGGTTCGGCTTCGGGGCGGAGGACGCGTGGACGCTCTTCCACTCCTACGCCTTCGACTTCTCCGTCTGGGAGATCTGGGGCGCGCTCCTCTTCGGCGGGCGCCTGGTCGTGGTGCCCTTCGGCGCCAGCCGCGACCCCGCGGCGTTCCGGGCGCTCCTGGCACGCGAGGGGGTGACGGTGCTCAACCAGACGCCCTCCGCCTTCCGCCAGCTGGTCCGCGCCGACGAGGGCACGGCGGACGACCTGGCGCTGCGCTGGGTGGTCTTCGGCGGCGAGGCGCTGGAGCCGCGCTCCCTGAAGCCCTGGTTCGACCGGCACGGCGACCGGCGTCCCCGGCTGGTCAACATGTACGGGATCACGGAGACGACGGTACACGTCACCTTCCGCCCGCTCCGGCGGGCCGACGCGGAGTCGGGGGCGGGGAGCAGGATCGGCGAGGCGATCCCCGACCTGGGCGTCTACCTCCTGGACGCGCGGCTGGAGCCCGTCCCGCACGGCGTCCTCGGGGAGATCTTCGTGGGCGGGGCGGGGGCGGCCCGCGGCTACCTGGGCCGGCCGGCGCTGACGGCCGAGCGCTTCCTCCCCGACCCCTTCGCGGGCGCGCCCGGGGCGCGCATGTACCGCTCCGGCGACCGGGCCCGGCGCCGCGCCGGGGGAGACCTGGAGTACCTGGGCCGCGGCGACCAGCAGGTCAAGGTGAGGGGCTTCCGCATCGAGCCGGGGGAGGTCGAGGCCGCCCTGCTCGCGCACCCGGGCGTCGGGGAGGCGCTGGTGGTGGCGCGCGAGGACGAGCCCGGGGCCCGGCGCCTGGTGGCCTACGTGGTGGCGGGCGCCGCCGCGCAGGAGCTGGACGCCGCAGCGCTGCGCGCCGGCCTCGCCGCGCGCCTCCCCGACTACATGGTCCCCGCGGCCTTCGTGCTGCTGGAAGCGCTCCCGCTCACGCCGCACGGCAAGGTGGACCGCCGTGCGCTCCCGGCGCCGGACGGCACGCAGCGGAGCGCCGCCTCCGAGTACGTCCCCCCGCGCGGGCTGGTGGAGGAGGCGCTGGCCGGGGCGTGGGCCGAGACGCTCGGGGTGGAGCGGGTGGGGGCCCGCGACAACTACTTCGCCCTGGGGGGCGACTCCATGCGCGCCATCCAGCTGCTGGCGCGGGCGCGCGAGCGCGGGGTGCCCTTCTCGCTCCAGGACCTGTTCCGGCACCAGACCGTGGCGGAGCTGGCGGCGCACGTCCTCCCCGCGGAGCACGCCGCCGGCGAGGGCGCCGCGGGGCCGTTCGCGATGCTCGCCCCCGCCGACCGGGAGCGGGTGCCGGAGGGGGTGGAGGACGCCTACCCCATGACGCAGCTCCAGCTGGGGATGCTCTTCCACAGCGAGCGCCGCCCCGAGGAGTCCGTCTACCACAACGTCCAGGCCTTCCCCGTGCGCGCCGCCTTCGACGGGGCGCGGCTGCGCGGCGCCCTCGCCACCCTGGCGGCCCGGCACCCCGTGCTGCGCACCTCGTTCGAGCTGGCCGCCTTTTCCGAGCCGATGCAGCTGGTCCACCGCCGGGTGGAGGTCCCGCTGGCGGTGACCTGCCTGGCGCGCCTGGCCCCGGAGGCGTGGGGGGCGGCGCTGGACGCGTGGGTGGAGGCGGAGCGGCTGCGCGCCTTCGACCGGGGCGCGGCCCCGCTGATCCGCTTCCACGTCCACACCCTCGGCCCGGACGCCTTCCAGTTCGGCTTCACCGAGCACCACTCCATCCTGGACGGGTGGAGCGTGGCCGCCATGCTCACGGAGCTGTTCGGGCTGTACTTCGCGGCGCCGCGGCCGCGGGACGAGGCCCCGCCGGCCTCGGTCCTGCGCGAGTTCGTGGCGCTGGAGCGCGAGGTGCTCGCGTCCGCGGAGGCCCGCGCCTTCTGGGCGGAGACGCTGGAAGACTCCGCGCCTACCCTCCCTGCGTCGCTCGGCCCCGCCGGGGGAACGGGCAACCGCACGCGCAGCGGCCCCCTCCCCGCGGGGGTCGCGGCCGGCCTCGCGGGGCTCGCCCGGCGCGAGGGGCTCCCGCTCAAGAGCTTCCTCCTGGCGGCGCACCTGCGGGTGCTCGCGGCCGCCGCCGGGACGGACGACGTGGTCACGGGGCTGGTCGCCAACGGGCGGCCCGAGGGCGCCGGCGCGGAGCGGGTGCTCGGCCTCTTCCTCAACACCGTCCCGCTGCGGCTGCGCCTGCGCGGCGGGAGCTGGCTGGAGCTGGCGCGCGCCGGCTTCGGGGAGGAGCGCAGGTTGCTCCCGTTCCGGCGCTTTCCCGCCGCCGAGCTGCAGCGCACGCGCGGGGGCGACCCCGCCTTCGCCGCGCTCTTCAACTTCGTCCACTTCCACGTGATGGACGGGGTGGCGGCGGAAGGGGGAGGGCGCTTCGGGGGCGAGAGCCGCGGCTCGGGCGGGACCAACTTCCCATTCGGGGCTTCCTTCGAGGCGACGCACGCGGGCGTGCAGCTGTCGGTGGAATACGATTCCGCGCGCTACTCGGACGCGGAGGCGGAGCGGCTCTTCGGCCGGTACCTGGCCGTGCTGGCGCGGATCGCGGAGGACCCGCACGGGCTCTACGACGCCTTCGACCTCCTGTCCGCCGACGAGCGGGCCCGGGTCGCGGCGGAACGGAGCACCGCTGGCGCGCCCGCCGGGGACGCGGGGACGCTGCACGGGCTGTTCGCCGCGCAGGCGGCGCGCACCCCGGAGGCTCCGGCGCTCGAGTGCGGGGGGCGGACGCTGACCTACGCCGCGCTGGAGCGGCGTTCGGGCGAGCTCGCGCGCCTGCTGCGCCGGCGGGGGGTGGGGCCGGAGGTGGCGGTGGGGATCTGCTGCGGGCGCACCCCGGAGATGGTGGCCGGCCTGCTCGCCGTCCTCCGGGCCGGGGGCACGTACGTCCCGCTGGACCCCGCCTACCCGGCGGAGCGCCTCGCCTACGTTCTCGCCGACTCCGGCGCGCGATTGCTGCTGGCCGACGCGGCAGGGGCGGGCGCCGTCGGCGCCCCGGGGGTGGAGACGCTGCTCTTGGGCGGGGCCCGGGAGACCGAGGACGAAGGCGGGGCGGAGCCGCCCGCCGCGGAGGTGGACGAGCGCTGCGCCGCGTACCTGATCTACACCTCGGGCTCCACGGGCACGCCGCGCGGGGTGGTGGTGGAGCACGGCGCCGCCGCCGCGCACGTGGCGGGGTTCGCGCGCGGGCTGGGGCTCTCGCCCGCGGACCGGGTGCTGCACTCCGCCGCGGCGGGCTTCGACGTCTCCGTCGAGCAGATCTTCCTCCCCTTCGCCTCCGGGGCGACGCTGGTGCTGCGCGAGGGGGAGCCGTGGAGCCCCGCGGAGTGGCCGGCCCGGGCGGGCGAACTGGGGATCACGGTCGCCGACCTGCCGCCGGCGTACCTGCGCGAGGTGGCGGAGGCCGCCGCGGGGAGCGCCCTCCCGCGGCTGCGCCTCCTGCTGTCCGGGGCGGACGCGGTCCCCTCCGCGCTGGTGGAGCGCTGGCGCGCGGCGGTCGCCTCGCCGGCGCGCCTGGTGAACGGCTACGGGCCCACCGAGGCGGTGGTGACCGCGACCGCCTACGAGGTCCCCGCCGGGTACCCCGGCGCCTTCACGGGACCGGTCGTCCCCATCGGGACCGCGCTCCCCGGGCGCGCCGCGTACGTGCTGGACGCCTTCGGGGCTCCCGCGGCGGACGGGGTCCCGGGCGAGCTGTGCCTGGGAGGCGCCCTGCTGGCGCGGGGGTACCTGGGCCGGCCGGGGCCGACGGCCGCGGCGTTCGTCCCGGACCCGTTCGCGGGCCACGGAGCGGCCGGGGCGCGGATGTACCGCACCGGCGACCGGGTGCGCCGGCTGCCGGGAGGCGTGCTGGAGTTCCTGGGCCGGACGGACGCGCAGGTAAAGGTGCGCGGTTTCCGCATCGAGCCCGGCGAGGTCGAGGCCGCGCTGGCGCTGCACCCGGCGGTGCGGGAAGCGGTGGTGGTCGCGCGGGAGGACGCGGGGGAGGGGCGCCGGCTGGTGGCCTACCTGCTCGCCGCGCCGGGGGCGGACGCGCCGTCCGCGGCGGAGCTCCGCGCGCACCTGCGCGGACGGCTCCCGGAGCACATGGTCCCCTCCGCCTTCGTGGCGCTGGACGCGCTGCCGCTCACCCCCAACGGCAAGCTGGACCGCAGCGCGCTCCCGGCCCCGGAGGCGGCGCGCGGGGAGGACTCGTTCCTGGCGCCGCGCGACCCGCTTGAGCTGCGGCTCGCACGGCTCTGGGAGGAGCTGCTGGGGGTCCAGCCGGTGGGTGCGCGGGACGACTTCTTCGCGCTGGGGGGCCACTCCCTCCTCGCCCTGCGCCTGGTGGGGGCGGTGGAGCGGCTCACCGGCCGCAGGGTCCCCCTGGCGACGCTGCTCGCCGGACCCACCGTGGAGCGGCTCGCCCGCGAGCTGCGCGACGGGACCCCGCTCCCGGCCCCGGGTCCGCTGGTGCCGATCCAGCCCGCGGGAGGCGAGCGGCCGCTCTTCTTCGTACACGCGGCGGGGGGCAACGTCGCCTCGTACGCCGCGCTGGCCCGGCGCCTTGGCCCCGGCCAGCCCCTGTACGGCCTGCAGTCCCGGGGGCTGGAGGGAGACGAGCCGCCCCACGCCGGCATCCCGGAAATGGCTGCCGACTACCTGGCGCACGTCCGCGGAGTGCAGCCGGCGGGCCCGTACCGCCTCGGCGGGTGGTCTATGGGGGGGCTGGTCGCCTTCGAGATGGCCCGCCGGCTGGAGGCCGGGGGCGAGGAGGTGGAGCTGCTCGCCCTGGTGGACTCGCGCGCCCCCGGGGACGCGGCGCCCGCCGTCGACCCGGACGACCCCGAGCTGCTCGCCGGCTTCGTGCTGCACCTGGGGCTCGCCCCGGAGCGGATCCCCCTTTCGCCGGCGGAGGCCGCCGCGCTCCCCCCGGCCGAGAGGCTGGCGCGTGCGTGGGAGCTGGCACGGGCGGCCGACGTGGTGCCCGTGGACCTCGACCTCCGGCGCTTCGAGCACCTGTGGACCGTCTTCCGCGCGAACGTGGCCGCCGCCGCGAGCTACCGGCCCGGGCCCTGCGCGTCCGACCTGCTGCTGGTTCTCGCGGGGGACCGAACCGCGCCGGCCGCCCCGGAAGTGGAGCGGTGGCGGGCGCTCACCACCGGGACGGTGCGGAGCGCGACCGTCCCCGGAGACCACTTCACGCTGGTGCGGGAGCCGCACGTCCGGGAGTTCGCCGCCGTGCTCTCGGAGGCGCTGGCGCCCCGCCCCTCCGGCTGACCTGAGCCGTGGGGCCCGCGCTGCGGCGAGCGGGCTCATCGGGGGGACATGCCGAAGGGTGGCGCGCCCGAACGAGCAGCCGGGGAAGGATCTCTTCGTCCTGGGTGGCGCCGACCTCTCCGCGCAGGTGCCGGCGCCGGAGGACCGCCGACGTGTCGCCTCCGTTCCCGTTCGGGCACCGCGGCCCCGCAGGCGTACCTTGATTCGGGCCGCGCATTCGCTAGCTTCCACGCAGGGCGCGGCCGTCCCCCGGACAGCCGCGCCCGCGTGCCCGGATCCCACGGGCCCGCGCCCCCGCCGGCCACCTCCGCTCCACGCAGACCCATGCAGTCCCCCCGCCGCACCCTCGCCGCCCTCGCAGCCCTGGCCCTCCTCGGGACGGCGGCGCACGCCCAGACCCCGGCCCCCAGGACCGCGCCCGCCGCCACGTCGGCCGCCCCCGCGCAGCCGACGCCCAGGCCGAACCCCCGGCTGCGGATCGTCGTCAACGTCCCCGCCGGCAGGCTGGACCTGATCCGCGGCGACTCCGCCGTCAAGAGCTACCCGGTGTCCGTGGGAACGCGCGCGCACCCCACGCCCACGGGCACGTTCTGGATCTCCCGGATGATCTGGAACCCGGGCTGGCACCCGCCGGAGAGCGCGTGGGCGCAGGGCCGCAAGCCGGAGCCGCCGGGGCCGCGCAACCCCATGGGGCGCGTCAAGCTGCACATCTCCGAGCTGTACTACATCCACGGCACCACCAGCGTGGGGCGCCTGGGCGGGCCCGCGTCGCACGGCTGCATCCGCATGGCCAACGCGGACATCATGGACCTGACGCGGCGGCTGCACGCCGACCGCACCCCCGGGTTCGGGCCGCGGCATATCGACTACCTGGCGTCCAACTCCGGCGTGACCCACCCGGTGCCGCTCTACAACCCGGTCCGGCTGGACGTGGTGTACCGGCTGGCCGAGGTCCGCAGCCAGCAGGTGCAGATGCACCCCGACGTGTACGGGCGGGGCGGGCGCGTGCTGGCCGACGCGCGCGAGCTGCTGCGCAAGCGCGGGCTCCCCGAGGAGCAGGTGGAGCACCGGGCGCTCGCCGACGCGTACCAGAGCTGGACGCGCAGGGGGAGGGGACGGGTGGCGCTCGCCACGCTGGCGGCGCCCTACGTGCCGCCGCCGCCCCCCGCGCCGGTGCTCCCGGACCGCGGCGTGCAGCCCACGCTGCTGGGCGTGGAGGTGTCCCGCGCCGACTCCGCCGCCGTGCGGAGGTAGCGCGGCCGGCCTGCGGGCCGGGACGAGGCGGGAGAGAGACGCCGGAAGCTCCTCGCGAGGGGCCTCCGGCGTCGTGCGTTTCGGGGAGCAGACGGGGAGCGGGCCGCCCGCCTGTCGCCCGGGATCGCGCCCGCATACGTTTTGCATCGCCGTGCCGGCACCTGAAGCCAACCTGGGGTCGGTCCGGCGGCTCGCCCCGGCCCACCCGTCCTTTCGCGCCCAATCGCCCGATGCTCGCAGTCATTCTCGGAGGTGGTGTCGGCACGCGGCTCTTCCCGCTGACCATGGACCGCGCCAAGCCGGCGGTGCCGCTCGCCGGGAAGTACCGGCTGGTGGACGTCCCCATCTCCAACTGCATCAACTCCGGGCTGTACCGGATCTTCGTGCTCACCCAGTACAACTCCGCCAGCCTCAACAACCACGTCGCGCGCTCCTACATCTTCGACCGCTTCCACGGCGGGTTCGTGACCATCCTGGCCGCCGAGCAGACCGCCGCTTCGGGGCTGTGGTACCAGGGCACGGCCGACGCGGTGCGGCAGACCATGCCGCACATCCGCAACTACCCGCACGACCACGTCATCATCCTGTCCGGGGACCAGCTGTACTCCATGGACTACCGGGTGATGCTGGAGCACCACAAGCAGCACGACGCCGACATCACCGTGGCGGTGACGCCGGTCCGCGCCGCCGACGCGCCCGGGTTCGGGATCCTCAAGACCGACGACGCGCACCGCATCACCGAGTTCCACGAGAAGCCGCGGCGGGAGGAGCTGGAGGGGAAGGAGAGCCCGGTGTCGCCCGAGATGCAGGAGGCCGGGCGGACGTTCCTGGCCTCCATGGGCATCTACATCTTCAACGCGCGCGTGCTCCGCGACGTGCTGGACGGCAACCCGGACGAGCACGACTTCGGCAAGCAGATCATCCCCAACTCCATCCAGAGCTGCCGGGTGATCGCGTACCCGTTCACGGGCTACTGGAACGACATCGGGACGGTGAAGTCGTTCTTCGACACCAACATCATGCTGGCCCAGCCGCGCCCGGACTTCAACCTGTACGACCCGGAGCGGCCGCTGTACACCAACGCCCGCATGCTCCCGCCGGCCAAGGTGATCCGCACCTCCGTGGAGCGCTCCATCATCGCCGAGGGGAGCGTGATCGTGGACGCCGAGATCACCGACTCGGTGATCGGCATCCGCTCCTACATCGGCGCGCGGGCGCAGATCCGCCGGGTGGTGATCATGGGCGCGGACTACTACGGCTGGCAGGGGTGCGAGGGGCGCGCCCCGGTGCAGGGGCCGGCGAACCCGGGGATCGGGGAGGACTCGCGGATCGAGTGCGCCATCGTGGACCGCAACGCCTCCGTCGGCAAGGGGTGCGTCATCACCAACCAGGAGGGGGTGCAGGAGGGCGAGGGGCCGGGCTTCTACATCCGCGACGGGATCATCGTCATCCCCAAGAACGCCGAGATCCCCGACGGCACCGTAATTTGATTCTTGAACGGCTTTGAACTGCGGGGTTGGGCGTGCCCCCGGCTGCGCCGGGGTCGGGCTGCGCGCTGCGTAGGCGAGCAAACAACGCTCGCCAACGCAGCCGAGACCCCGCGGAAACTGCCCCGCGGGGTCTCGGCCCTGCCGGGCGCGCATCCCTCACGCGGGTCTTCGCGTGTCCCCACGACTCTTCGACCGTTTCGGCTGATGCGCATCGCCCTGTTCACCAACGAGTACCCGCCCCACGTCTACGGCGGGGCGGGGGTCCACGTGGAGTACCTGTCGCGCGAGCTGGCCGCCCTCCCCGGTGCCGAGCGGGTGGACGTGCTCTGCTTCGGCGAGCAGCGGGAGGAGCGCGGCAGGCTGCGCGTGCGCGGCATCCCGCCCGGGCCGCACGTGCCGGCGCAGGACCCCCGCCACGGGCGCATGCTGGACGCGCTGGCCCGCAACCTGGCCATGGCCGGCGCGGCGGAGGCGCCGGACGTGGTGCACTGCCACACCTGGTACTCGCACCTGGCCGGGTGCCTGGCGCGGCCGCTGACCGGCGCGCGGCTGGTGCTCACCACCCACTCGCTGGAGCCGCACCGCCCCTGGAAGGTGGAGCAGCTGGGCACCGCCTACCACGCGTCGTCGTGGGTGGAGCGCACCGCCTACGAGAACGCAGACGGCGTGGTCGCCGTCTCCGAGGCGATGAAGCGCGACGTGCAGGAGCTGTACGGGGTGCCGGCGGGACGCGTGCGGGTGATCCACAACGGCATCGACCCGGACGAGTACCGCCCCCGCCACGACCCGGCGGTCCTCCGCCGGCTGGGGGTGGACCCGGAGCTGCCGATGGTCCTGTTCGTGGGGCGCATCACCCGGCAGAAGGGGATCCTGCACCTCGTGCGGGCGATCCGGCACCTGCGCTCCCCCGTGCAGGTGGTGCTCTGCGCGGGTGCGCCGGACACGCCGGAGATCGCGGAGGAGATGTCCGCGCGGGTGGAGGAGGCCCGGCGCGAGGCGGCGGCCCCCATCGTGTGGATCCCGGAGATGCTCCCCAAGGAGGACGTCATCGTGCTGTACTCGCACGCCGCCGTCTTCGTCTGCCCCTCCGTGTACGAGCCGTTCGGGATCATCAACCTGGAGGCCATGGCGTGCGAGACGCCGGTGGTGGCCTCCGCGGTGGGCGGGATCCCCGAGATCGTCGTCCCCGGCGAGACCGGGCTCCTGGTGCGGTTCGACGAGGTGGGAGGCGGCGACCCCGAGCCGCGCGACCCCGAGAGCTTCGCCCGCGCCCTGGCCGCCGCCGTGGACGAGCTCGTGGCCGACCCGGAGCGGCGCGCGGCCATGAGCGCCGCGGCCCGGGCCCGCGTGCTGGCGCGGTTCAGCTGGCGCGCCATCGCCGGGCAGACGCTGGACTTCTACCGCGAGCTGCGGGAGGCCCCGCCGCGCTCCCCCGGGGAGTAGGCCCCGGGCCGCGGCCGCAGCGGAGCCCGGGCGGCGATCTCCGTTCTTGCCAACGCCGCGCTCCCGCCCCAAAGTAGGACGGGCCGGCCGCCCCGCCGGCCCCGTCCCGCGCCCCTCCTCCTTCCCGGCCCGCGATGAGCTCCACCGATTCCTTCGCGACAGAGATCCCCGCGTCCCCCGCCGCCGCGCTGCCGGGCGGGCTGGGCGCGGACGCCGCCGCGGCGCTGGACGCGGAGATGGAGCGCGTGGCCCTGCGCGCCGGCGACGCCCTCTTCGCGGGCCCGCACGCCGGCGCCGCGCTCTACCTGCTGCTGGACGGGGCGCTGCACGCCGCCGAGCCCGCGCCGGACGGCTCCGAGACCCGCGTCCGGGTCATCGAGCCGGGCGAGGCGCTGGACGAGATGCACGTGTTCGCGGGGAGCGCGCGGCCGGTGGTGGTCCGCGCCGCGGGCGACGCCGTGCTCGGGCGCGTGGCCGGGGAGGCGGTGGACCGGCTGGCCGCCGCGCACCCGGAGATCCGCGCCGCGCTCCGCCGCCTGCACGCGCGCCAGCTCCTCTGCCGGCTGCACGCCGTGTTCGGGGCCTTCGACCGGCAGCTGCTGGACGACGTGGAGGCCACCGCCGACTGGGTACACCTCCCCCGCGGCCGCCTCCTCTTCGAGCAGAACACCCCCGCCGACGGGCTCTACTTCGTGGTCAGCGGCCGCGTGCAGACCGTGCACGTGGAGCGCGACGGCGCGGTCCGCGTCCTCTCCGAGTCCGGGCGCGGCGAGGTGGCCGGCGAGCTGGGCTTCTTCGGCGTCCCCACCCGCGGCGAGCGCGTGCAGGCCGTGCGCGACAGCGTGCTGGTGGGCTTCACCAGCGACGAGTTCGACCAGCTGGCCCGGCGGCAGCCGCAGCTGCTGCGCCGCGTCACCCGCGGGCTGGTGGAGCGGCTGCACCGGGGGACGCGCTCCGGCCCGGGGCTCGTCGTCAACGTGGCCGTGCTCCCCGCGAGCGCCGGCGCCCCGGTGCGGGAGTTCTGCAACCGGCTGGTCGCCGCGCTGGGCGCGCACGGCCCCACGCTGCGGCTGGACGCGGCGGGGGTGGACGCGCGCCTGGACGAGGCGGGGATCGCGCAGGCGTGGGAGGGGAGCCCGGAGAGCGCCCGGCTCCTGGCGCTGCTGGAGGAGGAGGAGTCCACGCACCGCTTCGTGGTCTACGAGGCCGAGGCGGGCCCCACCCCCTGGACGCGCCGCTGCATGCGCCAGGCGGACCGGGTCCTGCTCGTCGCCCGGGCGGAGGACGACCCCCGCCCCGGCGAGGCCGAGCGCGCGCTGCTGGGGCTGGAGGGGAGGATCACCGACGCGCACGAGGTGCTGGTGCTGCTGCACCCCGACGGCGACCGCCTCCCCTCCGGCACCCGCCGCTGGCTGGAGGGCCGCCGCGTGGACGAGCACCACCACCTGCGCTGGGGCGAGGAGGGCGACTGGGCCCGGCTGGCGCGCGTGCTCGCCGGGCGGGCCGTGGGCGTGGTGCTGGGGGGCGGCGGGGCGCGCGGGCTGGCGCACATCGGGGTGGTGCGGGCGCTGGTGGAGGCCGGCGTCCCCATCGACATGATCGGCGGCACCAGCATGGGCGGCGCCATCGCCGCGCAGCACGCCATGGGGTGGAGCCCCGCGCGCATCCACGAGGTCAACCACCGCGTCTGGGTGCAGATCCGCCCGCACACCCGCTACACCGTCCCCGTCCTCTCGCTCATCGGTCAGCGGGGGTCCGACCAGTGCGGGCACATGCTGTACGGCGACACGCAGATCGAGGACCTGTGGATCCCCTTCTTCTGCGTCTCCAGCAACCTCACCACCGCCGACAAGGTGGTGCACCGCGCCGGCTCGCTGCGCATCGCCTCCACCGCCAGCGGCTCCCTCCCCGGCGCCGCCATCCCCGTGCTGGCCGACGGGTGCCTCCTGGTGGACGGCGCCATCCTCGACAACCTCCCCACCGACGTCATGCGCGAGCTGGGGGCCGGCACGGTGATCGCCTCCGAGGTGTCGGTGGAGGAGGACGCCACCTTCACCTGCGAGCGCGTCCCCTCGCCCTGGGAGGTGATCCGGGGCCGCTTCTCCCGCGACGCCGCGAGCCGGGCCCGCTTCCCCTCGCTGATGGAGGTGGCGATGCGCGCCTCCATGCTCCACGCCGTCCACCGCGAGCGGGCCTCCACCGAGGGGGCCGACCTGTGCTTCCACCCGCCCATCGACCGCTTCCGGCTGATGGACTTCCCCCACCTGGACGCCATCGTGGAGGCCGGGTACACCCACGCCGCGGAGACCCTGCGCGACTGGCCCGGCCTGGCCGGGCTCGCCCCTCGCGCCTCCCCCGGCTCCTAGCGGCAGAGACTCCGCCCGCATCCGAGCGTACGCAGCAGCCTCCCTCACCCTCCGCCCGCGTCCGCCCATGGACACCCGCTTCGACCGCCTGGTCCGCCTGATCGAGAAGCGCGCCGGCTCGCTCCTCCCCGCCGCCGGCGGCGGCTTCGCGCTCCGCCGCCCCGGGGCCCCGCCCGCCGTGTTCGGCGCCGGCGACCCCGCCGTCACCCTGGTGGTCAACGACCGCCGCGGGCTGGCCGCGCTCAGCACCCTGGACGCCACCGCCGTGGGCGAGGCGTACCTGCGCGGGCTGCTGGACGTGGAGGGCGACCTGGCGCGGCTCCTGGCGCTCCGGGACCTGTTCACCGACCGCCACCCGCTGCGCTACCTGTACCGCTTCGTCCGCCCCCTCCTCTTCGGGCAGGTGGCCAGCGACCGCGGCTGGATCGCCGAGCACTACGACGAGGAGCCGGAGTTCTACACCCTGTTCCTGGACCGGCGCCACCGCTGCTACTCGCAGGGCGTGTTCGCCCGCGACGACGAGCCGCTGGAGGACGCCATCACGCGCAAGCTGGACTTCGCGCTGGAGGCCGTGGGCGCCCGGCCCGGCGACCACGTGCTGGACGTGGGCGGCGGCTGGGGCGCCTTCACCGAGCACGCGGGACGGCGGGGGATCCGCGTCACCTCGCTCACCATCTCCGCCGCCTCCGAGCGCTACATCCAGGCCCTCATCGACCGCGAGGGGCTGCCGTGCCGCGTGCTGCGCGAGCACCTGTTCGAGCACCGGCCGGCGGAGCGCTACGACGCCGTCGTCAACCTGGGCGTCACCGAGCACCTCCCCGACTACCGGGCCTCGCTGCGGGCGTACCAGGCGCTGCTCAAGCCGGGCGGGCGGGTGTGCCTGGACGCCAGCGCCACCCGCACCAAGCACGACGTGTCCGATTTCTTCGAGCGGCACATCTTCCCGGGGAACGGGTCGCCGCTCTGCCTTCACGACTACCTGGCCGCGGTGGCCGCGTCGCCGTTCCGGCTGCGCGTGGTGCACGACGACACCGACAACTACCGGCTCACCACGCTGCACTGGGCGCGCAACCTGGACCGGCACCGCGAGGAGGTGGAGCGGCGCTGGGGGGTCGCCCAGTACCGTCGTTTCCAAGTTTATTTGTGGGGGTGCGTGGACGGGTTCTCGCGGGACGTGATCCAGGCGTACCGGTGGGTGATCGAGCTTCCCTGAACTGCATGTACGGCGGGTTTGGGCGTGCCCCCGGCTGGCGCCGGGGTCGGGCTGCGGCTCCGTAGGCGAGCAAACAACGCTCGCCAACGGAGTCGAGCCCCGGCGGAAACTGCCCCGCCGGGTCTCGCCCCTTCGGGCCGGC
>JBFMFL010000220.1:0-12076 GCA_040752145.1 Gemmatimonadota bacterium
CACTCCGGGCGCCCGACGCGCTTCCTGCCTACGGGAGCCGCACCGTCGCGGGCGGCCCCTCGTTGCCCACCCGGTCCACCGCGGCCACCCACACCTCCGTGGGCGCCGCCCCGGCGCTGTCCGCCGCGACGGTGTGCGTCCGGACCCACCCCGGCAGCACCTCCCGCCGCCACCACCGGTCGAAGCGCGAGCGCACCGTCCACCAGGTGGGCTGCGCCCCGCCGCCCGGCTCCAGCGCCAGCTCCGCCCCGCCGGCCCCGGAGCGGACGCCGACCGTGGGCCTGCCCGGCGCGCCGGGGTACAGCCAGGGCGAGGCGGGGACCAGCGCCGGCTCGCGGTACGCCTGTCCCAGCTTCTCCACCAGGCTGTCGGGGTTCTGCATCAGCACGCGCATGCTGAAGTGGACGTTGCCCGTGGCGCCCGGCTGCCCGCGCGTGACGTACACCTGCCCCAGCACCTCGGACACGGGCCAGAAGGGGCGGTCGCCGTACGCGACGCGGCTGGTGAAGTTGCCCGGCCACACGTGCCGCCCGCGCTCGTTCTGCTCGACCCACCAGCGCAGCAGCACGGGGTAGCTCTGCGGCGCCTGCGCCATGGGCCAGTAGAGCTGCGGGGTGAAGTAGTCCATCCACCCCTCCACCAGCCACCTGCGGGCGTCGGCGTACATCTGCCCGTACTGGTCCATGCGCGAGGTGATCTGCTCCGGGTGCCCCGGGCGCCACACGCCGAAGGGGCTGATCCCGAACTTGACCCAGGGCTTCTCCCGCTTGATCCCGTCGTACAGCCGCCGGACGAACTCGTCCACGTTGCGCCGCCGCCAGTCGTCGCGGGCGAGGGTCCCGCCCCCCTGCACGTAGCGCGTCCAGCTCGCCTCGTCGGGGAATTCCACCTGCGCGCCCGCCGAGTCGGTCTCCGGGTACGGGTAGAAGTAGTCGTCGATGTGGACCCCGTCCACGTCGTAGCGCCGCACCACGTCCAGCATCACCCGCAGCGAGTGCTCCTGCACCAGCGGCTCGCCCGGGTCCATCCAGCGGTTGCCGCCGTACTGCTTCACCACCTCCGGGTGGGTCCGCGAGATGTGCCCCTCCACCTCCGGCGTGGTGGCGCTGGGGTGCCGCGCCCGGTACGGGTTGAACCAGGCGTGCAGCTCCATCCCCTGCCGGTGCGCCTCCGCCACCGCGAACTCCAGCGGGTCCCACGCGGGCTCCGGCGCCCTCCCCTGCGCCCCCGTGAGGTACTCCGACCACGGCTCCAGCTCCGACCGGTACAGCGCGTCCCCCGCCGGCCGCACCTGGAGGACCACCGCGTTGAGGTTGAGCGCCCGCGACCTCTCCAGGATCGCCAGCAGCTCCGCCTGCTGCCGCGCCACCGGAAGCCCCGGCCGCGAGGGCCAGTCGATGTTCGCCACGCTCGCCACCCACACCCCCCGGAACTCCCGCTGCACCGGAGGCGGCGCATCGGAAGAAGAGCCGACGCCCGTGGACGGCCCCGGGTTCCCGGAGCACGCCGCGAGCGCAAGCGCCGCGGCGACGAAAGCAGTTCTGCGAATCTTCAAGTTCACTCCTCCCCGGAGGAAACGGGACGAAAGCGGCTGGAGCGCTCCCCGGCCGACGACGCCCACGACGACCCGCGTGAGGGATGCGCGCCCGGAGGGGCGAGACCCCGCGGCAGTTTGCGGGGGCTCGCCGGAGTTACGCACGGTAGTATCGTGCGTAACTCCGCGCGCAGCCCGACCCCGGCGACAGCCGGGGGCACGCCCAAACGAGCAGTTCATCCGTAAAACCGCAACCCGAGAAAAAGCCCGGCGATCTCTCGCCGGGCCTCTCCTCACGACAGCTCAACCGAAAAACCCAGACCTCACCGGTAGTTCGGATTCGCGTTGACCTCGCCCCGGTTCACCGGCAGGCACTCCACGTTGGCGTACTCCACCGTCGCGCTCCCCAGGTACGGCCCGCGCTGGAACTCGTTGTAGTCCTCGATGTCCCCGTACTGGGCCTTGTACCGGCGCAGATCCCCCAGCCGGTGCGCGTCCATGTACAGGTCGCGCCGCCGGTTGTCGCGCACCGCCACCAGGAAGTCCGCGCGGCTCACCGTGGCCGGGAGCGCCGCCTGCCCGCCCAGCGCCCGCCGGGCGTTGATGAAGGCGAGGGTGATCGCGGTGGGCCCCTCCGCCTCGGCGCGGATGTACTGCGCCTCCAGCCCGGAGGCGATGCGGATGGCCGCGGACCGGGTGAACTCGCCCCCCGGCAGCGTCCCCGTGTAGGTGCTGTACGCCGTGGGCGAGTTGGGCACGAACGCCCGGCCGCCGGCCTGCACCGTCTCCATCTGCTCGGGGAGCGGCACCCGCGGGTCGCGCAGCCCCTCGAACGGCGTCCCCGACACCGACGCCGCGATGGGCGCCGTCATGCGGCCGAAGATCACCGAGTTCTCCTCCGTGCTGTTCTCCGAGTAGAGCGAGCGGAACACGAAGTCGTTTGGCACCTGCGCCGCGAACTGCGCCGCCAGCGGCCGGTCGCCCAGGTTGAGCGCCGCGCGCGCGATCCCCACGCGGGCCAGGTTGATGATGGAGTCCGCGCCCGCCACGGCGCGCGTGCTCGTCGTGGTCGCCGGAGTCGTCGCGGCCGCCGCGGCGCGCGCCGCGGTCGCCACCGTGATCGCCTCGTTGAAGCGCGGGATGGCGAAGTCGCGGAAGATGGCCGCGGGGGTGTGCGGCGCGCTCAGGTTCACCGGGATGCCGCAGTAGTGCTCGCCCAGCAGGTTGTACGTGGTCCCCGCGTACGCCAGCACCCGGGCCATGCGCAGGTCCGAGTTCGCGCTGTCGCCGCGCAGCGCCTTGAAGCGCCCCACGGTGCTGTCCGCCAGGAAGCGCGCCCGCTGCACCTGCGTGTAGGCGATTGCCGCGGTGCCGTTGTCCGGGTCGACGAAGCGCTGGTCGATCAGCTGCTCCTCGACGATGGTGGTGTGGTTGCGCAGCTCGTCGGTGAAGACGGAGCTGTAGTAGACCAGGTCGTCGTAGGCGCGCTGGAAGTCGCCCACCACCCCGTTGGTCAGCAGGGTGAGGTAGAACGGGTCGTCCAGGTTGCCCGCGTCGATCGCCTGCGGGTTCTCCACGTCGAGCAGCCCGTCGCACCCGGCGAGCGCGCCGGAGGCCGCGAGCGCGACCCCCAGGGCGGCCGCGCGGCGCCGGACGGTGTCTAGGAAGCGGTTCATCGGAATCGTCCCCGCGTCAGAAGTTCAGGTTGATCGAGGCGGACAGGCGCCGGTTCTGCGGCATCGCGTACGCGTCGATGCGCACGAACGAGCGGTTGCCGTAGGTGTTCACCTCGGGGTCGATCCCGGAGTACTTGGTCCACAGCGTCGCCAGGTTGCGGCCGGACAGCGTCAGCGTGGCCCCGGACGCGCGGGTGAACTCCAGGTAGCGCGAGGGGACGGTGAACGACACCGACACGTCGCGCAGCTTGAGGAAGTCGGCGTCCTCGATGTACGGCGAGAACAGGTTGGCCGGGGCCCCCGCGGGCGTCACCGCCTGGCCGCGGTAGATGGCCACCTCGCGCGCGAAGGCCGAGTCCGCCGCGCTCGCCGGCGCCAGCACGCGCAGGTCGTTGACCCGCTCGCAGTTGGTCTGGAACCGGCAGCGGTTGTACTCCTTGTAGTTGAACACCTTGTTGCCGCCCTTGTAGTCCAGCTGCGCGAACAGCCGCACGTTGCGGAAGAGCGTGAAGGTGTTCGAGAGCCCGATCTCGCGCGTGGGCGCCGGCGGGCCCAGGTACTTGAGCTCCGTGTCGACGACCGGCAGGCCGCGGTTGTTGTACACGTAGTTGCCGGCGGCGTCGCGGGCCGGGAGCAGCGCCCAGAAGCCGCCGAGCGGGTAGCCCGGGCGGTTCTCCTGCACCGCGCCGTACGCCTGGCCGATCAGCACGCTGCGGGTAAGCCCCTCCTGCCCGAAGGTGAGCAGCTCGTTCTTGTTGGTGGCCAGGTTGAGCTGGCTCTCCCACACGAAGCGGTCGCCCTGCACCGGGGTGGCCGTCAGCAGCAGCTCCACGCCGGTGTTGCGGATGTCGCCCAGGTTCTCCGTGCGGCCCTGGAAGAAGCCCTCCGACGGCGCGATGGAGACCGCCTGCAGCAGGTTGTCCGTGCGCTTGTTGTAGTAGGTGAGGTCGATGCCGAACCGGCTGTCGAAGAAGGCGGCCTCGAAGCCCAGCTCGAACTCCTCGCCGCGCTCCGGCTCCAGGTTGGGGTTGCCGAAGTTGAGCGTGCGCACGCCGCTCACCGTGGTCACCCCCGACGCGGTGGGCTGGGTCACCTTGACCACCGTGTACGTCTGGTTGGCCTGGTTCGCCGTGGGGGCGCGCCCGGCCTGGCCGTACGCCGCGCGCAGCTTGACGTCGGCGGCACGGATGGCGTCGAAGAAGCCCGCGACCGCCGGCTCCTCGCTCACCACGTAGGAGAGCTGCGCCTTGGGGTAGACGATGACGTCGAACTCCTCGCCGAAGCTGGAGAAGTCGTCCGCCCGCAGCGCGCCCACCAGGAACAGCCGGTTGTTGAAGCTGAGCTGCTGCTGCACGTAGTAGCCGATGGAGTTGACCTCCTCGAACGTGTTGGACCCCGAGGTGATCGCCGCGTTCTGGATCGCGGTGATGTCGGGCGCGCCCAGCCCGGTGCCCGAGCCGAAGAGCTGGTCGAAGCGGCGGGCGAGGTACTGCGTCCCGAACGAGGTGGACGACTCCAGCCATGACGTGAGCGGGAAGTCGAGCGTCCCCACGTAGTCCGCCGTGAGCACCCGGGTGCGGGGGTAGCGCAGGTAGCTGGCGCCCTCGGGCGTGCCCGCGAAGTCGGCGTCCGTGGAGCCCGGGGGCGACAGCAGGCGCGCCTCGTTCTGGGTGAGGTCCAGCCCCAGCGTCAGCTTGTTGCGGAACCAGCCGAACGGCGTGTAGCTGGTCGTGGCCCCCAGCGTGGTGCGGTCGGAGTAGGTCTGGTTGTCGTAGCGCACCGCGTGGAAGCCGCTCACCGAGCCCGGGTACCCCGGGAACACGTTGGCGAAGTCGTTCCTCCGCCCCGGGATGCCGCGCACGGAGAGCAGGTAGAGGCCCTGCCCCGACTCGTCGCCCACCGGGAGCCGCAGGTGGTTGCGGACGTAGTTGGTGGAGACCTGGAAGTTGAGCTGCTCGGTGGCGAAGGCCGTGAAGTTGGCCCGCACCGAGCGGCGGCGGTTGAAGCTGTTGGAGAACAGGCCGTTCTCGCTGTCCACGTCGCCGGAGACGAAGTACGAGAACTTGTCGCCGCTGCCGCGCACCGACAGGTTGAACCGGTTCACGTCGCCGTCGCTGATCCCGTACGGGTCGTCCAGGATGGGGCTGCGCTGGCGGAGCACCGTGCCCGGCGCCACGTCCTGGCAGCCGGTGTAGGTGGGCACCGACACGCCGTTGACGGTGGAGCGGGCCGCGATGTTGGCCGGCGTGCAGGTGGTGAAGTTGTCGGTGATGTCCGAGCCGATCTGGTTGCGGCCGTACTCGTACTTCAGGTTCCAGCTGGTCCGCGCCTGGCCGCGCGGTCCCTTCTTGGTGATCACCTGGATCACGCCGCCCGCCGCCTCGGCGCCGTACAGCGTGGCCGCCGCCGGCCCCTTGAGCACCTCGATGGACTCGATGTCCTCGGGGTTGATGAAGGAGAGCGCCGAGGTGACCTGGGTGCTGAACGAGGTGGCCCCGGCGCCCGACGCGCCGAAGTTGCCCAGCGACGCGTCGCTGTAGCGGATCCCGTCCACGTAGATCACCGGGCGCACCGAGGTGAGCGAGCCGGCGCCGCGGACCACGATGTCCGCCGCCGCGCCCGGGGTGCCCGAGTTGGAGAGGATCTGCACGCCCGGGGTGCGGGACTGCAGGATCTCGGCGACGTCGCTCACCGTGGTCCGCTCCGTGACCGTGGCGGCGTCCAGCTTGACCATGGAGTTGCCCAGCTCGCGGCGGCTCACGGCCCCCGGCGTGCCGGTGACCACGATGGCGTCCAGCGACACGGTGGTCGCGGCGAGCGCGAAGTCGGCGCGGGCGGTCTGCCCCGCGGCCACGGTCACCGTGGCCGCGGCGGGCGAGTAGCCCAGCATCTGCGCGCGGAGCTGCGCGCGGCCCGCGGGGACGCCCGCGAGGGTGTACTCGCCCGCGGCGTCGGTGACGGCGGCCTGGCCGCTCTCCGCCGTCACCCGCACTCCGGCGACGGGGGTCTGGTTGCCGGTCTGGGTGACCGTGCCGCGCACGGTCCCGACCGCCTGGGCGGCGAGCGGGGAGGCGGCCATGCCCAGCAGGGCGGCTGCTGCCAGGAGCAGCCGCGCGATCTTCCGGCGGCCTGGAAGGGTCATTTGTTTCTCCTTGAGACGAATTGCAGCACTTCGAGGGGACCGCGAGCACGAAGCCAGGAACCGGGGGGCACCTTCCTTTCGCTGGAGGGGACGAGAGCCGGGAATGGCGGGAACGGGGCGCTCCGGCGCCGCTGCCGGGGGCACTGCGCCGACGGGACCGGACCGGGACTGCCTGGAAGCCGGGGCGTGGACAGCTGCTTGGACCCGGAAAACGTGGGGGATTCCGCAAAAAGGGGTGACGAGGCAGCAGCTTAGCGGGCGGAAACACGCATGTCAACGCGGCGGGCGGCCAAAAAAAGCGCGGGGCACCGTGCCGTCCGGCACGGTGCCCCGCGGAACGCCGGCCCGCCCCGGCCGGTCTAAAGCTTCCAGATCCGCTCCGCGTACTCCCTGACCGAGCGGTCGCTGGAAAAGAAGCCGCAGCGCGCCACGTTGAGGATGGCGCTGCGCGTCCACGCCTCGCGGTCGCGGTACGCCGCGTCGGCCGCGTCCTGCGCCGCCAGGTAGGCGTCGAAGTCGGCGAGCAGCATGAAGCGGTCGTCGTGCAGCAGGGAGTCCACCAGCGGCCGGAAGAGCCCCGGCTCCTCCGGCGACAGCTCGCCGGAGCAGACGAAGTCCAGCACCCGGCGCAGCCGCGGGCTGGCCTCCACGTAGCGGCGCGGGTCGTACCCCGCCGCCTTGGCGGCCGTCACCTGCTCGGCCGTGAGCCCGAAGATGAACACGTTGTCCGGCCCCACCGCCTCCGCGATCTCCACGTTGGCGCCGTCCAGCGTGCCGATGGTGAGCGCCCCGTTGAGCGCGAACTTCATGTTCCCCGTCCCCGACGCCTCGTACCCCGCCGTGGAGATCTGCTCCGACAGGTCGCTGCCGGGGAAGATCTTCTCCGCCAGCGACACGCGGTAGTCGGGGAGGAAGGCCACCTGCAGCTTGGGGCTCACCGCGGCGTCGCCGTTGGCCCTGGCCGCGATGGCGTTGATCAGCTGGATGATCAGCTTGGCGGTCCAGTAGGTGGGCGCCGCCTTGCCCCCGAAGAGCACCGCGCGCGGCACCACGTCCAGCCCCGGCTCGTCGCGCAGCCGCAGGTACAGGTCGGCCAGGCGCAGGGCGTTGAGGAGCTGGCGCTTGTACTCGTGCATGCGCTTCACCTGCACGTCCACCAGGGCGTGCGGGTCCATCTTCACCCCGGCCTCGGCGAGCACCGTCCGGGCCAGCGCGGCCTTGTTCCCGGCCTTGATGGAGCGCCAGCGCTGCCGGAACGCCGGGTCGTCGGCGTGCGCCTCCAGCCCCCGCAGGAGCGGCAGGTCCACGATCCACCCGTCGCCGATGCTCTCGCCGATCAGGCCGGAGAGCCCGGGGTTCGCCTTGAGGAGCCAGCGCCGCTGCGTCACCCCGTTGGTGACCGAGGTGATGCGCTCCGGGTACATCTCGTCGAACTCGTGGAAGATGCGCTCGCGCAGGATCTGCGTGTGCAGCGCGGCCACGCCGTTGACCGTGTGGCTCCCCACGATCGCCAGGTGGGCCATCCGCACCTGCCCGCCGGAGATGATCGCCATGCGCTCCACCCGCGCCGGGTCTTCGGGGAAGCGGCTCGCCACCCGCTCGCGGAAGCGCCGGTCGATCTCCTTCACCAGGTCGTAGTGCCGCGGCAGGAGCCGCGAGAACAGGTCGGCCCCCCACGCCTCCAGCGCCTCCGGGAGCACCGTGTGGTTGGTGTACGCGAAGGTGCGCCGGGCGATGTCGAAGGCGTCGTCCCACTCCATCCCCTCCTCGTCCATGAGGAGCCGCATCAGCTCGGGGATGGCCACCGCCGGGTGGGTGTCGTTGAGCTGCACCTGCACCTTGTCCGGGAAGTCCGTGAAGGTCTTCCGCTCGCGCTTGTAGCGCCGGATGATGTCCTGCAGCGTGGCCGACACGAAGAAGTACTGCTGCTTGAGGCGCAGCTCCTTCCCCGCCCCGGTGTCGTCGGGCGGGTACAGCACCTTGGAGATGGTCTCGGTCTGGGTCTTGGCCTCCACCGCGGCGATGTAGTTGCCGCGGATGAAGCCCTCCAGGTCGAACTCCTCGGTGGCCTTGGCCGCCCAGAGCCGCAGGGTGTTGACGGTGTGGTTGCAGTAGCCGGGGATGGGCGTGTCGTACGCCATGGCCCGCACGTCGCTGGTGTCCACCCACCTGAAGTGGACGCGCCCCTCGGAGTCCTTTTCGCTCACCACCCGGCCGTAGAACTTCACCGGGTAGGTGCGGTCCGGGCGGGCGATCTCCCAGGGATTGTCGTCGTGCAGCCAGTTGTCGGGCATCTCCACCTGGCGTCCGGCGGCGTCGATGCGCTGCTTGAAGATGCCGTGCTCGTAGCGGATCCCGTAGCCGTAGCCGGGGATCTCCAGCGTGGCCATGGAGTCCAGGTAGCAGGCCGCCAGCCGCCCCAGGCCGCCGTTGCCCAGGCCGGCGTCCGGCTCGCGCTCCTCCAGCGTCTCCAGGTCCCAGCCCAGCTCGCCGACGGCCTCGGCGGTGACGCCGTCGAGCCCCAGGTTGATGAGGGCGTTCCCCAGGGCGCGGCCCATGAGGAACTCCAGCGACAGGTAGTAGACGCGCTTGACGTCGTCGCGCCGGTACGCGGCCTGGGTGGCCGCCCAGCGCTCGGCGAGCCGGTCGCGGACGCTCCACGCCGTGCTCATGTAGACGTCGCGCTCGGTGGCGCTGGACTGGTCCAGCGCCAGCGTGTAGGTGACGTGGTCGGAGATGGCGCGCTTCAGCTGGTCTATGCGCGTGGACCTGCGTCCCGTGTCGGGCCGTGGGGTCTGGAGCATGAAGGTATTTCGGGGAAGATTCGGCCGGTGACATCCCGGCCCGCCTCGGTGGGCGGACAGCAGGGCCTCAGGAAGAGGCTTCAAAGATAAGGGCGCCCGCGAGCGCCCGAAAGGTCCAACCCCCGTCGGCCGTCAACGTTCCCCGCCGGCGCGCTCGCCCACGCGCCTGCAGGGGAGCGCCAGCGCGAAGACCGAGCCCTCCTCGCCGAACTCCGCCCAGGTGCGCCCGCCCATGGACTCGGCGGTCTCCCGGACGATGCTGAGCCCCAGCCCGGTCCCCTCCACCCCGGTGACGGTGCCGTGCGCCCGGAAGAAGCGCTGGAACAGCTTGGCGCGCGCCTCCTCCGGCACGCCGATGCCGTTGTCGCGCACCTCCACGACCAGCTCGCACCCGCGCCCCCCCGGGTCGCTGCGCAGGGAGGCGCGCACCCGCACCCAGCGGCTCGGCCGCGACGGGTCCGAGTACTTGACGGCGTTGGACACGTAGTTGGAGAGGCACAGCTCCACCGCCGCGGCGTTGACCTCGATGCAGGGGAGCTCCCCCTCCACCTCGACCTCCACCCCGCGCGCCTGCGCCATCTCGCGCAGCTGCCTCATCACCTCGCCCACGGCCTCGGGGAGGAGCACGTTGCGCTGCCGGCGGACGTCGTTGTCCAGCCGCGACAGCTCCAGCAGGTTCTGCAGGACGTCCTGCATGGCCTCGGTGTTCTGCACCACCATGCCGGCGAAGCGGGCGCGCTTCTCCGGGTTGGCGGCGATCCACTCCTCCTGGAGCATCTGCGCCGCCCCCAGCACCGTGCCGATGCGGTTCTTGAGCTCGTGCGAGACCATGCGGTTGAAGCTGCGCAGCCGGTTCTCGCGCTCCCTCACCTGCTCGGCGGAAAGGCGCAGGTAGTGCCCGGTGGTGTGCTGCTGGATGATGGACACGGCGCGGAAGAGCCGGTGCGCGCAGGCCAGCAGCTCGGAGCGGGTACACGGCTCCTCCACCCCGTCCACCGTCCTCACCAGGAAGGCGAAGAGCACGCCCCCCAGGATCTCGTACTCCTTGAGGATCTCGTGGGCGTCGAACCCCTGGTCGTAGCGCAGCCCGCCCAGCTCGATCGCCTTGGCCACCACGGGGACGTCGGCGCTGATCTCCTGCGCCGGGTCCTCCAGGTAGTCGGCGATCCCCACCATCAGCAGCGGCACGTGGTCCAGCAGCTCGTCTGTGGGGAACACCCGGTTGGGGTCCAGGTTGACGCGCGCGGCGATCCGGTCCAGCCAGCGCCGCGTCAGGTCCTCGCGGGCGTCGCGGATCTCCCGTGCCAGCGCCACGGCGAGCCTGCAGTTGACGGTGATCTCCATTGGGTCTGCCTTGCCGTGCGCGCCCTTCGCCGGGCGTCGTGAGAGCCGGTGCCGCACCCCGGTGAGCAGGATGCGGGCCACGCACGCCCCGTGTCCGCCCGCACCCCGTCCAGGGTTTGTCCCGGGTGCCGCCGCCGCCGCCGCACTTTCGCGCGCCCCGCCGCGGGCCTTATCATCCCCCCTGGTCCACTGGCAGGCACCCCGTTCACGGAGGAGGCAGGATGACCCGCAGGCTCTTCGCGCGCGCGCTCCCGGCGCTCGCGCTGCTCTTCCTGGCGCCGCTCGCGGCGGCGTCGCAGCAGCAACGCCCCGTCGCCAGCCCGCGCGACACCGCCAGCATGCGGCTGGGCGGCGCCACGGTGTCCGTGGACTACGGCCGCCCGTACGCGCGCGGCCGCAAGATCATGGGCGGGCTGGTCCCGTTCGGGCAGGTGTGGCGCACCGGCGCCAACGCGGCCACCACGCTGGTGACCAGCGCCGACCTGCGCATCGGCGGCGTGGACGTGCCGCGCGGCACCTACACGCTCTACACCGTCCCCGCGGCGGACCGCTGGCTCCTGGTGGTCAACCGCCAGACCGGGCAGTGGGGCACCGTCTACGACCCCGAGCGCGATCTGGCCCGCATCCCCATGCGGGTGGGCGCCCCGCGCTCGCCGGTGGAGCAGTTCACCATCACCCTGACGCCCGGGCAGAACGGGCGCGGCGAGCTGGCGATGGCCTGGGAGAACACCCGCGCCGTCGTGCCGGTGGAGCTGAAGCGCCCCGCCACGCGGACCAACTAGCGCGCGGCGATGACGGACGCCTCTCCCCCCGCGGCGGCCGACCCGGGCCCGTTCGCGCGCTTCGGCGAGCTGCTGGAGCGCGCCCGGGCCACGGACCTCCCGGAGCCCACGGCCATGGCGCTCTCCACGGTGGGCCCGGAGGGGCGCCCCTCGTCGCGGATGGTGCTCCTCAAGGAGTTCGACGACCGCGGCTTCGTGTTCTACACCAACCTGGGGAGCCGCAAGGCGCGCGAGATCGCCGGCAACCCGTGGGTGGCGCTCTGCTTCCACTGGCAGCCGCTGGAGGTGCAGGTGCGCGTGGAGGGCCGCGCCGAGCCCGTCACGGCCGGGGAGGCGGACGCCTACTACGCCTCCCGCCCCCGCGGCAGCCGCATCGGCGCGTGGGCCTCGCGCCAGAGCGAGGAGCTCCCCGCGCGCGCCACGCTGGAGGAGCGCATCCGCGAGACGGAGGCGCGCTTCCCCGGCGACATCCCGCGGCCGCCCTTCTGGTCCGGCTTCCGGGTGGTGCCGGACCGCATCGAGCTGTGGTTCGGCAGGCCCAGCCGCCTGCACGACCGCGACGTCTACACCCGCGACCCCGGCGCGCCGGGCGGTTGGGCGCTGCGGCAGCTGTATCCCTGAACGGCGGTGCGAAAGTGCGGGAGTGCGGGAGTGCGGGAGTGCGGGAGTGCGAAAGTAGAACGGCAGTACGCAGTACGCTGAAATGCACGGCGGCGCCCCACCGGGATCTCCCGGTGGGGCGCCGTTTTGGCCCTCACCCGGCTCGCTTGAGGCTCGCCACCCTCTCCCAATTC
>JBFMFL010000221.1:0-12037 GCA_040752145.1 Gemmatimonadota bacterium
CGCCTCGGGTCCCGCCGCGTAGACGGCCAGTATCTCGTCGCGTGTCAACATGCAGCCTCCGCTCTCGACCAGGGCCTTGCTCCCGAGACCCGCTGCATCAACTATGCTCAGGCTGAGTAGTTACCAGCGTACTTCGTACTCCGTACCGCCGTTCCTCAGCAGCTCGACACGCACAGGTTGCTCAGCGCGCCCAGGTCGGCCTCGATGCCGGCGAGGCGGCTGGAGTAGGTGGTGGTGTAGTCGGTGCCCGGACCGCCCCACATCACCCCGTGCAGCTGCACGTCGTTGTTGCTGGTCCAGACGTAGACCGGCGAGCCGCTGTCGCCGCCCTCGGACCAGACCTTGGAGATGTCCTGGCAGCGCAGGCTGCCGATGGTCACGCAGGAGTTGGTGACCTGGCCGTAGGTGGAGCCGCTGGTGCGGCCGGTCTTGTCCAGGTAGGTGCCCACCGGGAGCGAGCCGGTGTAGCGGCTCACGATGCGGAAGTCGCCCACGATGGTGGTGCCGGCGTTGGCGCCCGTGGCCCAGTTGGTCCGCGCGATCAGGCCCCGGCCCACGGCGCGCGTGCCGTTGTTGCTGATGTAGGCCGCGTCGGCCCGGCGGCAGGAGGTGACGCCGCTGACGCAGGCGTACAGGCCGCGGTCGGCGACCTCGTTGCCGATCTGGTTGCCGCTGGCGACGGTGTTCTGGTAGATGGCGATGCCGTCGCTGGCGTTCTGGGTCCCGGTGCAGTGCGAGTTGGTGACGAAGACGGTCGCGCCCGTGGAGTTGCGCGTGGCCGGGAAGCCCAGCGTGCACACGTAGCTGCTGAACGCGATCTGGATGCCGCCCTTGAGGGTGGTCTGCCGGTCGCGGAGCGAGGCGCGCTCCTGCGGGGCGGGCTGCGTCTGCGTGGCGACGGCGGAGGCCGGGATCCCCAGGCGCGCGGCCTCGGCGCGGACGGCGCCCGTGGCGGTGGCGTCCGCCACGCCCAGCAGCACGCGGTTCCCCACCTCGTCCACGTCCACCAGGTACACGTCGCCGCGCGACTGCATCAGCGGGGTGAGCTGCTCCGCCCACTCCTTGAGCTGCGCGAAGTCGTGGGCGGCCGGCTCGAACACCGGCTGCTGCGGCGCGGCGGCGTGGCGGCCGCGGCGGGCCGAGGCGAGCTCCTGCGCCAGGTAGCGCTGCACCTCGCCGCGCCTGGCCTGGTCCACCAGGCGGATCACCGGGGTGCCGTCCTCCCGGAGGTAGAAGCCGGCGAACCCGGGAGCTTCCGCCCGCGAGGCGCGCGCGAACTCGTCGTCCGGGGTGCGGAACGACTGGGGCGCCCGGCCCGCCGCCACGTCCGCGGGCTCCGGCCCGACCGGCACGTCGGACGACTCGCAGGCGGCGGTGACCAGCAGGGCGAGCACGGCGGCGGGGACCGATCTGGTGTGCTTCATGTCTGCCTCGCGGGGAGAGATTGGGTGGGGCGTGGCCGGGCGGCCGGATAGTTTCCGACAGTATATGCTCCGGCATTGGGGGGCGCAAGAGCGGTCATTCCGTCGCCCCGCGGTGCCGGGTGGCCCCGGGGGCACCCCGGTTGCATGTTTCTGCTCCTTTTCCAGCAGCGGCGGGGATCCAGGGATGGCGAGCACGAGGGCGGGCGAGGCGGACGGCGAGGGCGTGGACGGCACGCTGGGCGCGGAGGCGACGGGACCGGTCCCGCCCTGGGGGTGGACGGAAACGGCGCTGGCGCTGATGGTGTTCGTGTGGGGGGTGAACTTCGCGGTGGTGAAGCGCGCCCTGGAGGCGTTCGACCCGCTGGCCTTCAACGCCCTGCGCTACCCGATCGCCTCGGCGTTCGTGTTCGTGGTGCTGCGCGCCCAGGGCCCGCTCTCGCTCCCCGAGCGCCGCGACTGGCCCCGGATCCTGCTGCTGGGGGTGCTGGGGAACGTGGTCTACCAGATGGCCTTCATCCTGGGGCTGGACCGCACCCTGGCCGGACACGCCAGCCTGATCCTGGCGCTGACGCCGGTGTTCACCGCCTTCCTCTCGTCCGTGACGGGCCACGAGCGCCCCGGCCCGCGCACCTGGGGGGGCGCCGCCCTGGCCGCCGCCGGGGTGGCGCTGGTGACGGGGAGCGCGCTGACGCCGGGCGGCGGGAGCAAGCGCGCGCTGCAGGGCGACCTGATCCTGCTGGGCGCCTGCTTCGCCTGGGCGCTCTACACCGTGGGCGCCCGCCCCGTGGTGCAGAAGTACGGCTCGGTGAGGACCACGGCCTGGACGCTGTGGGTGGGGACGCTGGGGCTGGTGCTGCTGGGCACCCCCGGCCTCGTCGGCCAGGACTGGGGCGCCGTGGGTCCCGGCGCCTGGGCCGGGCTGTGGTTCTCGGCCATCATGTCCATCGGCCTGGCCTACCTGATCTGGTACCGCGGCGTGGAAAAGATCGGCAACACGCGCACCTCCATCTTCTCCAACCTCACCCCCGTGGTCGCCCTGGCCGTCGGCGCCCTGTGGCTGGGCGAGCGCCCGGGCCCGCTGGCGCTGCTGGGCGTGGTGGTGACGCTCTCCGGCGTGCTGCTGGTGAGGTCCGACCCGGGGCACGGGTAGGGGACAGGGGACAGCCTGCGACGGCGACCCCCTCCCCCGGCCCCTCCCCGCAGGGGGGAGGGGAGCACGACACGACGGCGGAACGGTGCCCACGCGCGCCGTTCCGCCGTTGCCGTTCGCAGTTCAGGCAGTACCCACATGATCTTTGACGGAGGGAGACTCGCCGGCAGTTGGGCGAGGCTCGCTCCGGCGAGGTGAGACCCCGCGGCAGTTTGCGGGGGCTCGCCGAGTCCGCGGAGGAGACCGGCAGCAGTACCGCCGGGCTCCGGAGCGGCCCGCCACCTACCCTCCAGACCCGAAAAACGGGGCCGCCCCGGAGGACGGCCCCGCTCGTGGAGACCTGCTCAGACGTAAGAGCCGGCTTCAGAGCCGCGTGTGGCGGCGGCCGGCGATCATCCGGTACAGGAACAGCAGGATCAGCGCGCCGATGACGGACCCGATCAGCCCCGCCGTGCTGTTGCCGTCGCCCATGCCGAGCATGTTCGCGAGCAGCCCGCCGACGAACGAGCCCGCGATGCCGAGCAGGATGGTCACGATGATGCCGCCCGGATCCCGCCCCGGCATGATGAGCTTGGCGATCGCGCCGGCGATCAGGCCGATGATGAGCATCCAGATGAATTCCATGGTTCCCTCGGCTCTCTCGGGTGAGTTGGTCCCATCCGGCCGCTCCCGCGGCCGTCGGCTCCCCCAAGTGCAAGAGGAATGCCGAGTTGAGGAACCCGGCGGAACCCTCCGGCTACTCGTCCGGCCGCACCGATCCGC
Organism: Gemmatimonadota bacterium; assembly: GCA_040752145.1. Classification (GTDB taxonomy): domain Bacteria; phylum Gemmatimonadota; class Gemmatimonadetes; order Longimicrobiales; family Longimicrobiaceae; genus JAFAYN01. Next base: position 3,337 of record JBFMFL010000221.1, read on the forward strand.
GCAGCCGCTTGACCTCGGACCGGCGCTTCTTGGACTGGAGCCGCACCTCGCGCGAGGCCCGCGTGGGGCGGGTCTTCTTGCGCGGCTTGGGGACGTGCAGCGCCCCGCGCACCAGCTCCACGAAGCGCTCGACGGCCGCCTCGCGGTTCTGGTGCTGGCTGCGGTGCTCGCTGGCGGCCAGCCGGAGCACGCCCCCGCCGTCGATGCGGTTGGCGAGCTTGTCCAGGACGCGGGCGCGCTGCTCCTCGGTGAGCGAGGGCGAGCCCGCCACGTCCCAGGTGAGCTCCACCCGCGTGGACGAGGTGTTCACGTGCTGCCCGCCCGGCCCCCCGGAGCGCGACGCGCGGAAGTCCAGCTCCGCGCGGGGCACCCACAGGTCGTCCGTGACGGCGAGGAGCGTGTCACTGGTCATCGGATAAGTAGCTGGGTCGAGATGGCTGGTGAGTTAAGGCGCTACGATTGCGCTCATGATCGGCCTATGCTATGGTTGCAGGCGGAAACATTCGTAGGGGTCCCTTCCGCTTCCTCGTGGACGAGCCACGCGGCGCCCGCCTCTGCATCAACCGGGCCCCGGCCCGGTAAAGTGCAGCATCCGCCCGCCCCCCGATCGCATCATTCCATGCGTCCGCTTCGCACGTTCGGCACCGTGCTGCTCGGCTCCACAGCCCTCGCTTCGGTCTCTTTGCCCGCCGCAGCGCAGTGGCGCTCTCCGTCGTGGGCGGACCTCGCGGGCACGGCTCCATCCGCCCCGCCGGGGCAGGCGCGGACGCTCGCGTTCCGGTCGCGGGAGCAACGGCCGGAGTACGGCCGGATGATCCGGGGCGGGCTGGTCGGAGGCGCGGTCGGCGCGGGCGTGGGGCTGCTCGCCCCCGGGGCGAGGGGCGACATCGGGGGCGCGGTGCGGAACGCGACTCTGGGAGCCGCGGCTGGGATCCCCGTGGGGGTGCATCTGGCCAACCGATCGCGGGGAAGCCTGCTGTTGTCCGGGGCGGTCTCGCTGGGCATCGGCGCGGCAGTGTTCCAATCGGCGGGATCCGGAGGCGAGGCAGTCCCGCTCCTCATCGCTGCGCCGGTGGTAGAGCTGGTCGCCTCCACACTGGTCGAGCGGGCCACCACCCCCTGAAGTACGCCGCGGTCTTCCACCACCGCCGCAGCGACGATCGACAGGCGGCTTTCCATCCATCCCGGATCACACCCTCCGACCGAGGACACATGAGCCTTCGCACCACCTTCCGCCTGGGGACGGCCGCCGTCCTGCTGGCGGCCTCGTGGGGATGCAGCGACGAGATCGCCGCCCCGAACACCGGATCCTCAAGCGCGGCTCCGAGAGCCGTGACCACGGCTCAGCAGCAGGACGCGGAGGTGCTCGCCCGGACCATCGCGCGCTCCCTGGACGACCCGGCGCTTCGCCGCAGGCTCCTGGAGGACCTGCGCGACAGCCCCAACCCGCAGCACGCCCTGCACCTGAAGAGCTACCTCGGCGGTGCGGACGGCGGCCTGCTGCTGGACGCGGGGGCGGGCAGGGTCGAGAGGAGCAGGCAGGAGCTGCGGGCGCTGCTCCGGGACCTGCCCGAGATGGAGCTGGTGGTGACCCGCGCCTCGGACCGGGCGAGCTGGACCGGGTCCGGCGACCTGGCGGTCTTCGGCACCACGGAGAGCCTGGCCGAGGTCGCGAAGAAGGGCGGCGCTCTGCACGGCTACAACCCCGCGGGAGAGCCCGTGAGGCTGGGCGTGTTCGAGGCGCCGTCGTACGTGATCGTCATGCTTCGTCCGGCGGAGGCTTCGTTCGGGGCGGATCCGGAGGCGGTCCGCGCGGCGGTCGCGGACCGCCTCCGGAGCACGATCTCTCGGAGGGAGGTGGAGTTCTCGCTGGACCCCTCGGCCACCGACCCGGAGTGCTCCGCCGCGGCGTGCCGCAGGGGCGGAAAGTCTCCCGGCGAGGTGACCGCGATGTGCCTGGACGACCCTTCCACGGAGGAGATCGAGTGCGAGCCCACGGAGCCGCAGCCGACTCCGACCGCGGGAAAGGACATGGGCTTCTCGTACGGCTACTGCGCCAGCCCCTCGGGCGACGACGCGGACCAGGACGGGATCCGGGACGGTTGCGAGCAGAGCCTTGCCCTCACCTTCGCGCCGCTCCTGCGGATCAGCGCGGGGGACCAGTGTCCGGTGCGTGAGCCATACTGGGCCGCCGCCCTCTGGAGCGGCCGGCCGAACGCCGTCAAGGTCATGTACCTGGTCGCGTATCACGAGGACTGCCCGAACACCGCCCTGTGGCCGGTCGGCAACACGGGCCACAAGGGGGATTCGGAGTGGATCATCGTCACCATGGAGGCGCCCTCCGCCACCGACCCGAATCGGTGGACCACCTACTCGGTGACCACCTCCGCCCACTACCGGGAGACCTCAGACGCCACGCAGACCACGAGCGCGGGGTCCTGGCCCTCCTGGAGGGCGGAGTACAAGGTCGCGCCGGTGGTTTTCGTCGCACTGGACAAGCACGCCAACTACAAGAGCTGGAGCGACTGTGAGAACGGCGCCTACGGGTATGACAGCTGCCCGGGACCCACGCAGGACGCGGTGGTCGAGATCAGCGAGTACGGCAACATCGGGAACAACTGGGCGACTCCGACCGCCGTGCGGCTCAAGCACGAGGTGCGCAGCATCTTTACTCCCATCACCCAGACGGAGTACATCTGGGGAACGCATGTCCAGCGAAGCATGGGCGGTATCATCGAGTACTTCTGTGGATGGCAGGCCAGCGGTCCCTGCGCCAGCGGGTACGCCTGGCCTGTCTACGACTTCGTATTCTGAGGATCGGCGGCAGCCCGCTCCGTCCGGAGCGGCTGGCGGTCCTTGGAAGGGATGACGGAAATGACTTCGGGGCGCCGGCACATCAGCCGGCGCCCCGAGATGTATGCTGGGGTCTCCGCTCCGGCCCGGCTCAGCGGATCCGCATGATGCCGACGTCGAACACGATGGTGGAGTTGGCCGGGATCACGACCGCCCCGGTGGTCCGGTCCTTGACGTCCGTGCTGCCGTACCCGAGCGCAGGCGGGATGATGAGCCGGCGGGTGCCCCCCTCGCGCATGCCGACGATCCCCTGCAGGAATCCCGGGATCAGCTGATTTGCCGGGATGTCGGCGGCCAGGGCGCCCCGGTCGAACACCTGCCCGTTGGGGAAGAAGCCCACGTAGCAGACCTCGACCGTGTTGGTGTTCTGGACCACGTCGCCCCGGGCGGTGTCGCCCACGGTCCCCGCGATGTACTTGAGCCCGTTCTCCGCGCGCACGGTGTCGCCGGCGACCGCCACGGTGGGGTTGGCGCTCACCCCGCAGGCGTAGCTGGGGTCGGGCTCGGTGGTATCCAGGCAGCCCGCCAGGACGGTGGCGCCGGCGGCCGCGAGGGCCAGGCGCGCGGTGATCTTGCTCGTCATCCGAAGTTGCTTCCCGGGAATGGGGTGCGGTTGCTCGCCGCAGGAGCCACTGCCAATATAGTGCCTCCGCGCCGCCGCGGCACACCGCTCGCATGGGCGCGGCGCACCGCTTCAGCTCAACCCACGCACGCAGGAGGGCGTACATGCAGCCTCGTCACTACCACCTGATCGGCATCGGGGGGACCGCCATGGGCTCCCTGGCGGGCCTGCTCCGCTCGGCCGGCCACACCGTGACGGGGTCGGACGAGAACGTGTACCCGCCCATGTCCACGCAGCTGCGGGAGCTGGGGATCCCCTTCCGCGAGGGGTACTCGCCGAACAACCTGGAGCCCCGGCCGGACGTGGTGGTGGTGGGCAACGCCATCTCCCGCGGCAACCCGGAGCTGGAGGAGGTGCTGAACCGCAAGATCCCCTACACCTCCGCGGCGGCCACCGTGAAGGAGGAGTTCATCCGCGGGCGGCACTCGCTGGCGGTGGCGGGGACGCACGGCAAGACCACCACCACCTCCATCCTGGCCTGGGTGCTGGAGTGCGCGGGGCTCAACCCGTCGTTCCTGATCGGCGGGGTGGCGGAGAACTTCGGGACCTCCTTCCGGCTCACCGACTCCAATTACTTCGTGGTGGAGGCCGACGAGTACGACACGGCGTACTTCGACAAGGGCCCCAAGATGTGGCACTACCTGCCGGACACGGCGATCGTCAACAACATCGAGTTCGACCACGCGGACATCTACCGCGACGAGGAGGCGTACCGCTTCGCCTTCTCGCGCTTCATCAACCTGGTGCCGTCCAGCGGGACGCTGGTGGCGGGGTGGGACTCGCCCATCGTGCGGGAGATGGCGGGGGGCTCCTTCGCCCCCATCGAGTCGTTCGGCTACGGCGACGCCTCGGCAGGGGGCGGCGGGCACCCGCGCTGGACGGCGCTGCACGCGGAGTTCGGGCCGGAGGGCTCGCGCTTCGACGTGGTGCGCGACGGGGTGCCCTGGGGGCGGGTGGAGACGCCGCTGGCGGGCTCCTTCAACGTCCGCAACTGCCTGGCGGCCATCGCGGCGGCGGAGTCGGTGGGGGCGGACCGCGACGGGGTGCGCGCCGGGCTGCGCACCTTCCGCAGCGTGCGGCGGCGGATGGAGGTGCGGGGCGAGGTGGAGGGGGTGGTCGTGATCGACGACTTCGCCCACCACCCCACGGCGGTGCGCGAGACCATCGACGCGGTGCGGCAGAAGTACGAGGGGCGGCGGGTGGTGGCGATCTTCGAGCCGCGCAGCTACACGGCGCAGCGCCGCGAGTTCGAGGAGCCGTACGTGGCGGCCTTCGCCGGGGCGGACGCGGTGGTGCTGGCGGGGCTCTTCCACCCGGAGCGCTACACCGAGGCGACGGCGATCCACCCGGAGCGCATGGTGGACGCGTGGCGCGCCCAGGGCAAGGACGCGCACTTCATCCCCGCCGCGGACGACATCGTGGCGCGCATCGCGCCGGAGCTGCGCGGCGGCGAGGTGGTGCTGGTGATGTCCAACGGCGGCTTCGGGGGGATCCACGACAAGCTGCTGGGGGCGCTGCGGGAGCGCGGGGGCGCGGCGCGATGAGGCTCCTGGCGCTGGGCGGGACGCAGTTCGTGGGGCGGCACCTGGTGGAGGCGGCGCTGGAGCGCGGCCACGAGGTGACGCTCTTCCACCGCGGCGAGCACGGCGCGGAGCTGTTCCCGGAGGTGGAGCGCATCCGCGGCGACCGCGAGCGCGACCTGGGCGCGCTGCGCGGCCGCCGCTGGGACGCGGTGCTGGACACCTCGGCGTACGTGCCGCGGGTGGCGCGGACCGCGGCGGAGGCGCTGCGCGACGCGGCCGACCTGTACCTGTTCGTCTCCACCATCTCGGTGTACCGGCCGGACGGGCCGCTCCCCTCCCGCGAGGACTCGCCGCTGGTGGAGCTGGAGGACCCGGGCACGGAGGAGGTGACCCTCGACACGTACGGCGGGCTCAAGGTGCTGTGCGAGCGGGCGGTGGAGGAGGCGCTCCCGGGGCGCACGCTGGTGGTGAGGCCCGGGCTGATCGTGGGCCCGGACGACTACACGGACCGCTTCCCCTACTGGCCGCGCCGGGTGGCGGAGGGGGGCGAGGTGCTGGCCCCCGGCGACCCCGGGCGCTTCTGGCAGTTCGTGGACGTGCGCGACCTGGGGGGCTGGGCGGTGAGGATGCTGGAGGCGGGGCGCACGGGCCGCTTCAACGTGGACGGCCCGCGCCACGCCTGGACCATCCGCGAGGTGCTGGAGACGTGCCGCGAGGCGTCCGGGAGTGACGCGCGCCTCACCTGGGTGCCGCGGGAGTTCCTGCTGGAGCGGGGGGTGGAGCCCTGGACGGAGCTCCCCTTCTGGTTCCCGGAGGACGACCCCGCGCTGCGCGGCGCCTACGAGGTGGACGTGGGCCGCGCCCTGGAGGCGGGGCTGACCCACCGGCCGCTGGCGGACACCATCCGCGACACGCTGGAGTGGGACCGCTCGCGCCCGGCGGAGGAGCGCGGGCGCAGGGCAGGGATGCCGCGGGAGCGGGAGCGCGAGGTGCTGGACGCCTGGCGCCGGGCCGGGTAGGCGCCCTCCCTCCTCCTCTCACCCCCGACGGACGCGGCGATGAAGATCCTGGCCCTGGGCGGCACCCTGTTCCTCGGGCGCCACACCGTGCGGCGCGCGCTGGAGCGGGGCCACGAGGTGACGCTGTTCAACCGCGGCCGCACGGGGCGCGACCTCTTCCCGGAGTGCGAGCGGCTGGTGGGGGACCGCGCGGGCGACCTGGGCGCGCTGCGGGGACGGCGCTGGGACGCGGTGCTGGACCTGTCGGCCTTCGGCTCGCCGGGGCTCGTGCGGCGTTCCGCGGAGACCCTGCGCGACGCCGCCGACCGCTACGTGTTCATCTCGTCGCTGGGAGTGTACGAGCCGGCCCCCGGCCCGGTGCACGAGGGCTGTGCGGTGCGGCGCCCGGCCGGGGCGGTCCCGGCCGTGCCGGACAGCTACGAGAGCTACGGGGCGCTGATGGCGCTGGCCGAGGACGCGGTGGAGGAGTCGTTCCCGGGGCGGGGGCTGGTGGCGCGGGCGGGGATCCTGGTGGGCCCGTACGACCCCGTGGACCGCTTCGTCTGGTGGCTCGCGCGCATGGAGCGCGGGGGCGAGGTGCTCGCCCCGGGGCGGCCGGAGCGCCGCGTGGAGTTCCTGGACGCGCGCGACGCGGCGGAGTGGCTGGTGAAGTGCCTGGAGGCTGGGACGGCGGGCACCTTCAACCTGGCCGGGCCGACGGCCGGCGGGGTGCCGATGGGCGCCTGGCTGGAGGGGTGCGCGGCGGCGGCGGGGAAGGGAGCCCGCCTCGCCTGGCTGGACGACGCCTTCCTGCTGGAGCACGGCGTGGCGCCCTGGCGCGACTTCCCCCTGTGGGAGCCGGAGGGCGAGGCGGGGACGCCGGGCGCGTTCCACACCAGCGTGGACCGGGCGGTGGCGGCGGGGCTCGCCTTCCGCCCGCTGGCGGCGACGCTGCGCGATACGCTGGAATGGCACCGCTCGCGCCCGGCGGAGGAGCGGGAGCAGAGGGAGGGGATCACCCTGGAGCGGGAGCGCGAGCTGCTGGACGCCCGGCACCGGGCGGAGTAGCCCGGCGGCGCTCCGCGGCGACCGGCGTCCCCGCCGCGCGCGCTTAGCTCCTGCCACCCCGGGCGGGGGGAGTTTCCTCTCCGGGAGCGCTCGGATCCGGCTTGTCGGGAAGAGGGTGGCGCTCCCCTTCCGGGGGCCGCCCCCGGGCGTGTAACATCCGTGCGTTCACGGAGCGTGTACAGTCCCGGGAGGCGTGGATGAGCGAGGCGCAGGAAGACCGGATGGCGGAGGTACTGGAGCTGGTGACCCAGGCCATGGACCAGCTGGACCTGGCGGTGGGCAAGGCGACGCGCCTTCCCATCCGCGAGCGCCTGGTCGTCCGCGACCACGTCCTCCCCCCGCGCAACCACCTGCGCAGCGCCCTCCACGCGCTCAACCGCAAGCTGGCGGAGAGCCGCCCGGCGGCTCCGCGCCCGGAGTAGCGGCCCGGCCCGGCGGCGCCCGCTCAGCGGGTCGCCGCCTCCCCCGTCTCCACCCCCTCGAAGTCCCTCCCCCGCACGCGCCGCGGCGTGCCGGGGCTCTCGCCGTGTCCGCGTCCCCGCGCCGTCCCCGCGGGCTTCCCGGTGAGGCGGGGACGGCCGGCGGACCGGGTGCTACTGCACGGCCAGGTCGGGGTTCACCCAGATGTCGTGGTCGCTGCCGCCGGCGGTCTTCTGGCGGGTCCACGCCATCACCACGCGGCCGGGCGTGCCGTGGAGCACGGGGTGCGGCTGGACGTCGGCGAGGTCGGGGTCGTCGGTGAGCTGCACGGCGGGGCCCCAGGCCGCTCCGTCCGGGCTGCGGCGGTAGACCAGGTCGTACTGCGTGCCGCCCACGGACTGCGCGTAGGCGAGGAGGAAGGTGCCGTCCTCCAGCACGATGGGCTGGGCGTCGTGGTCGTTGGTGTTGGGCGACACCTGCACGGCGGGGCCGCCCCAGGCGTACGGGTCGGTCGAGGTCTCGGCGAAGATCTGGATGGCGCCGGCGGCCCCGCTCACCTGGTAGGTGACCAGGTAGCGGCCATCGCCGGCGCGCCTGGCGACGCGGGGGAGCATGGCCGCGGTCCTGGTGACGGCCGTGCGGCGGGTGTCCCAGGTGGCGCCGCCGTCCGCCGAGCGGGCGATGTACGCGCGGCCGCCGCTGCGGTGGTAGGTCATGGTGAGGGTGCCGTCGTCCTCCACGATCACGGCGGGGTTGATCTCGCCCGGCCTGCGCCACCCCAGCTCCACGGCGCCGTGCCGGGTCCAGGCGACGCCGTCCGGCGAGGTCGCGCGGTGGATGCGGTACGCGCCGCCCCCCTCGTCACCCAGGTAGAAGAGCGCGAAGCCGCCCGAGGCGAGCTGCACCAGCGCCGGGTGCCGCTCGTTCATCGCCGTCGCCACCCCCGGCTGCGGCGCGGTCCACGTCGCCCCGCCGTCAAGGGACGAGGCGACGTACAGGTCGCCGGAGCGGGTGGCGGGGTCCAGCCGCTCGATCGCCATCATCAGCGTGCCGGCGGGCTTCACCCGCAGCAGCGACGACTGGTAGTCCATCTCCGGCCCGGATGCCACGGGCGCGCCCGCGGGGACGGAGAGCGCCGCCACGTCGCGCGCGGCGCCGGCGGGGTGGACGGGGGTGCGCGCGTCGCCGCACGCCGCGGAAGCGGCGACGCACAGGAC
>JBFMFL010000222.1:0-12012 GCA_040752145.1 Gemmatimonadota bacterium
CCCCCACAGTGCACGCACGGAGCCGTCCCACTTGCCTTCGCTCTTGCCATAGCTTCCTCCAGAGACGCTTTGCCACCGGTTCTCTGGCCTGCCTGCAACTTCAGCACCCGGCCGAGTGTCTACCCGATGTGGGGTGCGACCGGAAATTCCCAAGTGTTCGGTGCCCGTCGGGGGATGATCCCGCGAGGCATAAACCACTTGAACGCTTCGTCCGTCACGATCGACCAGATGTTGTCCGCGAGCGTCCGGTTCTCGCGGACGATCACCGCGCGCTCTGCCTGGGGGAACGTCTCGTACCGCGCCCACGCCCTGTCGTACATCTCGCAGATGGGCACGTAAAACGGTTCCATCTTGGAACGAACGTAGCTCTGAGTGGGATGCATTCGGGTTCTCCGGTTCCGGCCACACAACCGCCCTGTCACTCGATAAGATGCCGGAGGGGTGCGAAAATGGCAAGGAAAAAATTCCTATAAAATTCCTGAGTTGCGCAAGTTGTTGTGGGCGATGTATTTGCAAATCCAGAGGGCGGGCCCCTCAGGACCCGCCCTCACGCTCCTTCTTCTCCCACCGGGCCCGCGCCGCCCGGCTGGCTATCTCTTTCCGCTGCTCCGGGGAGAGCGCTTCCGCCCTCGCCTTGCCGCCCTTCCTGCCCCCCAGCCGTCCCAACGCCACGGCGGCGGGGTTCTTCTCCGGGGGCGGCTCGGGTGGCGCTTCTGGTTCGTCGTCGTCGTCGCGGGTGGCCTGTTCAATCACTCCGAACGCCACGACGTTCGGGTCGTTGTCGTCGGGGGTTTGACGCCCCTTGCTTGAGCGCTTTTGCATGGCTCCCAACCTAATGCAGTTGGCGCCGCCTGCCAAGAGCGAGGTTGCACCCGCTACATCACGAACTCTTCGTCTTTCACGCTCAGATCGTAGCAGAGCCCCGATTCCATGTCCTCATCAACGACGAACCCATCCGCGGAAAACTTCCCCATTGCCACCCCCGGCACATGAATCCAGTAGTGTTCTCTGCTGCCCCCACCGAACATCACAAGTAGCCTTCTCAGCTCAGATGGTGGAAAGGCGCCGAGAACATACGGAGTTTTGTCGCGGCCCGGGATTCCCCACAGACGGAGCGTAATGAGCGACTGATCGTTTGCCATTCGTCCACCTTCCTGTTGCAAGTGCGCCGGGATGCGTTGCCCGCTCTACAGCTTCCCCAGCCACTCCGGCCGGGGTGCCCCGCTGGCGTCGCTGATCCGCTTCAAAGCGTCCAGCAGCTCCCGCCTCGCTTCCGCCTGCCTCTCTTCCGGTACGTGTCTAAGCAGCAGCAAGAGCGCCGCTTGGATGGTCTCCCGGTCCGCGTCTCCACCCCCTGCTGTCTGGTAGCGGAGGAACCATTCAACCAGCTTCCGGAGCGTGGACGCGCGCGGCTCTGAGCCTTCCAGCAGCGCACGGAGGGACGGGTGCGAGATCCCCACGTCACGCGCGACGGAACGCAGGCCGGAGCGCTCCACCGCTTCCGCGAGAGCGCGCCGGATCGGAGGCCACGGCACGGCGGGCCGGTCAGCCATTGACGGCCTGCCGGTCACGTCTTACCGTGTGGTAGCTTTGGTAGGATAGGGCAGAGTTACACGGGGAGAACGTAGGCGCCGACACACCCGGCAGCAAGAGGGGCAATCGTGGACGAACCAGAATTGCAGGCCATCCGGCAGGCGCTACGGGATGCGGAGAAGGACACGGGGCTGCGCGGCCTGGGGCGTCAGGTCGATATCACCCCGCTCGCGGTCCGGAACATCATGGAGGGGGCGAACCCGCACCCGAGCACGCGGGAGAAGCTTCGCGCGTGGTACGTGAAGTACGCGCCGAAGTCGGACGCCACCGATGCGGGCTGGGCCGCTCTGGACATGCTGGCGGATGGACTCGCCCCGGAGCTACGGGGAGCCTTCCGGAAGGCCGTGGCGGTGCTGGTGGGGACCCTGCACGGGGAGGCGGGGCTTCCCCTGCCCCGATAGATCGGGAGGAAGCGAGTGACGCCCACGCGGCCGGACAGGCACGGCGGGGGCGTCGGTTTGCTACGGTGGACCTGATGGGGGCGGAACCCGTGGTGCTGATCCGCCCGCCGTATCCCGGTGACGCCCGCGCCGTAGTGGAGGCGATGGGGACGGCGCGGGGTGTGTGGAATGGGAACGTCTACTATCCCCCGCACCGGATTACCCGTGTGCTCCTTGGGGGCGGGGAGCAATTGTAACGACGGGGGCCCGTTCAAACTGACCCACTACCGCGTCGAGGCGCACGCGGGCTCGGCCGAGCGGAGCATGAGCGCCGCCCGCGGCCAGCCGGACGAGAACCGGCCACCCCGCGGCCGACGCCGCTCACCCGCGCACGCGCAGCCACTCCCGCGGCATCTCCGGCGCGAACCGGTCCAGCACCCTCTCCACCGCCGCCGGGCTGGAGAGCAGGCGGGCGAGCGCCGCGAGGGAGCGCAGGTGCTCGTCCGCCTGGCCGGCCGGGCTCACCAGCAGGAACACGAGGTGGACCGGCGCGCCGGCGCGCGGCAGCGACACGCCCGCGCGGCTCACCCCCAGGAGGAGCACCGGCCGCCGCAGGCCCTCGCGCCGGACGTGCGGGAGCGCCACTCCGGGGAGCACCTCCGAGGAGAAGCGCTCCTCGCTGTGCATCACCGCCCGCACGATCTCCCGCCGCTCGTCCATCCCGAACACCCCCTCCGTGAGCCGCCGGACCGCGCCGGCCAGGCCCTGCTCCTCCAGCAGCACCACCCGCTCGGGGGACACGCCCGGCGCCAGCTCGAGGAGGCCCCCGGCCGCGGCCTCCGGCTCCGCCGGGTAGGCGACCACCAGGTTCCCCGGGAAGTCGTCGGCCAGCAGCCGTGGCAGCCGCTCCAGCAGCGGCGACCACACCGCCGTGCCCCGCCGCGCGGCGAGGAGCACCAGCAGGTCGTCCCGCGAGAGCCCCTTCAGCAGCCCGCCCAGCTCCTCCCATCCGTCCACGGCCTGCACGGTGGCGGCCACCTGCGGGCGCGCCGCCGCGTGCAGCTCTCCCGTGCGCTCTCCGTCTCCGCCCACCGGGAGGAGGAGCACCGGCGCGCCCAGCCCCGAGGCGAGGGTGTTGACCGTGCCGAGCACCTGCAGGAACGCCGGGTGCCGGTCCACGCCGGGGGGAATGGCCGCCACCACCCGCCTCGTGGCCCGGGGCGCCTGCGTGAGCCGGGCCACCAGCAGGGTCGCCCGCGTGCTCCCGGTGAGCTGGTCCAGCACGCTGCCGAAGACGGCGCGGGTGCCGCCCGGGCGCCCGTCCCAGCCGATCACCACGGTGCTGGTCCGCGACTCGGCCACGCCCCGCGCGATCCCCGCGGCGACGCTGGTGTCCACGCGGGTCATGGGGAGCACCGGCACGCCTGCCGCCGCCGCGTGCACCACCGCGTGCCCCAGCACCGACTCCGCCTCGGCCACCTCGGCCTCGCTGGCCGCTCCCTCCCCCGGGGCGACCGTCAGCACCCGCAGCGGCTCCTCGCTGCCGTGCCCGCGCACGACCAGCGCCAGGTCCAGCAGCGCGTCCGCGGTGGCGGGGTTGGCCAGCGGCACCAGCACCCGCCGCGGCGCGTGCACCGGGTCGTACGGCCGCGCCGCCTCCGCCAGCGCCACCCGGCGCCCGAAGCGCTGCACGGCCCACGGGCCCACGATGCAGGTGGCGAGGATCATCACCACCACCCCGTTCACCTCGGCCTGGTCCAGCAGCCCCGCGTCGAAGCCCACCAGCACGATGGCCAGGGTGCCCGCCGCGTGCGGCACCGAGAGCCCGAAGATGACCCACCCCTCGTCCTTGGTGTGGCCGAACAGCTTCTCCGCCGCCTTGGCCGCGAGCCACTTGGACAGGATCACCAGCACCGCGGCGGCCCCGGCCACCGCCCAGGCGACGGCGCTGTCCAGCGCCCGCACGTCCACCACCATCCCCACGGAGAGCAGAAAGAACGGGATGAACACCGCGTCGCCCACGAAGCGGATGCGGCTCATCAGCGCGCTCTGCTCCGGGATCAGGCGGTTGAGCGCCAGCCCGGCGAGGAGCGCGCCGATCAGCGGCTCCACCCGCCCGAAGTGGGCCAGGTACGCCACCGAGAAGAGCGCCGTCATCACGAACACGAACTCCGTCTCCCCCTCGCTGGCGTTGCGGAAGAACCAGCGCCCCAGCCGCGGGAGGACCAGGAGGACCGCCGCCCCGTAGACCGCGAAGGGCACCGCGATCCCCGCCCAGAACACCAGGTCCACGCTGCGGCCGCGGGCCTCCACCACCACCGCAAGGAGCACCAGCGCCAGGATCTCCACCAGGATGGTGCCGCCCAGCGCGGTGGTGACCGCCGGGTTGCGCACGATCCCCAGCCGGCTGGCGATGGGGTAGGCCAGCAGGGTGTGGGAGGCGAAGGCCGAACCCACCAGCAGGGCGGACGGCGTGCCGTACCCCAGCGCGAGCGCCGCGCCCGTCCCCACGACGCCGGGGAGCAGGGCGGAGATCAGGCCGAAGACGACGCTCCGGCGCCGGTAGCGGGCGAAGTCGTTGAGGTCCAGCTCCAGCCCCACCATCAGCATCAGGTAGAGGAGCCCGACGGTGCCCAGGAGCACGATGGTGCGGTCGCGCTCCAGCACGCCGAAGCCGTGCGGGCCCAGCGCCGCGCCGGCCACGATCAGCCCGATGATGCCGGGGACGCGCAGGCGCTCGAAGAGCAGCGGCGCGAGCAGGAAGGCCGCCATCGCCACGGCGACGATGAGGACGGGGTCGGTGAACGGGAGCGACGGGGGGACAACGGCAAATAGGGTCATCCGCGGAGATCGCTGGTTCGCCGGCACGGGGCCGGGGACGCCCGCGGAAGGTGCCGCGGGCGCGTGACGGGGCAGGTGTGCCGCAGATGCAGGATCGGAGCCCCGGCGCGCCCGCAGGTGAGGTACGGCGATTGCACGGCTTGGTGAAACAACGGGGGATCCCTCATATTGGTGCGTCCCGCGGCCGTTCGGCGCCGCGGGACGAACCGGGGGCGGCCGGCGGGCTCCCGCCTCATCACCTGACGGGGAGCAAGGCCACGTGCAGCTTCACAACAAGATCCTGATCGGCCTGGGCGCCGGCGTGCTGGCGGGGGCGGCGGCGAACGCCGCGGGCGCGTCCGACGCCGCCTGGTGGGGCGGGCGCGTGCTCCCGCTCCTGGAATTCGTGGGCGCGGTGTTCGTGCGCCTCATCACCATGATCGTGGTCCCGCTGGTGGTCGCGTCCCTGCTCACCGGGGTGGCGTCGCTGGGGGACGTGCGCAAGCTGGGCCGCATCGGCGGCAAGACGCTGGCCTACTACCTGTTCACCACGGCCGTGGCGGTCACCATCGGGCTGACCCTGGCCCTGCTGGTCCGCCCCGGCAGCCGGATCAGCGCCGCCTCGCGCGACGCGCTGGCGGCGGAGTTCGGCGCGGACGCGGCGGGCAAGGTGGCGCAGGCGGCCGAGAAGCCCGGCACGCTGGACCTGCTGCTGGACATGGTCCCCAGCAACCCGGTGGGCGCCGCCGCGGAGGGCAACCTGCTCCCGCTGATCGTCTTCGTGCTGGTCTTCGGCGCGGCGGTGTCGCTGCTGCGGCCCGAGCGCCGCGACGCCATCCTGACGTTCTTCGCCGGCGTCAACGACGCGGCGCTGATCATCGTCGACTGGATCATGAAGCTGGCGCCGCTGGCCGTCTTCGCCCTGATCACCGGGGTGGTCAGCCGGTTCGGCGTGGACGTGCTGGCCTCCCTCGCCGTCTACGCCGGGGTGGTGGTGGCGGGGCTCACCCTGCACGCGTTCGGCACCTATGGGACGCTGGTGGCGCTGCTGGCGAGGATGAACCCCCTGGAGTTCTTCCGGCGCATCCGCGAGGTGCCGCTGATCGCGTTCTCCACCTCGTCGTCCAGCGCCACGCTCCCGGTGACCATGGAGACCGCGGAGGAGAAGCTGGGCGTCTCCAAGCCGGTGGCGTCGTTCGTCCTCCCGCTGGGGGCCACCGTCAACATGGACGGCACGGCGCTCTACCAGGGGGTGGCGACGGTGTTCATCGCCCAGGTGTACGGGATGGAGCTGGGGGTGGGCGGGATCCTCACCGTGGTGCTCACCGCGACGCTGGCCTCCATCGGGGCCGCGGGCGTGCCCAGCGCCGGGATCGTCACGCTGATCCTGGTGCTCCAGTCCGTGGGGCTGGCGGGGCAGGCGGCTGCGGGGATCGCGCTGATCCTGGGGGTGGACCGGCTGCTGGACATGCTGCGCACGGCCGTCAACGTCACCGGCGACCTGTCCTGCGCGGCGTTCGTGGCGCGCTCCGAGGGCGAGACGCTGGTCCCGCACCCGGTGGACCACGCCATCGAGCTGGGCCCCCCTGCGCCCGCCGTGGGGGCGGCGCAGGGCGGCCCGTGAGATTCACTTCGACCCGGGAGGTAGCATGACCCACGTAGAGCAGATGCTCGCGACCCACCCCCGCCCCGCGCAGGGGGACCGGACGGCGCTCGCCGAGTGCATCCGGGAGTGCCTCGACTGCGCGCAGGCGTGTACGGCGTGCGCGGACGCGTGCCTGGGCGAGCCCACGGCGCAGGAGCTCGTCCGCTGCATCCGGCTCAACCTGGACTGCGCCGACGTGTGCGACGCCACCGGGCGCGTCGCGTCCCGCCAGACCGAGCCCGATGCGGCCGTCCTGCGTGCCCAGCTCCAGGCGTGCGCGCAGGCGTGCAGGTCGTGCGGGGACGAGTGCGAGAGCCACGCGGAGCACCACGAGCACTGCCGCGTGTGCGCCGGGTCGTGCCGCCGCTGCGAGGAGGCGTGCAACCGGCTCCTGCAGGCGATGGCGGCCTGACCCGTGGAGGAGGGGCCGCGGAACGGCGGGTCAGCCGTCCCGCCGGATGCGGAAGGCGTCGCTGAAGCTGCGGACCGGGTCGGGCGGGCGGCGGAAGACGAAGCTCAGCACTCCGACGCGGTTGGCGCGGTACGCGTCCGCCAGCGCCTGCACGCCCGCGGCCTGCTCCTCCGAGCGGGGCTGGTAGCGGTACTCCGGGTCCGCCGCCCCGTCCGAGCGCAGGAACCCCAGCTCCACCAGGCTCTCCAGGCGCAGGGTGGCCGCGGCGGGGACCGTGAAGATCTCGCGGCTGACGTCGTGGGCGTGCCACCCGCGGCCGGGGTGGCGGTGCAGCAGCAGGAGCACCTCCAGCTGCTCCGCCGAGTCGATGTTCACGGCGATGAAGTGCTGCACGTCGGCGGTGACCGCGCTCATGGCCGGCCCTCCGGCGCCGGATCGCACCCGGGGTCCAGGGCGGCGAGGAACGCCTCCGCCCACCGGTGCACGTCCCAGCCGAAGACGTGCTCCCGCAGGCTCCTCATGCGCGCCCCGCGCTCCGCCGCCGGCATCACCAGCGCCTGGTGGTAGCGCTGCGCGCTCTGCTCCAGGTCGTAGGGGTTCACCCGCACGGCCGCCTGCATCTCCGCCGCGGCGCCGGCGAACTCGCTCAGCACCAGCACGCCGCCCTCGTCGGAGCGGGCGGCGACGAACTCCTTGGCCACCAGGTTCATCCCGTCGCGCACCGGGGTGACGAGCATGACGTCGGCCGCGCGGTAGAGCGCCAGGAGCTGGTGCTCGGGGACGCTCTGGTACAGGTAGTGGACGGGCGTCCAGTGCGGCGTCCCGAACTCGCCGTTGATCCTTCCCACCAGCGCGTCCACCTCGCGCCGGATGGCGCGGTAGGCGCGGACCCGGGCGCGCGACGGCACCGCCACCTGGATCAGCCGCACCCGGCCCCGCCACTCCGGCCTGCGCTGGAGCAGCAGCTCGAACGCCAGCAGCCGCCGCGGGATCCCCTTGGTGTAGTCGAGCCGGTCGATTCCCAGCAGCAGCCTGCACGAGCCGTCGCCGCGCAGGGCGCGCACCTCCTCCTCCACGGGGGCGGCCCGGGCGCGCCGGTCCAGCGCCGCCGCGTCCACCCCCATGGGAAAGGCGCCCAGGCGGACCGGCCGGCCCTCGTGCCTCACCTCCTCCATCTCCCCGGCGATCCCCAGCACCCGCCGCAGCGACGAGAGGAAGTGGCGCGCGTAGGCTTCGGTGTGGAAGCCGACGACGTCCGCTCCCAGGAGGCCGCGCAGCATCTGCTCGCGGTGGGGCAGCGTGGCGAACACCTCGGAGCTGGGAAAGGGGATGTGCAGGAAGAAGCCGATCCGCGCGCGCGGCAGGCGCTGGCGCAGGAGCCCGGGGAGGAGCAGGAGCTGGTAGTCGTGGACCCAGATGGAGTCCCCCACCCGGTACAGGTCGGCGACGGTGTCGGCGAACCGCTCGTTGACGGCGCGGTACTCCTCCCACCCCTCCACCCGCAGCGGGACCTGCCCGATCAGGTAGTGGAACACCGGCCAGAGCACGCCGTTGGCGAACCCCTCGTAGAAGCGGCTCACCTCCTCGGCGCTCATGTGTACCGGCACGGTCCCCAGCTCCGCGAGGGCCGTGTCGAGCGCGGCCTGGCCCTGCCCGTCCGGTCCGACGTACGGCCCCGGCCACCCCACCCAGGGGCCGCCCAGGCGGCGGTGCGGCTCGCGCAGGCCGGTCGCCAGCCCCCCGGCGCTCGGCTCGATCCGGAGCCCGTCGTCCCCGATGGAGACGGTCACCGGGAGCCGGTTGGACACCAGGATCAGCCTGCCCCCCGGGATCTCCGCTGAAGGCTCCATCATTGCATCCGGCATCGTGAGTAGCTGCTCCCCCCGGGCCGCCCGCCCGGACGCCGCCCGAATATGGGGGATGCCCCCTATTTCTACAACCCACGCCCCGGGGGTGAGATGACGGAGACGGGAACGGAGGACGCGGAGACCACGGGCGGCCGAGCCCGGGAGGCGGACACCGTGGCGGCGGTGGACGCGCTGCGCCGCGTCCTGCGGGTGATGCGCACGGCGGCGACGGAGACGCAGGCCACGCTCGGGATCAGCGCCGCCCAGCTGTTCGTCCTTTCCCAGCTCACCGGCGCGGACGGGCTTTCCATCAACGAGCTGGCCGAGCGGACGCTCACGGACCGCAGCTCGGTGGCCGCGGTGGTGGACCGCCTGGTGGGGCGGGGCCTCGCCGAGCGCTCGGCGTCGCCGCGGGACCGGCGCCGCGCGGCGGTCCGCATCACGCCGGCCGGGAGGAGCCTGCTGGAAGCCGCGCCGGTCGCGCCCACCGCCCTCCTCGTGGCCGGCCTGGCGCGGCTGCCGGAGCCGGAGCTCCACACGCTGGCGGTGTCCCTGGGCCGGCTGGTCGGCGCGATGCGCCTGGAGGCCACGGCCGCGCCGATGTTCTTCGAGGAGGAGCAGCCGTGACGAGGCGGTCTCCGCGCCGGCGGGTCCGGCCGCGCTCAGCGGGCGACCAGGCCGCCCTCCGGGGACGGCGCGCCCTCGCCGGGGCCGGCCCGTGACGCTCCCGCCGCCCGCCGCGGCCCCGGCAGGGCGGCGGCGGCCGACCGGGCGGCCGCGGCGACGCTCGCGGCGTGCTCGTGGTGGCCGAGCACGGCGGAGTGGAAGCCGAGCTGCACCAGGTGGTAGGCCACGTAGAACCCGTAGACCACCGGGTCCACCTCCCCTTCGTAGCCTTCGCGGACCCATTCGAGCCAGGGTCCCCCGGCGGGCATGCCGAACAGGTCCGTGTGCATCACGGACAGCCTGGCCAGGTCGCTTTCCGCCGGCCCCGCGTGGGCGCACTCCAGGTCCAGCATCCCCGTGCAGGTGACCGCGCCGCCGGCGCGCTCGCAGAGGACGTTCCCCATGTGGAGGTCGCCGTGCAGCAGCACGCCGGCCTCGGCGGCGCGGCGGGCGACCTCCGGGATCGCCGCCAGCAGCCGGTCCACCAGCGGCACGCCTTCCGGCCACCCCGCCCGCGCCGCGGGCATGAGGCGGCCGCCCAGGTCCTCCGCGAGCGCCTGCGAGAGGGGCCGGGCCTCCCCGAGCGCCGCCCGCAGCTCGCCGTGGCCGCGGAGCCGGGCCGTGTGCGCCCTGCGCATCAGCCGGCCGAGGCTTCGCATCGCGCTCCGCCGCTCGTCGGGGCCGAGCTCGGGCCAGAGCTCGGCCAGCGTGGGCAGCTCGATCCGCCAGTACGCGTCGACCGCGAGCCGGCTCAGCTCCGCCGGGAGGCTCACCGAGCCGGGGGTGGTGATCCCCGCCGCTCCGAACAGCCCGGCCGCGCGCCGGGCGGTGTCGAACCGCTCCGCGCACCAGGCGTGGCGGCCGCGCTTGACGATCATCCGGCGCCCGTCCGGGAGGGTCGCCTCGGCGAGGTCGTTGGAGAACTGCCCGTGGTTCGCCAGCGTGAAGGAGGGGGGCTCCGCTCCCGGGCCCATCGCGCTGCGCAGGATCGTGGATACGAGGTCCGCCGGGATGTGCGCTCCGCCGGGCTGGATGAAGTCTGGCTGCATCGGCCTCTCGTCTCGTCTGGTGTCCGGTCTCCGGGGGTCCGTTCCCGCACCGTACACCCGGCCGTGGGGAGACGTGGCGCAGGAGCTCGGACCCCGGGCGTCCGTACCGGCTCCGGCGGGGGCTCGTCCGCTTCCGGCGGCCGGTCAGCCGCGATACCAGTCGTCCGGGCCGCGCATCCCCGGGATCCCGCCCCCCCCGCCGCCGATCTCCCCGTGCTCGCGGAGCAGCCCGCCGCCCGCGATCGCGGCGTCCCGGCTCCATTCGTCCAGCGCCGGGAGCCACGGGCTGCGCGCGACCAGCGACTCCAGCGATTCGGGAGCGGAGCCCGCCTCCGCCGCCCGGGCCAGCCGGGCGGCGATCCAGCGGCGCAGCGCCACCTCGCGGTCCCGCACCGCCTCGGTCTCCGCCGCTCCCAGCCCGACGGCCCGGTCGGGGACGGCGAACCGGTAGTCGGCGGACGGGAGCAGCAGGGCGGGAGCGCCGACCCACGCGGCGCCGCTCCGCCAGTCCTCCAGGGACGGCTTCACCCGGTGCGCGAAGCCGCCGCCCAGCGGGGCCAGGAGGTCCGCCGGCGCCAGGCGCAGCTGGTCGGCGAGCGAGAAGTCCGGCACCAGCACCTGGCCGCGCCGCCAGCCGGCCGCGCTCTCGCTCCCGAGCACCACGTCCTCGATGAACGCCTCCAGGTACTCCCAGGATTCCGGCGCGGTCCGCCGCATCAGGAAGGCCCTGATCCGGCCGGAGTCGGCCAGCGCGCGCGCCTGGCGCAGCAGCGAATCGGGGACGTCGTTCAGGTCCGTGATCATTCCTCTCCGCTACTCCTCTTCGACCTCGGGTCCCGGCTCCGGCGACGGCGGGTGCAGCTTGGGCGTCCTGCCCGTCCGGATGGGCGTCTGGCTGGCCTCCACCCGGACGACGGTGGGCACCACCTCGGTGCTGCCGTTGCTGAGCCTGACCCTGCCGACCCTGGCGATCGTGACCTTGAAGTACACGTAGCCGAACTGTCCGCGCTGCTTGCCGAAGGAGATCTCCCGGACCGCCATCTCGCCGAGCTCCGCGCTGGAGAGCCCCGGGTTCTCCGACCGCAGCCGGGCGAAGGCGTCCTGGAAGTTCCTGAGGTTCGACTCCGCCAGCCAGCCGCCCATGTTCCTGGGGGCGTGGCCGAACTTGGCCCTGTGGGTCTCGATCGTGAGCCGCAGCGCTTCCGTCGTCCACTTCGCGCCCTGGAGCCGGAGCTCGACCGGTGCGCCGCCCCTCACCGTGGAGACCTTGGGGTGGAGGTTGAGGTCCGGGCTCGTCCCCCCGTAGGGGCTCGGCCTCAGGTTCACCTCGCAGAAGACCGCCCTCTGCCCCCCGGGGAGCTCCACGTACAGCTCCCAGCGCCAGATGGACCTGTCGGCCAGGCTGAGCAGGGACGGCTCCGTCGCCTTGAGGGCCGAGATCTCGTTGACCTGGAAGACGCCCGGCTTGCCCTCCACCGGAGTGACCGGCTCCCCGGCCCGCGGCGGCTCGGGCCCGGGCCTCTCGCCCGGCCTCGCGGGCTCCCCCGGCTCCGCCGGCCTCGGGGGCTCGACGGGCTCGGCCGGCCTGACGGGCTCGGTC
>JBFMFL010000223.1:0-12008 GCA_040752145.1 Gemmatimonadota bacterium
GGCGCCGCGGGCTCGGCCGGCCGGGCGGGCTCGGGCGCCCTGGCGGGCTCCGCCGCGGGGGAGGCCGGCCTTTCCGGGGCCCTGGGGGCCGCCGCCGGCCCGCCCCTGCCGCCGCCCTTGACGAAGCGGACGACGCCGGCCACCAGCGACGACAGGAGCCACAGCACCGCGACGATCACGGCGGCGATGCCCATCCCGATCAGGCTGCCGGCGATCTGGACGTAGTCGCGGTCCTTTTCGGTCCGCGTCTGCCGCGCCGTGAAGAGGTCCAGGAACCCCTTCACCACCGTGACGCCCTCGGCCGCGAAGAACGAGACCAGCAGCCCCGTGCCGATCGCCGCCGACACCTCCAGCCCCGCCGTCGCTCCCGCCAGCGCGCCCGGGATGGCGCCGGCGCCGCCCGCCGCCGCGCCCAGGACGCCGCCCGCGACGGCGCCGGCGATGACCAGGATGAGGGTGACGTACCCCAGCAGCAGCATCAGCACGTTGTTGAGCCGCCGCCAGAGCGCCAGCGGGAAGTCCAGCAGCACCAGGAGGTTCGACCACAGGTCGTGGAAGAACCCGCCGAAGTCGTCCAGGGGGCTGCGTGGGACGAAGAGGCTGTCCACGGCGTTCGCCCAGTCGGTGTTCCAGAGCTCGGAGAACTCGTGGCCGATGGCCCGGATCGTCGCCGGCGGCCAGAACATGTTGACCACGCTCTCCCACAGCATCGCGGCGATGTCGAGGCGGCTCCACGCCTGCGAGATCGCGCCGCTGAACCCTTCCAGGACCTCGCCCCAGGTCGCCGTGCGGCGCGCGGGCCTCCCCCCGCCTGGCTGCCGCTGGACGATCACGCGGTCCGTGTCCGCGGAGTCCGGCCGGAAGTTCTCCCGCAGCTTCTCCTCGCCCAGGCTCACCGCCTTCGCCGGCGCCTCCGCCTCGATCTTGCCGGCGAGGCCGTCGACGATCGGACGGACGTAGCCCTCCGGGTCGGCGGCGACCCTGCTCACGAACTCCCAGGCCTCGCCGATGGCCCGGACCGTCGCGACGACCCCGTCGATCCCGAAGGCGACCACCCTGGCGGCGAAGTCCTCGATCGAGTCGAGGATCCCCTGTACGAAGCTGTTGAGGCGCTGCAGGAGGTCCGTGAGGAAGTCGCGCACGGTGTTCCACAGGGCGCGCAGCTCCTCGAACATGCGCCGCGCCGCGCGCTGCATGAAGCCGGGCAGCTGCCGGAAGGGCCAGCTGTCGATGACCTCGCCGATGGTGCCGAACAGGCCCGAGACGAACCCGGAGGCCGTCTCCCACAGCCCGTTGCCGACGCCGAGCACCACGTCGATGGTGGCCCGGATGCCGTTCCAGACGGTCGTGACGCCCGTCCTGAGGCCGTTCCACGCGGCGCCCAGCAGGGAGGCGTCCATGGCGCCGAACGCCCGGGTCACCAGGGCGGCGGGGGAGGTGACGGCGTCGAGGAGCGAGCTCAGCCTCGTCCTGACGGTCTCGAAGGAGGAGGTGGCGAACTCCTGGATGGCGGTGAACTTGTCGTTGAGCCAGTCGATGCCGGAGTCCACCAGCCCCTTGACCCTGTCGAACACCCACTGGAAGGCGCCGACGACCTGGTCCTTGGCCCAGGTCGCGGTGTCCACGACGGTGTCCCTGGCGACCCCCGCGGCGGTCTTGATGCCGCGGATGCTGGGATCGAACCGGTAGTCGGTGAAGGGGATGTCGAAGTTGTACCACGCGGCCTGGACGTCGGGCACGTCGGCCGCCGCGCTTGCGGCTCCGGGCGCGGCCCGGCCTGCGGGGGAGTCGTCCGGCCTGCGGCGCACGGCGGCGCCCTGCTGCACCACGTGGGCGAGTTCGTGGGCGATGAGGCGGCGGTCGCCCGCGCTGCTGCCCGGCCCCAGCCAGATGCCGCTCCGGTGGGTGAACGCCCTCGCGCCCAGGCTCTCGGCGTCCGCCTGCGCCTCGGCCGTGTCGTGGATCCGGACCGCGGAGAAATCCGCCCCGAACGCCCTTTCCATGTCGGTGCGCAGGGAGTCGCCCAGGGGGCGGCCGGCGCCGGGCGCCGCGATCCGCGAGGCGGGACCGGCGTGCTGCCCGCCGGCGGAGGGAGCGGCGCTCTCCCGCATCCCGGAAACGGGGGGCGCGGCCCCGCCCGCGGCGACCGCGGCGGCGGCGCGGTCGGCTTCCCGCTCGTAGGGGTCGTCCGGCGCCCCCACGGCGAGCTTGGCCTGGACCACCGGCCGTCCGGCGGGGCGCGGGGCCGGCTCCCGCGGCGCCCCGGGACCGGGATCGTCGCCCGCCGGCGCCTGCCTCCGGGTCCGGGTGGCGAGGGCGAACCACAGCGGGTTGAACGGGCTCTGAACGCCCGCGGCGGGCTGTGCGGCCGCGCCCCTGGCTTCGGACGCGGCGTCGGCCTTCGCGGGCTCGCCGGCCCTGGCCGCGCGCTCACCCATGGCGGGGTGCACCCTGCTGCGCGGCGTGGGACGGAGAGTTCACCCGGGGACCGTGGAGGCGTGGGAGGTGGCCGGCGGCGGAGTCCTCGCTCCCGCAAGGTACGGCGGCCCGCGGCGCGCTCAATGGATCCGAAGATCCGGATCCGGGGGGGAGGGGGATCCGCATCCCCGCCTGCGGAGCGCGCCGGGGGGCCCGGGGAGGGCCCCCCGGAGGGGCTGCGCGGCCGGGCCCCGCGCCGGCCGCGGGATCTAGACCCGGGCCGCCGGTCAGGCGCCGACGTAGGCCGCCAGGTGCTCGCCGGTGAGGGTGGAGCGCGCCGCCACCAGCTCCGCGGGGGTGCCCTCGAAGACGACCCGGCCGCCGTCGTGGCCGGCGCCCGGGCCCAGGTCGATGATCCAGTCGGCGTGGGCCATCACCGCCTGGTTGTGCTCGATGACCACGACCGACTTGCCGGCGTCCACCAGCCGGTCCAGCAGTCCCAGCAGGTTCTCCACGTCGGCCAGGTGCAGGCCGGTGGTGGGCTCGTCCAGCACGTAGATCCCCCCCTTGCCGCCCATGTGGGTGGCGAGCTTGAGCCGCTGCCGCTCGCCGCCGGAGAGCGTGGTGAGCGGCTGGCCCAGCGCGAGGTAGCCCAGCCCCACGTCGGCCAGCCGGGACAGGACCGCGTGGGCCGCCGGGGTCTTCGCCGGGCCCGCCCCGAAGAACTCCGCCGCCTCCGCCACCGGCATGGCGAGCACCTCGGCGATGTCCCTGCCGCCCAGCTTGTAGGTGAGCACTTCGGCCAGGAACCGCTTCCCCTCGCACTCCTCGCAGGGCGTCGCGACGCCGGCCATCATCCCCAGGTCCGTGTAGACCACGCCCGCGCCGCTGCAGGTGGGGCAGGCGCCCGCGGAGTTGGGGCTGAAGAGCGCCGGCTTGACGCCGTTGGCCCTGGCGAAGGCCTTGCGGATGGGCTCCAGCAGCCCCGTGTACGTGGCCGGGTTGCTGCGGCGCGAGCCCTGGATGGGCGCCTGGTCCACCGACACCACGCCCGCCGAGGCGGGGATGGAGCCGTGGACCAGCGAGCTCTTGCCGGAGCCCGCGACGCCGGTGACCACGCAGAGCACCCCCAGCGGGACGTCCACGTCCACGTCCCTGAGGTTGTGGGCGCTTGCGCCGCGGATCTGCAGCCTGCCCGTGGGGGCGCGCACCGCCGGCTTGAGGGAGGTGCGGTCGTCCAGGTGGCGGCCGGTGAGGGTGCCGCTTGCCCGCAGTCCCTCCACCGTGCCCTGGTAGCAGACGGTGCCGCCCGCCGTGCCCGCTCCCGGGCCCAGGTCCACCACGTGGTCGGCGATGGCGATGGTCTCCGGCTCGTGCTCCACCACCAGCACCGTGTTGCCCTTGTCCCGCAGCCGCAGCAGCAGGTCGTTCATCCGCCGCACGTCGTGGGGGTGCAGCCCCGCGGTGGGCTCGTCGAAGACGTAGGTGACGTCGGTGAGCGAGGAGCCCAGGTGGCGGATCATCTTGGTGCGCTGCGCCTCGCCCCCCGACAGCGTCCCCGAGGGACGGTCCAGCGAGAGGTACCCCAGCCCGATCTCCGTGAACGAGTCCAGCAGGTGCTGCAGCCCGGCGAGCAGCGGGGCCACCGAGGGCTCGTCCAGGCCCCGGACCCACCCGGCCAGGTCGCTGATCTGCATGGCGCAGGCGTCGGCGATGTTGATCCCGCCGATCTTCGAGGAACGGGCCTCCGGGCCGAGCCGGGTGCCGCCGCAGTCGGGGCAGGTGGTGAACGTCACCGCCCGCTCCACGAAGGCGCGGACGTGCGGCTGCAGCGCGTCCACGTCCTTGGACAGCATCGACTTCTGGATCCTGGGGATCAGCCCCTCGTAGGTGAGGTTGATCCCGTCCACCTTGATCTTGGTGGGCTCGCGCCAGAGCAGGTCGTGGAGCTCCCGCTTGGTGAACTTCGCGATGGGCTTGTCCATGTCGAAGTAGCCGGAGCCGGCGAAGATGCGGCCGTACCACCCCTCCATGCTGTAGCCGGGCACCCTGAGCGCCCCCTCCCCCAGCGACCTGCTCTCGTCGTACAGCGCCGACAGGTCGAAGTCGTTGACCGAGCCCATCCCCTCGCAGCGCGGGCACATGCCGCCCAGGCGGTTGAAGGTGACCTTCTCCGTCTTCGTCCTCCCCTCGCCGCGCTCCACGGTGATCCCGCCGCTCGCCCGCACCGAGGGGACGTTGAAGGAGAAGGCGCTGGGCGGCCCCACGTGCGGCCGGCCCAGCCGGCTGAAGAGGATGCGCAGCATCGCGTTGGCGTCGGTGGCGGTGCCCACGGTGGAGCGGGCGTTGGCGCCCATCCGCTCCTGGTCCACGATGATCGCCGTCGTCAGCCCCTCCAGCAGGTCCACCTCCGGCCGCGCCAGCGTGGGCATGAAGCCCTGCACGAAGGCGCTGTAGGTCTCGTTGATCAGCCGCTGCGACTCGGCGGCGATGGTGCCGAACACCAGCGAGCTCTTGCCCGAGCCGGAGACGCCGGTGAACACCGTCAGCCGGCGCTTGGGGATCTCGATGCTGACGTCCCTCAGGTTGTTCTCGCGCGCGCCGTGGACGCGGATCAGGTCGTGGCGGTCGGCGGCGTGCGGCGCGGGCGGCTGCGCGTGCGTCGTCGTGGCCGTGCTCATCGGGTCTCCAGGGTCGGGTGGGGGATGCGCCGCTATGCCTGCTCGATGCGCACCAGGTTGCCCGCGGGGTCGCGCACGGCGGCGTCGCGGGCGCCCCAGAAGCGGCCGGCGGGCTCCTCCAGCACCTCCACGCCGGGCGCGGCCGCGATCCGGGCGAAGGTCGCGTCCAGGTCGTCCGCGCGGAGGATCACCGACACCAGCTCGCCCTTGGCGAGCAGGGCCGCGAGGGCGTCCCCGTCCTCCCGGGAGCGGCCCGCGTGCGGCTGCGACAGCACGATCCTGACCTCGGGCTGGCTCCCGGTGACGAGCGTGATCCAGCGGAAGCCCCCGTGGGACACGTCGTCGCGCACCGCGAGGCCCAGGACGTCGCGGTAGAAGCCCAGGGCGGCGTCGGGGTCGTCGACGAGGACGTGGACGGCGCTGAGTGAAACGGTCATGGTGGCACCTCGCTGGAGTGAAACGCTGGGTGAAACGCTCGTGGCATCCAAGCTAAGCGGGTGCGGCGGGGGGCGCTTCTCCGAAACTGCTCTCCTTCGCTTCCTCCCGGTTCCCGCGCCGGCGCGGCCGGGTGGTCACCATGGTCTGGCAGGTGGGGACGGCGCGCAGCTCGTCGTGCCCGCGGGCGCGGTACGCGGACGGCGTTTCGCCCACCAGCTCGGTGAAGCGGGCGGAAAAGGAGCCCAGGCTGGTGCAGCCCACCTCCAGGCAGACCGCCGTCACGCTCAGCTCGCCCCGGCGCAGCAGCGCCTTGGCGCGCTCGATCCGCCGGGTCATCAGGTAGGAGTACGGCGTCTCGGAGTACGCCGCGCGGAAGCGGCGGATGAAGTGCGCCGGCGACATCAGCGCCGTGCGGGCGAGCGCCGGCACGTCCAGCGGCTGCATGTACTCGCGGTCCATGCGGTCGCGGGCCCTGCGCAGCCGGCGCAGCTCGTCGAGGTCCGGGCTCATGGGTCCGCTCTGCCTTTCAGACCTGTGCTCGTGGGCGGGAGATCCGGACGGCTCCTTCGGCCGGGCTTCGGTTCCGGCGGAAGAGTACGGGGGGCGGAGGGGGGAGGCAAGCCGCGGTCGGGGGGGCCACGCGCGAGCCTGCCGTGCGCGGCCACCGGCCGGCTCGCATGTTGCTCCGGGCGGCTCAAGGGGAGCGCTGTCGGGGCACCCGGCGCGGTGACGACGCAACGACCAGGGAGCGATGGCCTCGAATCCGTCTGCAAGAGGACACGCGGACGCTGCGCCGCGGGAGCGCGAATGGCTCCCTCTCGCGGCGTTCGTGTTCGTGGTCCTCGCGCTGGTGGCGCTCGCCGTGGCACCGGCTGTGCTGCTGCGGCGGATCTCCGCGGCGACGGAGGAGATCACCACGGTCATCCTCCCCGCCAACGACCGCCTGGAGGACCTCGCGTTCGCCATGGAGCGGCAGGTCGCCGCCTCGCGCAGCCTCTTCCTCACCGGGGACCCGCGCTACGCGTCCGAGCTCGTGGCCGCGCGCGCGGCCGAGGCCGCGACGCTGCGCTCCCTGGATTCGCTCGCGCCCCGGCTGGGGCCGGCGTCCGCGCCGCAGCTGGCGGCGCTCCGCGGGACGGTCGCGCGCAGGGACTCGCTGGAGGCGGCGGTGCTCCGGGCCGGCGGGGGGGCGGACGCGTACCGGGCGGCGCTGCCGGCGTTCGACGCCCTGCGCGACGGCGTGCTGGTGCAGGTGAGGGGGCTCCGCGAGGACCTGGCGCGCGCCACCGCGGCGCGCGCGGCGGAGGAGGCGCGCTGGGCGCGGCTGCAGCGCGTGCTCTCCATGGTGCTGGGCACGGTGGCGCTGCTGGCCGCGCTGCTGGTGGGGTGGTTCGCCCGGCGCCAGCGGATGCTGGTGCGGGAGGTCCGGCGCGGCCTGGAGGAGGCGAACCGGCTGCGGGTGCTGGCGGAGCGCCGCGGCGACGAGTTGGAGCGCATCGCCGAGCGGAGGGTGCGCATGATCCGCGGGATCACCCACGACGTCAAGAACCCGCTGGGCGCGGCCAAGGGGTACGCGGAGCTGCTGGAGATGGGGGCGAAGGCCCCGCTGGCGCCGGAGCAGGCGCCCCTGGTGAAGGGGGTGCAGCGCTCAGTGGACGGCGCCCTCGCCATCATCGCCGACCTGCTGGACCTGGCCCGCGCGGACAGCGGGGCGCTGGCGCTGCACCGGGTGCAGGTGGACCTGGGGGCGCTGGCCAGGTCCGCCGCGGAGGACCACCGCTCCGCCGCCGAGGCCGCCGGGCACACGCTGGTGGTGCAGCCGCTGGAGGGGCCGCTCGGCGTCCACACCGACCCGGGCCGCGTGGGGCAGGTGCTGGGGAACCTGCTCTCCAACGCCATCAAGTACACGCCGCGCCCCGGCCGGATCACCGTCCGGGTGGGGACGGCCCGCCGCGAGGACGCGCCGCAGGGCTCGGCGTGGGCCACGGTCCGGGTGAGCGACACCGGCCCCGGGATCCCGCCGGCCCAGCGGGAGGCGGTGTTCGACGAGTTCACGCGCCTGGAGGAGGGCGGCGCGCAGACGGGGCACGGGCTGGGGCTGGCGATCGCCCGGCGGATCGCGCGGCTGCTCGGCGGCGACCTCACCGTGGAGGGCCCGGAGGGAGCCGGGGCCACCTTCGTGCTCTGGCTCCCGCTGCGCAGGG
Organism: Gemmatimonadota bacterium; assembly: GCA_040752145.1. Taxonomy (GTDB): domain Bacteria; phylum Gemmatimonadota; class Gemmatimonadetes; order Longimicrobiales; family Longimicrobiaceae; genus JAFAYN01. Next base: position 7,742 of record JBFMFL010000223.1, read on the forward strand.
AGGACGACGGGCCGAGGACCCCCGGCGACCCCGCTCCGGCCCGCTCGTCCCCCGGACGGTAGCGCGCGTGCTCGCCGGGGGCCCGTTCCCCTGTTCCGTGCCGCCCCGACCCCCCGCGGCCCGGCGGGCGTGCTCCCGGACCGGGACGGGTAGAAGCGGCCACCAACGTTCCGGGGCCCTCGCCTGTCTTGGTGGCGGGCGGACGGGCGGAGTGACGGCCCGCCGCCCGGTCCGCGGGAGCCGCGCCGTGCTCAGACCGCGACCCACCCGGTGGGTCCTGCACGGGCGGTGTGCACTCCGACAATCATGACCATGCGCCAGGCAGCAAGCTTCGTCGTACTCCTCCTGCTCGCACTCCTGCCCGCCGGCCCCGCCGGCGCCCAGATCGGCTCCACCACCGACATCATCCGCGGCCGGGTGACCGGCTCCGCCGGCGAGCCGGTGGCGGGCGCCACAGTGACCGCCACCTCGGCGGAGACCGGGGTCCGCCGCACCGCGACCACCGACGCGCAGGGCCGCTACACCATCGTCTTCCCGGACGGCGGCGGGCAGTACCAGGTGCAGGCGGCCGCCGCGGGGCTCCCCGGCGGGTCGCTCCGGGTGGCGCGCGTGGCCGACGAGGACGTGCTCCAGGCCGACGTCCGCCTGGCGACCGCGGCCGTGGCGCTGGAGGGGATCACCGTGACCGCCCGGCGGGTCCCGCCGCCCTCGGGGCGCGACCCCGCCGCCAGCGAGCGCGAGGTCTCCGGCGAGGCGCTCAACCGCCTCCCCGTGGACCCCGCCGACGTGACCTCGCTCGCCACCCTCACCCCGGGCGTCACCGCGCTGGGCGGCGGCGACTCGCTGCAGCTCGCCTTCTCGGTGCTGGGCCAGGGCTCGGAGGCCAACCAGATGACGCTGGACGGCGTCAGCTTCGGCGGGGACGCGGGCGGGGGGCTGGGGGTGCCGCAGGAGGCGGTGCGCTCCACGCGCGTCGTCACCAACACCTACGACGTCTCGCAGGGGCAGTTCTCCGGCGGGCAGATCTCCACCACCACGCGCGGCGGCACCAACAACGTGCAGGGCTCGTTCAGCTACCTGCTGCGCGACCCCGCGCTCCAGTGGACGGAGAGCAGCGACCCCTTCGGCGGCGCCTTCAGCCAGAACCGCTTCAGCGGCGGCGTGGGCGGGCCCGTCGTCCGCGACAAGCTGTTCTACTTCGGCTCGGCGGCGGTGCAGCGGCGCTCCTCCGGGCTGCGCTCGCTCGCCAGCGCGGACCCGCTGGCGCTGCAGTCGCTGGGGGTGGACCCGGACTCGGTGGCCCGCTTCCTCTCGCTGCTCGGCGCCAAGGGGATCTACCCGGCCGGGGTGCCCGCGCCCACCGACCAGGTGAACACCTCGTACACGCTGCTGGGGCGCGTCGACTACAACCTCAACCAGCGACACACCCTCACGCTGCGCGGCAACGGCAACTGGAGCGAGCAGGGCGCCTCGCGCATCGGCGCGCTGGAGCTCCCGCAGGCGGGCGCGGACGTGAGCTCCGCCTCCGGCGGGGCGATGCTCTCGCTCACCTCGCGCTTCGGCAACGGCTGGATCAACGAGCTGCGCTCCTTCTACTCCACCGGGAGCCGCGAGACCGAGCCGTACGCCGCCATCCCCGGCGGGCGGGTGCGCATCACCTCGGAGCTGGAGGACGGCACCCGCTCCGTCTCCACCCTGTCCTTCGGCGGGGCGGGGGCGGCCACCGAGTCCAGCGACCGGACGGTCGAGGTGGCCAACGAGCTGTCGCTGCTGCTGGGGCAGCACCGGCTGCGCGTGGGCGGGCTGGTGAACTCCACCCGCAACCGCAGCCTCTCCGGCAGCAACCTGCTGGGGTCCTTCACCTACAACTCGCTGGCCGCCTTCGCCGCCGACAGCGCGGCCTCCTTCACCCGCTCGCTCACCCAGCGCGAGCGCGAGGCGGGCGGGATCAACTCGGCGGTGTACGTGGGCGACACCTGGCGCCCGCGCCAGAACCTGCAGCTCACCTACGGGCTGCGCCTGGAGGGCTCCCGCGTGGGCGACCAGCCGGAGCGCAACCCGCGGGTGGAGGAGCTGTTCGGGCGGCGCACCGACGCCATCCCCTCCGACATCGCCCTCAGCCCGCGCGTGGGCTTCACCTACACCCTGCGCCGCGGCGACGACGGCCCGCCGCTGGGGACGGTGCGCGGCGGCTTCGGCGAGTTCCGCTCGCGGCCGCTCTGGAACCTGTTCGCCGCGGCCCGCGACGCCACCGGGCTCCCCGAGTCGCAGGCGCAGCTCACCTGCATCGGCGGCGCGGTGCCGGTGCCGGACTGGGCGGCCTTCCAGGGGGGCGAGGCGTACGTCCCCGGGGCCTGCCTGGACGGCGGGACCGGCGCGCCCACGGCCGGCTCCGGCCGCGGCGCCAGCGTCACGGTGTTCGACCCGGACTTCGCGGCCTCCCGCTCCTGGCGCGCCTCGCTGGGCTTCCAGCGCAGCTTCTCGCGCGCCCTCCGGGTGTCGGTGGACGGCGTGCTCGCCCAGGGCGTCAGCCTGCAGGGCGTGCGCGACCTCAACCTGAACACCACGCCGCGCTTCGCGCTGGCGCAGGAGGGCGGGCGCCCGGTGTTCGTGCCGCAGGGCGCCATCGTGCCGGGGACGGGCGAGGTGGGCTACCTGTCCTCGCGCCTGCACCCGGAGCTGGGCCAGGTGACGGAGTACAACTCGGACCTGCGCTCCCGCTCCGGGCAGGTGACGGTGGGGCTCTCCGGCGCCGTCCCGCAGCGGCGCCTCTTCGGGCAGCTCAACTACACCTTCTCGCGCTCGCGCGACCAGGGGACCTCCGGGGGCGGCTTCGGGCGCGGCTTCGGGGGCTTCGGCGGGTTCGGCGGCTTCGGCGGCGGGCTGCCGCTGACGGCCGGCAACCCCAACGAGACCGAGTGGGCGACCAGCGACTTCGACCGCCCGCACCAGGTGGTGCTGACGCTGGGGCACCAGGTGCGGCCGTGGATGGACTACACGGTGGTGGGGCGCTTCACCTCGGGCTCCCCCTTCACCCCCACGGTGGGCGGCGACGTAAACGGCGACGGCGCGCGCAACGACCGCGCCTTCATCTTCGACCCCGCCGCCACGGCCGACCCCGAGCTGGCCGCCGGGATCTCGCGCCTCCTGGAGGGCTCGTCCGACCGGGTGCGCGAGTGCCTCCGGTCGCAGCTGGGCGAGATCGCCGGCCGCAACAGCTGCCGCAACCCGTGGAGCTACGGGCTGGACCTGCGCGCCAACGTGCGCCCCACGCTGCCGCGGCTGGGGAACCGGCTCACCCTCTCGCTGGACGCGGTGAACACCCTGGGCGGCCTGGACCGCCTCTTCCACGGCTCGGGCGGCCTGCGCGGCTGGGGCGAGCAGAACCGCGCCGACGCGGTGCTCCTGTACCCGCGCGGCTTCGACCCGGCCACGGCGAGCTTCCGCTACGAGGTCAACGAGGGCTTCGGCGATTCGCGGCGGCAGACGCGGGCCTTCCGCAACCCCTTCCAGCTGCAGATCCAGGCGCGGCTCGCGGTGGGGCGCCAGCAGCAGGGCGGCTTCGGCGGGATCGCCGGGGCGGTGATGGGCGGCGGCGGCGGTGGTGGGGGAGGCGGCGGGGGCGGCAACTTCGACCCGCGCGCGATCGTCGAGCGCGCCCTCGCCAACCCGCTGCGCGACCTGCTGTCGATGTCGGACACGCTGCAGCTCACGCCGGAGCAGACGGCGCGGCTGGAGGGGATCGCCGACTCGCTCCAGGTGCGGCTGGACACCATCCAGGCGCAGGCGGAGCGCGAGCTGGGGCGGGCCGGCGGCCCCGGCGCGGCGCAGGGCGGCAACCGCGCCGCCGGCCAGGGCGGCGGCGGGGGGGGCGCCGTCTTCCAGGCCATCGGGCCGCGCCTCCTGGAGGCGCGCACCGCCTCGCAGGCCGCGATGCAGGAGGCGCAGAAGGTGCTCACCCCCGCGCAGTGGCAGAAGGTGCCGGAGCAGCTCCGCAATCCCGGCCGGAACTTCGGTCCGGGCGGCGGGCAGGAGGGCCGCCGCCCCGGCGGCGGAGGGCGCCCGTAGGCCCTCACCCGGCTCGCTCGAGGCTCGCCACCCTCTCCCAATCCTGGGAGAGGGGACAACGGCGGCGCGCTCCGGCGGGCTCCGGTGTTTGGGGTCGGCTGGGGGATGCTGCTCCGGCAGTGCGAAACTCGCCGGCCCTCCGCCTGCGTCTGCGGGATCACGCTGGCTTCGAACAAACGCACCGCCTGCGCAGCCTCCC
>JBFMFL010000224.1:0-11995 GCA_040752145.1 Gemmatimonadota bacterium
GAGTCTTCCACCGTCTGCCGCCGACCCTGTCGAATGAAACGCTTGTCGTTCGGCTAAGAGGCGACGGCTTAATCAGATGCGACTCCGGAGGGCGTCCTGAACAGGGGGTTGTTTCTATTCAGGGATGTCGGCCCGAAGGGGCGAGACCGGCGGCACCGCAGTTCAAAGGTGCTGGCCGGGGCTCGACTCCGTTACGCACGGTCGTATCGTGCGTTACGGAGCCGCAGCCCGACCCCGGCGCCAGCCGGGGGCACGCCCAGACCCGCCCTGTGAAGTTTCCTTGACACGATGTTGTATTGATACTATGCTTCGGCTCACGGCCGCGCGCCCCGGCATCCCCCTGAAACACGCTGCACGCGCAGACCGTACGCCGGAGCACAGACCCCGATCCCGAGCCCGGAGCCTCGCGACGCACGGCGGTGTAGCAACACGCCGCCACGCGGGCGCTCCCTCTCCCACCCCATCCTCCCGAGCCATGCAACTGGTCATCCAGAACCTGTCGAAGACGTACCCCAACGGCGTCCGCGCCCTGGACGACGTCTCGCTCACCATCCCGCAGGGGATGTTCGGCCTGCTGGGCCCCAACGGGGCGGGCAAGTCCACCCTGATGCGGACCCTGGCCACCCTCCAGGAGGCCGATTCCGGCGCCGCCACCCTGGGCACGATCGACGTGCTCCGCGACAAGGACGCGCTGCGGCGGACGCTGGGCTACCTCCCCCAGGAGTTCGGCGTGTACCCCAAGGTCTCGGCCGAGGACCTGCTGGACCACTTCGCGGTGCTCAAGGGGATCACCGACCGCAAGCAGCGCCGGGAGACGACCAAGGCGCTGCTGGAGCAGACCAACCTGTACGACGTCCGCAAGAAGAAGCTGGGCGGCTTCTCGGGCGGGATGCGGCAGCGCTTCGGGATCGCGGTGGCGCTGCTGGGGAACCCCAGGCTGATCATCGTGGACGAGCCCACGGCGGGGCTGGACCCGGCGGAGCGGGTGCGCTTCCTCAACCTGCTCAGCGAGCTGGGGGAGAACGCGGTGGTGATCCTTTCCACGCACATCGTGGAGGACGTGAGCGAGCTGTGCCGCCGCATGGCCATCATCAACCGCGGGCGCATCCTGCTGGAGGCGGAGCCGCTGGCGGCCATCGACTCGCTGCAGGGCCGGGTGTGGAAGAAGATCGTGGAAAAGGACGAGCTGGCGGCGTACGAGGCGGGGCACCGGGTGATCTCCACGCGGCTGCTGGCCGGGCGCACGGTGATCCACGTACACGCGCCCGAGCGGCCGGACGCGACGTTCGACGCGGTGGAGCCGACGCTGGAGGACGTGTACTTCACCGCCATGGCCGGGCTCCACACCCAGGAGGCGTCGCTCTCGGGCGCGGAGGCGGCCTCGTGATCGGGCCGTTCCTGGAGACCGTCCGCTTCGAGCTGGGCTACTATCTGCGGCGGATCTCCACCTGGGTGTACTTCCTCATCTTCTTCGCCATCGCCCTGCTGCTGGTGCTCATGGCGGGGGGGATGTGGGAGAGCGCGAGCGTGAGCTTCGGCGGCAGCGGCGGCAACATCAAGGTGGACTCGCCCTACGTGACGCTGCAGATCACGGTGGCGCTGACGCTGTTCGGGGCCATCGTCACGGCGGCGCTGCTGGGGAACTCGGTGTACCGCGACTACGAGGCGGTGATCCACCCGCTGTTCTTCACCTCGCCCATCACCCGCTTCTCGTACCTGGGCGGCCGCTTCACCGGCGCGCTGCTGGTGAACGCGCTGGTGATGACGAGCATCCCGCTGGGGCTCATGGCGGGGGCGGTGTTCCCGGGGACGGACCGGGCGCGCTTCGGGGCGTTCGAGCTGGCGGGGTACCTCCAGCCGTACCTGGTGGTGGTGCTCCCCACGCTGCTGCTGACCGGGGCGATCTTCTTCGCGCTGGCGGCGTTCACCCGGCAGATGCTCCCCAACTACATCGGGGGGGTGGTGCTGGTGTTCGGCTACCTGCTGGCCGGGACGCTGATGAGCGACCTGGAGAACGAGCGCACGGCGGCGCTGCTGGACCCCTTCGGCGGCAACGCCATCCAGCTGGCGACCAAGTACTGGAGCCCGGCGCAGCGCAACGAGCTGCTCATGCCGCTGGAGGGGATCTTTTTGTGGAACCGGCTGCTCTGGCTGGGCGTGGGGGTGGCCGTGTTCGCCCTGGTGTTCTGGCGCTTCCGCTTCACGCACGTGGCCGCGGAGCGGCCCTCGCGGAGGAAGACCGTGCAGCAGGAGGCCGCGCGCACGCCGTACGCCGCGCCCCGGCGGCTCTCCCTGCCGGTGGTGACCCGGGAGTTCGGGCTGGTGGCGCAGCTCACCCAGTTCCGCTCGGTGGCGCGGAGGTCGTTCTGGAGCATCGTGGGGAACCGGTACTTCTACGCCATCCTGGCTGCGGCGCTGCTCTTCATGGGGATCACCGCGCAGGAGGTGGGGAAGATGTACGGCACCAGCACCTGGCCGGTCACCTACCAGGTGCTGGGGATGCTGGACGCCAGCTTCGCGCTCTTTTTGCTGATCATCATCACCTTCTACACGGGCGAACTGGTGTGGCAGGAGCGCGACGTGCGCCTCCAGCAGGTGCAGGACGCCACCCCCGTTCCCACCTGGGTGCCCTTTGCCGGGAAGCTGGCGGCCATGGCGCTCGTGGTGGTGCTGCTGCAGGGGGTGCTGCTGGTGGCCGGGGTCGCCACGCAGGCGGCCAAGGGATACTTCAACTTCGAGCTGGGGCTGTACCTGCGGACGCTGTTCGGGACCGCCCTGCTGAGCCAGCTCCTCCTCGTCGTGTTCGTGATGCTGGTTCACGTGCTGGTGAACCACAAGTACATGGGCCACCTGATGGTGATCCTGTACTTCGTGTTCAGCGGCCTGATGGGCCAGTTCGGGCTGGAGCACAACCTCTACCGGTACGGCTCCGGGACCACCGGGACCTACTCCGACATGAACGCCTACGGGCCCTGGCTGGAGCCGTGGGGCTGGTTCAAGACGTACTGGGTGGCCTGGGCGTTCCTGCTGGCGGTGCTCACCAACCTGTTCTGGGTGCGCGGGCAGGAGACGCGCATGGTGTGGCGCGCGCGGCTGGCGCGCTTCCGCTTCCGGCGCCCGGCGCTGGCGGCGACCGCCGTGGCGGGCGCGCTGGTGGCGGGACTGGGCGGGTTCATCTTCTACAACACCAACGTCGTCAACGAGTACACCACCAGCCGCGCGGAGCAGGAGTCGCGGGCGGAGTACGAGAAGCTGTACAAGCGCTTCGAGGACGCCGCCCAGCCGCGGATCGTGGGGGTGCGGGTGTGGACCGACATCTTCCCGGAGGAGGCGCGGGCGCGCGTCCGCGGCGAGTACCGGCTGCGCAACAAGACGCAAGTACCGGTGGACTCGCTGCACGTGATCATCCCCAACGACGTGGACGTCCTCCAGGTGGCGTTCAGCCGGCCCGCCACGCGGGTGCTGGGGGACGAGGAGCACTCGTACTACATCTACCGGCTGGCCTCGCCGCTGCAGCCGGGCGACTCGCTCAAGATGGAGTGGGAGGTGGAGTACGGCAGCGAGGGGTTCGAGAACGACGTGTCGAACACCGCCGTGGTCCGCAACGGCACCTTCTTCAACAGCGGCATCCTCCCCAGCTTCGGCTACGCGGAGGAGGGGGAGCTGGGCGACGACGACACGCGCCGCAAGTTCGGCCTGAAGCCCAAGCCGCGCATGGCGGCGGTGAACGACGCCCGCGCCCGCATGAACACCTACATCTCGCGCGACGCGGACTGGGTGGACTTCGAGGCCACGGTGAGCACCAGCCCGGACCAGATCGCCATCGCGCCGGGGTACCTGCAGCGCGAGTGGAGGCAGGGCGACCGGCGCTACTTCCACTACCGGATGGACGCGCCGATCCTGAACTTCTACTCGTTCCTGTCGGCGCGGTACGTGGTGAAGCGCGACCGGTGGCAGGCGCCGGACGGGCGGACGGTGGCGATCGAGGTGTACCACCACCCCGGCCACGAGTACAACGTGGAGCGCATGATCTACGGGGTGAAGAAGTCGCTGGCGTACTTCACGGACCAGTTCGGGCCCTACCAGCACCGACAGGTGAGGATCCTGGAGTTCCCGCGCTACGCCAGCTTCGCGCAGTCGTTCCCCAACACCATCCCGTACTCGGAGGGGATCGGCTTCATCGCCCGGCTGGACGACGAGGAGGACGTGGACTACCCGTTCTACGTGACCGCCCACGAGGTGGCGCACCAGTGGTGGGCGCACCAGGTGATCGGCGGCAACGTGCAGGGCTCCACGCTGATGTCGGAGACGCTGTCGCAGTACTCCGCCATGATGGTGATGGAGAAGGAGTACGGGCGGGAGCAGATGAGGAAGTTCCTGAAGTACGAGATGGACAACTACTTCACCGGGCGGAGCATGGAGCGCAAGAAGGAATCGCCGCTCCTGCTGGTGGAGAACCAGCAGTACATCCACTACAACAAGGGCTCCGTGGCCATGTACGCGCTCCGCGACTACCTGGGCGAGGAGCGGCTCAACGGGGCGATCGCCAGGTACCTGGCGGCCACGCGCTTCCAGGAGCCGCCCTACACCAACTCGCTGGAGTTCTACCGCTACCTCCAGGAGGCCACGCCGGACTCGCTGCGCTACGTGCTGACGGACCTGTTCGAGACCATCACCATGTACGGCAACCGGACCCGCTCGGCGACGTACGCGCGGCTCCCGGATGGGCGCTACGAGGTGGTGCTGGAGGTGGAGGGGAACAAGATCCGCGCGGACAGCCTGGGCAACGAGGGCCCCGTGCAGATGAACGACCTGGTGGACGTGGGGGTGTTCGCGGCCGCGCCGAAGGGGAAGCCGCGGGAGGCCGGGCCGGTGCTGTACATGCGGAAGCACCGCGTGGGCACGGGCCCGCAGCGGATCCGGGTGGTGGTGCCGCGCCAGCCCGCCAGCGCGGGGATCGACCCGTACCACAAGCTCCTGGACCAGCACGCCGACGACAACACCGTGGAGGCGAAGCCGGCGGGCGGGCGCGGGGCGGCGGCGGACAGCTGACCCTCCGACCCCCGTGGGAGAGGGGCCGCCTCCACGGGGGCGGTCCCCTCGGCACGGCGGCTCGAGAGGCTTGACGAGTATATTGCAGAAATATACATTATGGAGCCGATGGAGAGGCTCGCGTCCTGCGAGGGGTTCGACTGGGACGCGGGGAACCGGGAAAAGAACTGGAACAGGCACGGGGTCTCCACCGGCGAGTGCGAGGAGGTGTTCTTCAACCAGCCGCTCGTGGTCGCGACCGACGAGGGGCACTCGCAGCACGAGGAGCGCTTCTTCGCGCTGGGGCACGCGGACGCGGGGAGGATGCTGTTCGTGGTGTTCACCATCCGCGGCTCGCTCGTCCGGGTGATCTCGGCGAGGGACATGAGCCGCAAGGAAAGAAAGGTCTACGGCACCCTGTGAGCGAGCAGCCGCCGAGGTTCGAGAGCGAGGACGAGGAGCGGGAGTTCTGGGCGGAGCACGACTCGGTCGACTACGTGGACTGGAGCCGCGCGCGCCGGACCGTGCTCCCCAACCTCAAGCCGTCCACCCGCACCATCTCCTTGCGGCTCCCGGAGATGATGCTGGACGAGCTCAAGCTCCTGGCCAACCGCAGGGACGTGCCGTACCAGTCGCTGATCAAGGTGTTCCTGGCGGAGCGGATCGAGCAGGAGCTGCGGGGGCCCTTCCAGCGGCCGTCGGGAGGGGGGCTGCGGATGCTCCGCGAGCGGCGGCGGCCGGACGACCCGGCGCGGTGACGAGAGAGGGGCTCCCGGCGGACCGGGAGCCCCTCTCTCGTCACCAGGCCGCCCGGGTGGGCTACTTCCGGAAGACGACCCGGCCGTCCACCACGGTGAGGTCGGGGGCGGCCTGGAGGATCTCCGCCTCGGGGACGGTGAGCAGGTCGCGGTCCCACACCACCAGGTCCGCCAGCATCCCCGGGCGCAGCGTCCCCTTGCGCCCCTCCTGCCACTCGCCGTACGCGGAGGCCGCGGTGTACAGGCGGATGGCCTCCTCGCGGCTCAGGCGCTGCTCCGGGAGCCACCCGCCCGGCGGGGTCCCCGGCTCCTCGCGGCTCTGGCGCGTGACGGCGGAGTAGATCCCCTCCACCGGGGCCATGGGCTCCACCGCGAAATCGGTCCCGAACACCACGGTCGCGCCGGCGTCCAGGAGGGAGCGCCACACGTACGCCCCCTCCACGGCGCGCTCCCGGCCGATGCGCGTCTCCGCCCAGCGCATGTCGCTGGTGGCGTGGGTGGGCTGCATGGAGGCGATCACCCCCAGCCGGGCGAAGCGCGGGACGTCGGCGCGGTCGAGGACCTGCGCGTGCTCCACCCGGTGGCGGCGGCCGCGGGTGCCGTTGGCGCGGGCGGCGCGCTCGAAGGCGTCCAGCGCCTGCCGGTTTGCCGCGTCGCCGATGGCGTGCAGGATCACCTGGAGGCCGGCGGCGTCGGCGGCGGTCACCAGCGAGTCCAGCTGCGCGTCGGTGTACTGGGCCAGCCCGTGCGTGGCGTGGTCGTCCGCGAAGGGCTCCAGCATGTATGCCGTGCGGGAGCCCAGCGTGCCATCCGTGTACCCCTTGAGCATGCCGGTGCGCAGCCAGTCGCTCCCGGAGCCGGCGGTGATCCCCAGCTCGCGGAAGCCGCGGATGCTCTCGCGCGAGAGCGGGTGCCAGGCGTAGACGCGCACCGTCAGCGAGTCGCGGTCCAGCAGCTCGCGGTACGCGCGCACGTCCGCCGCCGTGGCGCTGGTCTGCACGCTGGTGACGCCGGTGCGCGCGGCCATCTCCAGCGCGGCGCGGATCCCCCGCTTCACCTGGGCGGGAGTCGGGTCGGGGATGCGCCGCTCCACCAGCCCGGTGGCGCTCTCCTTGAGGATCCCGGTGGCCTCGCCGGTGCGCGCGTCGCGGACGATCTCGCCGCCCTGCGGCGCGCGGGTGCGCGGCCCGATCCCCGCCGCTTCCAGCGCGCGCCGGTTCACCCAGCCCACGTGCCCGTCCACCCGCGACAGGAACACGGGGTTGTTCGGCGCCACCCGATCCAGCAGGTCGCGGCGCGGCCACCCGTCGGGGCCCACCTCCTCGCGGGGAAGGCGGGTGTGGTCCCAGCCGCGCCCCACCACCCACTCCCCCGGCTGCGCCGCCGCCACCCCTTCCGCCAGGCGCCGCTCGATCTCGGCCAGCGAGGTGGTGCCGGTCAGGTTCACGGCCAGCAGCGACGCGCCCCCGGAGGCGAAGTGGATGTGGGCGTCGTTGAAGCCGGGGGTCACCAGCCGCCCGGCCAGCTCCACCACCTGCGTGCGGGGGCCCACCAGCGGCGCGACCTCGGCGTCGGTCCCGGCGGCCACCACCCGGCCGTCGCGGACGGCGACGGCCTGCACCACGGTGTTCGCCGAATCGGCCAGGAAGACGCGGCCGCCGCGGAGCACCAGGTCGGCCGCGAGCACGGCGGGCGCGGGCTGGAGGGCTGCGGCCTGCGGAGCCACTGCCGGGGGCGGGGAAGCCGCGGGCGCGCACGCGGCGAGGGAGAGCAGCACGCCCAGGACGACGTGGTTTCGCTGCATGGTTGTCGTGTGGGTGGGGAGGGAGGTCAGGTCCCGCGCTTGTACTGGGGGTCGTTGTACATCTTGAACTGGCGGTACACCCTGGGCACCACCCGCCCCGCGGCGATGTCGCGGAGGAGCACGGACAGCTCCTCGGCCAGGTCGTCGCGCTGCACGCGGAGCACGGCCAGGCGCTCGCCGCAGCGGTCGCGGAACTCCGGCGTGGCGTCCCCGCGCTCGGCCTGCTCCTGCATGTGGTAGATCTTGAGCTCCACGATGCTGATCTTGTCGGCGAGCGAGCCGACGGTCTCAGCCATGGGCGGCCTCGCCGCGCGCCTCGCGCACCGCCTGCATCACCGCCTCGTCGATGCGCTCGATCAGGTCGTTGCGGCGCTGGTTCAGCCTGTCCACGGCCCGCTTGGCGGCGGCGACCTGGTGGTCGTCCTCCACGCGCGCCTTGTCCTCCTCGTGCCAGAGCTCGACGTTGGTCTGCGCGAGCTGCGAGATCAGGGATCCGATCGTGTCGTTCATCGTGCCGCGGGTTGTGCGTGGACCCGGGTGCGGGCGGCCCGGGCGGGCCCGCCCCTCCGGGTGCGGTATTCTAACGCGGGGGGAGCACCGTTGTCACGCTCCCGTTTCGGCGGCCCGCGGCGTACCTTTAGGGCTTTCGCCCCTCGGGCCGGACTCCGGTCCCGCGGGAGCCAAGGCGACCCTCGACCCGGTGCCGATGTCTCTCGTCCTTCCGCCCTCCCCGCGCATCTGCCTGGTGATGATGAGCGCGGTGGGGGACGCGGTCCACGCCCTGGCGGTGGTCACCGCGCTGAAGCGCCACGACCCCACGTGCCACCTCACCTGGATCCTCCAGCCCGGGCCCGCCTCGCTGGTGCGCGGGCACCCCGCGGTGGACGAGATCGTCCCCTTCGAGCGCTCGGGCGGGTGGCGGGCGTTCGGCGCGCTCAGGCGCAGGATGGCCGGGCGCCGCTTCGACCTGGTGATCGACCTGCAGGTGTACTTCAAGGCGAGCGTGGTGACGGCGCTGCTGGACGCGCCCGTGAAGCTGGGCTTCGACCGGGCGCGGGCCCGCGACCTGAACTGGCTGGTGACCACTCACCGCATCCCGCCGCACCCGCCGCAGCACGTGCAGGACCAGTACTTCGAGTTCCTGGACCACCTGGGCGTGCCTTCGCAGCCGGTGGAGTGGGGGCTGGGCCCCTGGGAGCACGAGCGGGCGGAGCAGCGGGAGTTCCTGGCCTCGCTGGACCGCCCGGCGGCCACGCTGGTGATCGGGGCGAGCGACCCGCGCAAGGAGTGGCTCCCGGAGCGGTGGGCGGAGCTGTGCGACGTCCTGGCGGACCGCTTCGGGCTCCGGCCCGTGCTGGCGGGCGGGCGCTCCCCGCGCGAGCTGGAGACGGCGCGCCGCATCCGCGAGCTGGCCCGCACGGAGGTGGCGTCCACGCTGGGGATCCCCTTCCGGGAGCTGGTGGGGGTGCTGGACGCCTCGGCGCTGGTGGTGTCGCTGGACACCGGGCCCATGCACATCGCCGTCGCGCTGGGCGTGCCCACGATCTCGCTGGTGGGCTACACCAACCCCAGGCGGGTGGGGCCGTACCGCCGCTTCCACGACCTCCTGGTGGACGCGTACGGCGACCCGGGCGAGGACTACCCCGTCTCCACCCTGAAGCGGCCCGGCCGCACCGAGCGCATCACGGTCGCGGACGTGGTGGCGCGGGTGGAGACGTGGGAGCGCCGCTACCGCGGGGCCGCGTGATCCGCGCTCCCCTGGACCGCGTGGGCGTGGTGATGGTGAGCACGGTGGGGAACGCCGTGCACGTCCTCCCCGTGCTCAACTCCATCAAGCGGCACCGGCCGGACGCGCGCGTCACCTGGATCGTGCAGCGCGCCTCGGCCGAGCTGGTCCGCGGCCACCCGGCCGTGGACGAGGTCGTGGTGTTCGAGCGCAAGCGCGGCGTGCGCGGCTTCCTCGACGTCCGCCGCGAGCTGGCCGGCCGCCCGTTCGACGTGGTCCTCAACCTCCAGGCGTACCTCAAGGCCGGGCTGGTGGGCGCCGCCGCCCGCGCCCCCGTCCGGCTGGGCTACGACCGGGCCCGGGCGCGCGACCTGACCTGGCTCTTCTCCACCCACCGCATCCCCCCGCGGCCGCGCGGGCACGTGCAGGACGAGTACCTGGAGTTCGTGGAGGCGCTGGGCGTGCCCGTCGTTCGCGAGTGGGGGCTGGGCCCCACCGAGGAGGAGCGTGCGCGGTTCGCGGAACTGCTCCCGCCGTCGGACCGGCCCACCGTCGCCGTGGTGGTGGGGACGAGCAAGCCGGAGAAGGAGTGGCCGGCGGAGCGCTACGCCGCGCTGGTGGATCGGATCCAGGGCGGGACGGGGGCGCGCGCGGTGCTGGTCGGCGCACGGTCGGAGCGGGAGGAGGCGGCCGCGGCGGAGATCCGCCGGCTCGCCGCGGAGCCGCCGCTGGACCTGCGGGAGTGGGACCTGCGCCGCCTGGTGTACCTGCTGGACCGCGCCGACGTGCTGGTCTCCCCCGACACCGGGCCGCTGCACGTGGGGGTGGCGCTGGGGACGCCCACGGTGTCGCTGATGGGCTACACCAACCCCAAGCGGTACGGCCCGTACCGGCGCTTCCACGACCTGCTGGTGGACGCCTTCGGCGAGCCGGGGGAGGAGTACACGGCCGCCGCGGGGAACCGTCCCGGGCGGATGGAGCGGATCACGGTCGACGCCGTGGCGGACAAGGTGGAGCTGGCGCTGGCCCGCTACCCCGGGTCCTCGCGGAGCGGCCAGCCGGCGCCGTAGCCGGCGCGGAACGCCGCCCACCCGTCCCGTCCCATCGGCGCGCGCAGCTTGCGGGCGGAGCGGGCCAGGCGCAGCAGGTCGCGCTCGCGCCGGCGGCCGGGGACCGGGCCGGGGTACACCCGCGCCCGGTCGAAGTCCAGCAGGTACACCTCCGGCCCGCGGACGAGCAGGTTGCGGAGGTTGAGGTCCGGGTGGGCGACCCCCGCCGCGTGCATCCTCCCCACCTGGCGCCCGGCCTCGGCCAGCACGTCGGCCGGTCCCTCCGCCCCGTCCGACGACAGCCAGCTCGCCAGGTCGCGCGTGTCCGGGATCCACAGCGTGGCGAAGTGCGCCGTGTAGCCCAGCCCCGCGCCCCGCTCGGCCGCGGCGAGGGGCAGGGGGGTGAGGACCCCGCCGCGCCGCGCCGTCTCTGCCGCGCGCAGCTCCGCGAAGGCGCGGTGCCCCAGGAAGTAGCGGCCCCGGTTCAGGTGGCGCATCGCGCCGCCCCGGCGGTAGGCGCGGACCACCGCCGCCTCCCCGTCCGGCAGGGCGACGAGGGGGTGCGGCGCCCGACCGCCGCCCGCCCAGCCGGAGGTGGCGTCCGGGGTGCCGCGGAGACCCAGGAGCGCGGCGTGCTCCTCGTACCCGCGGCGAACCAGCGTGCGCGCGCTCCCCTCCGCGAGCAGGGCGTAGTCGGCGAGGAGCGGGTCGGCGGCGAGGCGGCGTGCGTCCATCCGGGCAAGCTGGGCGGGGTGGCGGCCGCTGTCAAACCGGATGACGTGCGGCGGTTGTGATCGGGGCGCCGCGGTGATATATTCCCGTGCTGTCCCCGAAACGCGGGGGCAGCATCTTTTTTGTACCTGCTCCGCGCGCACCGGCGCGGGGCCTCATGTCCAAAGGCAAGGTGACATTGAGAGACTACGAGATCGTGTACATCTTTCACCCGTCCGTCGAGGAGGACCGGGTGAACGAGAAGCTCACCCGCTACCACGGCCTGATCGCGGGCGAGAACGGCGGCGAGATCACCGCCCTGGACCACTGGGGGCGCCGGCAGCTCGCCTACGCCATCGAGGACCAGACCAGCGGCTACTACGTGGTGACGCAGTTCACCACCGACGGGGCGCTGCTCCCGGAGTACGAGCGCATCCTTACCCTCGACGAGGAGCTGCTGCGCTACCTGATCGTCGTCAACGAGGGCGACCTGGCCACGAGCCCCGTTCCGCCGGCGCCCAAGCGCGACGAGGACGAGGAAGGCGAAGAAGGGGAGGAGGAGTAAACCATGCGTCCACAGCGTAAGGCCTGTTCCATCTGCGAGTCCGGCATGCGGACCGTGGACTACAAGGACGAGCGGACCCTGTCCCGCTTCGTCACCGAGCGCGGCAAGATCCTTCCGCGGCGGATCAGCGGCACCTGCGCGCGCCACCAGCGCCAGATCGGTACCGCGATCAAGCGGGCGCGCTACCTGGCCCTGCTCCCGTACATCGCGGGCCACGAGAGCTGAATGAGCTCCCCGGAGGAGTCCGGCAGGGGGCGGTGGGGGACCGCGGCGGCGCTCGTCGTCGCCGCGATGCTCTTCCCCGTCCTCGACTGGCTCCTCCTGCTCGCGGTCGCCCTGTCCGCGCTGCTG
>JBFMFL010000225.1:0-11941 GCA_040752145.1 Gemmatimonadota bacterium
GAGGGTGGCGAGCTTCAAGCGAGCCGGGTGGGGGCCCCCGAGGACGCCAGCACGAAACCCCGCGTGAGGGATTTCGGCCCGAAGGGGCGAGACCGCGCGGCTGTTTGCGCGGGCTCGACTCCGTTACGCACAGTTGTATCGTGCGTTACGGAGCCGAAGCCCGACCCCGGCGCCAGCCGGGGGCACGCCCAAATCCCGCAGTTCACATCTTTCCAACGTGCTTGATAAAGAGAACGGGGGCGCGCCGCCAGTAAGCGACGCGCCCCCGTCCGATCAGAAAAGAACCCTTCTGCGAAACCTACCCGCCGATGCTGCGGATCACCCGGTTGGCCGCCGCGATCAGCTGCTGCGCGGTCTCGGCGGAGATCCGGCCCGACCCCTGGAGCGCCTGCACCTGGTTGATGAAGGCGTTCAGCTGGTTGGCCGCCGAGGGCCGGTCGCGCTCGATGGAGGTCTTGGCGGCGTCGAGCGTGGCGCTCAGCGCGCTCCCCTCGCCCCTGGTGAGGGTGCCGTTCCCGACCAGCGCCTCCACCGTGCTCAGGATCCCCTGCGCGCCCTGCGCCGCGGTCTGCACCACCACCGTGGCCGTGCGGGTGCCGGTGTCTCCGTCGTCGTCCGTGACGCGGACGGTCACCGTGAAGGTGCCGGCCGTGTTGTACGCGTGGCTCAGCGAGAAGGCGCTGCCGGCCAGCGCCAGCGGCTTCGCCCCGGAGCCGTCGCCGTAGTCCACCGTGGCCGTCCAGCTGTCGGCCGTGCCCGCGTCGGCGAAGGTGCCGGCGGAGGCGAAGGTCTCGCCGCGGAGCAGCGTCTCGCCCGCGAAGGCCGCCACCGTGGGCGCCACGTTCACCACCATCACCGAGGTGGTGGCCGTGCTCTCCGCGCCGTACGGGTCGGTCACCGTCACCTTGACCACGTAGTTGCCGTTGTCGGCGTACGCGTGGGCGGGCGCGGCGCCCGTCCCGGTGGTGCCGTCGCCGAAGTCCCAGGCGTAGGTGAGGGCGTCGCCGTCCGGGTCGGTGGAGCCGGCCGCGCTCATGTGCACCGCCGTCCCCTCCGTGCCGGTGTACGGCCCGTCCACGGCCGCCACCGGCGGGCGGTCGTTGCTCTCCGTGATGCGCTCCACCGCGTCCGGCAGCTTCGCCAGCAGGTCGTAGCCGGAGGCCGCCTCGATGGCGTCCACGGTGGTCTTGTACGTGTGCCAGGGGGTGCCGCGGATCCCCGCCTGGTTGGGCATGTCCACCGCGATCACCTCCACGTCGGCCGGGGTGGCGACGTCGGCCAGGCCCTCGCCGCCCGGCATGATCACGGCCACCTTCCAGGTGCGGGCCGGGATCACGACCTTGCCCTCGCCCTTGAGCGTGCCCAGGCTCCCCGACACGCCGGCGATCACGTAGACCTCCCGGCCGTGGTTGCGGGCCAGCTTGCCGAGCGAGTCCTCCAGCGCCGCCCAGGGGCCCTGGTTGTTGTCGGCCGCCTGCGGGATGATGTTGGTGAAGTAGAACGTGGTCGCGTTGTCCAGGCTCCCCGCGGTGCGGTCGAACGAGCGCGCCAGGTGGCCGCGGTCGATGCCGTAGCCGTGGTACGTGCCCGAGCTGGTGTAGTCCGCCGTGGAGATCCTGGGGTAGTCGGCCGGGAGCTCCGGGTCCGGGGTGAAGCAGTCGCAGCGGTCCTCGGGCCCGAAGTGCGTCGGGTCGATGGCGTAGCTCACCCAGTTGGGGGTGCCGCGGTTGACGTTGTACGAGCTGGTGAACTGGTCGCGGCGGACGATGAAGTCGTCGCTCGCGTCGCCGTCCGCCGGCTCGCCGAACTCGGTGTTCCCGCCGTAGACGGCGGTGGCGCTCGCCACGCCCACGCGGGTGGGCACCTGGTACGTGCCGACCCTGCCGTCCGCGCTGGTGGCGGTGATCGTCGCCGTGCCCGCGCCCTTTGCCGTCACCACGCCGTTCTGGTCCACGCTGGCCAGCTCCGGGGTGGTGGTGGCCCAGGTGAAGGTGGTGGCGACCACGTTGCCGCCCAGGTCGAGCGCGGTGGCGAACAGCTGGTCCGCGAAGCCCACGGGGAGCGGGGCGTCGTTGGGGCCGTTGTTGCGCCCGGAGAAGGTGATGCGGGCCACGCCCGTGGGCACCGCGGGCGCCGTGGAGCTCAGCGTGCCGTTGGCCGCCCCGGGGGTGCCCAGGTCGCCCGCGCCGAAGGGCGTGGTGGAGTAGCCCCAGTTGGCCCCGTTGCCGTCGGCGTTGTCCTGGCCGGCGTCACGGAGCGCGCGGGTGGCGCCGTACGACGAGCCGGTCCAGGCCACCGAGTCGGCCGTGACGCCGTTCGGGTTGCGCAGGACGAGCCAGTCGGCGTCGTCCAGCCAGATGGTGCTGGACGTGCCGGTGAAGTAGTTGTAGTCCAGCGTGACGCCGCCGTTGCGATTGACGTCGCCGCCGCGCCCCAGCACCGCGTAGCCGCCGGCCGGGATCACCACGGCGGACCTGACCACGTGCGGCGCCTGCCCGGCGGAGACCAGCGTCCACCCCTGCAGGTTCACCTCGACGGTGTCGGCGTTGTACACCTCGAACCACTCGCCCCAGCTGGCGGACTCGGCCTGGAGCGGGTCGGTCATCAGCTCGTGGACGACGATCTTGGCCGCATCGCCCGGCGGGGGCGGGGGCGGCGGAGTGAAGTCGCAGGTCGTCGTGGGGCTGGCGCTGTTGCGCGGGGCGGGCGCGGCGGCGGTGAAGTCGACCGCCAGGCTCCCGGTGTACGCGCACCCCCTGTCGTTGCGGATGGCGGCGTTGGTGTTGCTCGGGGCGGGGGTGGTGCCTGCGCCGCAGTTGGTCGCCGTGGTGCCGAAGTTGACCTGGTCGACCACGCCCACGGGGCAGGTGCCGGAGAGCGCCGTCGCCGTCCGGGACAGCGCCACCTTGCCCGCGCTCGCGCCCATGCTGATGGAGCCGGTCGCGTCGGGGGTCGGCAGGACGACCGTGCCGCCGGAGCCCGCCGCCTGCTGCACCAGGAAGTAGCCGCCCGGCTGGATCGTCCCCGTCAGCGGGGTGACCTGCCAGCTCACGCCGGTCGCGGAGGCGTACTGCACGCTCCAGCCGGCCAGGCTCACCGGCTCCGTGCCGGGGTTGAAGAGCTCGACGAAGTCGTTCTTGAGCGTGGCGCCGGAGTTGCCGCCGCCGCCGTAGACCTGGCTGATCACCACCTGCGGGACCGCCGCCGCGGTCGAGTACTGCGCCGCCTCCTCGGGGAGCGAAGGCCCGAGCGGGGCTTCCGAACATGCGAACAGCACCAGCGCGAGCGCCGACGGGCACGCGGCCCGGAGCAACGTCCTGTGCATGGATTGGATGGGGATGTGAGGGGTCGTACGGACGCGCCGGAAGCCACGCCGGTCGGGTGGAGGCGCGCGGCAAAGATATGCCGCGTCTTGTTTTAAGTCAATTCTCGGCGTGTAACGGGACGGTAATTCCAGACGCGCCACCAGTTAGGCGGCGCCCCCGCGCCGGCCCCGCCAATCCGCTGCGCGGCGGCCGGGGTGGTGAGCGGCCGCGGGCACGGCGCCCCGG
The DNA here is from genome assembly GCA_040752145.1 of Gemmatimonadota bacterium. Taxonomy (GTDB): domain Bacteria; phylum Gemmatimonadota; class Gemmatimonadetes; order Longimicrobiales; family Longimicrobiaceae; genus JAFAYN01. Next base: position 3,552 of record JBFMFL010000225.1, read on the forward strand.
CGCGAACCGGGGCAGGAGCACGCCGCGTGCCCCTGCCCCGGTTCGATGACGCCGGATCGGTGTGAGTCGGACTTTTCGGCGACCGCACGCCCGGCCCGGCCCTACTCGCAGAGGCAGCGGAACGAGGCGTAGCCCCCGAGGTTGGGGTTCGGCTCCCAGGTGGGAGGGAGCGAAGGGTGCGGGCGGAGCACGGCCAGCGTTTCCAGCAGTGCCTGCAGCGCGGTCTGGATCTCGATGCGGGCCACCGCCGCCCCCGGGCAGCGGTGCGACCCGGAACCGAAGGCGAGGTGCGGGTTCGGCTGGCGGTCGGCCTGCAGGGTGTGGGGATCGGGGAATGCCCGCGGATCGCGGTTGGCCGCCTCCAGGAAGATGACCACCTTGTCCCCGCGCCGTATGGTGGGTCCGCCGTCCTCCCCCCCCTCGAAGCGGACGTCGTCGGTCGCGTAGCGGGCCACGTAGCGGGTCGGGGTCACCACGCGGAGGAGCTCTTCGGTGAGGCGGCGGGCGGTCGCCGCGTTCGTTCGGACCCGCTCGCGCCACTCGCTCCACGCCGGAACGAGGAGCGGGATCCCGCTCCCCAGGAGCTTCTGCGTGGTCACCCGCCCCGCGGCGAACGCCATCATGCACTGGATGACGACGTCGTCCTCGTCTTCGAGCCCCCCGTCGCGCAGGAACGCACCGATCAGGTCGTCGGAGGGGACTCCCCCACGCGCAGCCACCTGGGCGCGGAAGTACTCGCCCAGCAGGACGATCTCCTGCATGTCCACCTGCACGTATCCGCTGGTCACGTCGGCGAACGTGGTGGACCAGCGCTCCAGCCGGGCCATGTCCTCGGGATCCCCGACCGGGAGACCGAGGATCATGGAGATCGCCTCCATCGAGTAGGGGACGGCGAAGTCCCCCAGCAGGTCCAGCTCGCCCCGCTCGCGCGCGCGCTCCGCCAGCGCCCGCGCCGCGGCATCCAGCGGTCCTAGGAGGGAGTCCGAGCGGCGGGCGAGCTCCAGGAGCACCGCCCGCCGCACCGCGGCCTGCCTGGCGCCGTCGGTGAAGATGGCCTGCTTCTGGACCGCATCCGTGATGAACGAGCGGCGGAGGGTCCGCCGCGGCTGCGGCGCCACGGCCGCGGCGTCGGAGACGAAGCGCGTGTCGGAGAGGACCTTCCGCGTCGCCTCGTGCCCGGTCACCAGCCAGCAGCGGCTCGTCGGGTCGAAGCTGATCCGGTCGCGCTCCCGCAGCGTGTCGTAGAGGCCGTGGGGGTCCGTGTACGCTTCCGCCAGCCCCTTCAGCGTGGCCGGGTGCACGGCGGCAGAAGCCGTCTCACCGCTCATCTCTTCCCCTCCATTGACGTCCTGTCATCTCGTCCCCCCGCGTCCGCGGGAAGGTGCCGAGCCGCGGAGCGCGGCTCACGCCGGCACCGGTCGATCGGGAGAGTCACGGCGGCGGTCAGGCCGTCGCGGTGAGCTGGAGCGCCTCCAGGGGCACGGTGATCGGCCGGGCCGGCGGAACGACCAGGCTGAGGAAGCGCTTCCCCTCGTGGAAGACCAGCCCGCGCTCGCGGAGCCAGGCGATCTCCTCCTCGACCCGCACTCCCTCCAGCTCCTTTTCCAGCTGCCCCACGTTCTTGGCGGTGCCGAGCGCTCCCAGGACGCGGCGGGCCGCCTCGGGGATCGGGTACTCCACGGCCGTGCCGGAGCGGGAGTCGTACACCGTGGTGGCTCCGCCCCGCTCCGACAGGTGCAGCCTGGGCCGGTGCTCCTGCCGCGCCCACAGGCTCGCCCACCGGTCGTACTTCTCGCGCAGGCGCCCCACCATCCGCCCCACGTTGGCCTGGTACTGCGCCCCGTAGTTGGTGTCCGCGAAGTAGTACGCCAGCTCCGCCAGGACCTCCGGCGCGAACGGATAGGTCATGGGGTAGTAGTCGAGCGGCTTGAGCTTCAGCCCGTACGCGTCCGCCTCGTCGAAGTAGGGGCTGAACCGGTCGAAGCGCACCGGGTGCACGCCCCCCGGCGGGGTGAGGTGGTACAGGAGCGGCATGTCCTCCAGGTACTTCTCGTACACGTCGATCTCCTCGCCCGGGAAGCCGATGAGCAGGTTCCACGCGGGGTAGATGCCGTAGCGCACGGAGTTGATGAGGAACTGCAGGTTCTGGAAGACCGAGGTCCCCTTGCGCATCCGCTTCAGCGTCGACGTGTTGAGCGCCTCGATCCCGGGCTGGATGGAGAGCACCCGCGCCTTGGCGAGGACCCGGAAGTCCTCCTCCGAGAGGTCCGCCTTGACCTCGTAGAAGAGCTCCATGCTGGGCGGCGTGTCCAGGAACGGGAGCACGTCCGTGAGGTAGCTCTTGGGGAGGATGTTGTCGACGCTCTGCAGGTGGGTGCACCGCCCGGCGTACTGGAAGAGCGAGTTCAGCACGCTGAACGCGAGCTCCGGCTTCATCGACCGGTAGCTCATGGTGGTGCCGTTCAGGCCGCAGAAGGTGCAGTGCGCGCGCTCGCCCCACCAGCAGCCGCGCGAAGTCTCGAACATCAGGGAGGGCTGCTGGGCGCCGGGGAAGTTGGTCTCGTAGTCGTCCACGAACTTGGCGTAGTCCAGCTCCACGGGCTCGTTGATGTCCAGCTCATCGCCGAAGGGACGCACCGCGTCCAGGCTCCCCATCGCCACCAGCTCCCCGCTGGAGCAGCCGGAAGGCTGCACGCGGTTGCGGCGCGAGAAGACGCCGTCGATGCGGTGGCACCCCGCCTCGTCGCCCTCCATCCGGCAGCGGATCAGCTCCGGGAAGCTCTTCAGCGCCGGCCCGGAGAAGACGAAGTCCACCGCGTCCACGCTCTCCACCAGCACCCGCCCCATGGGCGCCTCGCAGTTGGCGCCGCCGACCACCACCACCACGTCCGGGTTGCGCGCCTTGATGAACCGCGCCATGGCGATCGTCGCCACGTTCTGCGAGAACATGGAGGTGAACCCCACCATGTCCACGCGGTCCAGCCCGTACCGGTCGATCATCTGGTTGAAGTGCCGCGCCAGCCCGCTCCTCTTCTGGTCGACGGCGGCCTTCAGCATCTGGTTCCGCGGGTCGTGGAGGGGATAGTACCGCTGGAAGTACTCGCTGGAAGTGTCCGGCGCGTCGGGGAACGCCACTTCGCGGAAGAACCACTCGCCGAGCCCGCTGGAGTGGTGCGAGAACGAGTTGATCTCCGTGTAGGCGGGCAGGCCCACGTACAGGGCGAACTGCTGGTTGAGGTAGTGGAGGTCGACGGAGACGCGCTCCCCGAACCTCTGCTGCACCACCGCCCGGAGCTGCGTCAGCGCGACGGAGGGGAGGTGCAGGTTACCCAGCGGCATGTTCACCAGGGCGATCTTGTACATGGGCATCGCTTCCTGAGGGAGATGGCTTCCGCGCCCCGGGAGGTGCGCAGCCCCACCGGTCGAGGGGCCCCGGCCGGGGGGGGGAGGATGCGGCTATCGTGGCGTCAAAGATGTGCGGATCGGGCGGCTGCGACGCCAATCTACCGGGGTCCGCGATTCGGCGCAACTTCCATCCACATCACGCCATTACCTACCACCGCCCGCGAGACGCCCGGCGCCGGAGGCGGTAACCTTGCGATACCTACAGGACAGCCTCTACATTTGCCGCATCCATCTCCCCGTGCCTCGATCCGGTGCAGTCACGACCCGTGAGCTCCCCCGACGCGCACGGGTCCACGCCCGCCGGAAGCCGTCGGGACGCGGCGAGCCGGCCGATACCGCCGCGAGCGCGTCCCCGTCCGTGCACCCTCGGGATCCGCGAAAGCTCCGTCGCCAAATGCTCCAGCAAACGCACCACCGCGAAGCCCTCCCCGTCGTCACCGAGGACATCTACCCGCTGAGCCCGGTGCAGGAGGGGATGGTCTTCCACGACCTCTACGCTCCGGAATCGGGGACCTACGTCAGCCAGTACGTCTTCACGCTCCGCGGCGCCGTGGACGCGGAGGTGCTGCGCCGCGCGTGGGAGCACGTGCTGGACGGGTGCGCCGCGCTGCGGACGGTCTTCGTGTGGGAGGGGATGGCGAAGCCCGTGCAGGCGGTCGTGAGCCGCGCCCACCTCCCCTGGGAGGTGCTCGACTGGCGCGACGCCCCGGCCGCCGGCCGGCGCGAGCGCATGCGCGCGTACCTGGAGGCGCAGCGGGTGCGCGGCTTCGACCTGCTCAGGGCCCCGCTGATGCGGGTCGCCCTGGTGTGGACGGGCGAGGAGGAGGCGGAGCTCGTCTGGAGCCACCACCACCTGCTCCTCGACGGCTGGTCCATCTCGCTGGTGCTGCAGGACGTGCTCACCTGCTACGACGCCCTGCTCCGGGGCGACGCTCCCGCCCTGCCCCGCCGCCGCCGGTACCGCGACTACATCGCCTGGCTGCTGCGGCAGGACCTGGGCGCGGCCGAGGCGTACTGGCGGAGCTCGCTGGAAGGCTTCACCACTCCGACCCCGCTGCCGACCGGCGGCCCCGGGGACGTTGCGGCCGGAGAGCCGCCCCGCGAGGGCGGCGCCGAGCGGCTCCTCTCCGCCTCCGCGACGGCCGCGCTCCAGGGCTTCGCGAAGCAGCACCGGGTGACGGCCAACACGCTGGTGCAGGGCGCATGGGCGCTCCTGCTGTCGCGCTACGCCGGGGAGGACGACGTGGTCTTCGGGGCGGTGGTGACGGGCCGCCCGCCCGAGCTGCCGGGGATGGAGCAGATGATCGGGCTGTTCATCAACACGCTCCCCGTGCGGGCGAGGGTGGACCCCGACGCGCCCGTGGACGGCTGGCTGCAGCGCCTGCAGCAGCAGCAGAGGGATGCGCGGTCGTACGAGTACAGCCCGCTGTCCGACGTGCAGCGGTGGAGCGGGGTGGGAGGGGGACGGCCGCTCTTCGAGACGCTCGTGGCGTTCGAGAACCACCCCGTGGAGGAGATGGCGGGGGCGGGGGAGCGGGCTTTCGTGGTGGAGGGATGGGCCCGCATGGGCCGGAGCCACTACCCGCTGGAGCTGATGGTGCTCCCGGGGGAGCAGCTGCGCCTGCGGGTCGAGTACGACGCCGGGCGCATCGAGGCGCCGGCGGCGGAGCGGCTGGCCTCGCACCTGGAGACGGTGCTGGAGGGGATGGTCGCCGGGCCGCGGCGGCGCCTGTCGGCGCTGTCGCTGCTGCGCGGGGAGGAGCGCGCCCAGGTGCTGCACGCCTGGAACGCCACCGCGGCCGACTACCCGCCGGCCTGCCTGCACGAGCTGGTCGCCGCGCAGGCGGAGCGCACCCCCGGCGCCGTCGCGGTCGTATTCGAGGGGGAGGCGCTGACCTACGCCGAGCTGGAGGCGCGCGCCAACCGGCTGGCGCACCACCTGGCCGGCCTGGGCGTGCGCCCGGAGACGCGCGTGGGCGTCTGCGCCGAGCGCTCGGCGGAGCTGGTCGTGGCGCTGCTGGGCACGCTCAAGGCCGGCGGCGCCTACGTGCCGCTGGACCCCTCCTACCCGGCCGAGAGGCTGGCCTACATGCTGGCCGACTCCGGCGTGCCGGTGCTGCTCACCCAGGAGCGCCTGCTGGACCGGCTGCCCGAGCACGGCGCGCGGGTCGTCTGCCTGGACCGCGACGCCGCCTGCCCGGCCGGCGGGAGCGCCGCCCCCCCGGTGCTGCGGCCCGATCCCGACGCCCTGGCCTACGTCATCTACACCTCCGGCTCCACGGGCAGGCCCAAGGGGGCGATGAACGCGCACCGCGGCATCGTCAACCGCCTGCTCTGGATGCAGGAGCGGTACGGGCTCGGCGCCGGCGACGTGGTGCTCCAGAAGACGCCCTTCAGCTTCGACGTCTCCGTCTGGGAGTTCTTCTGGCCCCTGCTTGCCGGCGCCCGCCTGGTGCTGGCCCGGCCCGAAGGGCACCGCGACCCGGCGTACCTCTCGGAGCTGATCGAGCGCGAGGCGGTCACGACGCTGCACTTCGTCCCGCCCATGCTGCAGGCCTTCCTGGAGGCGGGCGAGCCGGCGCGCTGCGGCACGCTGCGGCGGGTGATGTGCAGCGGCGAGGCGCTGCCCTACGCGCTGACGGAGCGCTTCCGGGAGGCGCTGCCCGGCGTGGAGCTCCACAACCTGTACGGCCCCACCGAGGCCGCCGTGGACGTCACCCACTGGGCGGCCGAGCCGCGGGCGCGGCGCGTGGTGCCGATCGGCCGTCCCGTGGCCAACACGCGCCTGTACGTGCTGGACGCGGCGGGGGAGCCGGCGCCGGTCGGCGTGCCCGGGGAGCTGTTCCTGGGCGGGGTGCAGGTGGGGCGCGGCTACCTGGGCCGGCCGGAGCTGACGGCGGAGAAGTTCGTCCCCGACCCGTTCGGGGGCGAGGCGGGCGCGCGGCTGTACCGCACAGGGGACCGGGTGCGCTGGAGCGCCGAGGGCGAGGTGGAGTACCTGGGGCGGATCGACTTCCAGGTCAAGGTGCGGGGCTTCCGCATCGAGCCGGGGGAGATCGAGGCCGCGCTGCTGGGGCAGGACGGCGTGGGGGAGGCGGTGGTGCTGGTGCGGGAGGACGCGCCGGGGGACCGGCGCCTGGTGGGCTACGTGGTGCCGTGGGAGGGGGCGGAGCTGTCGGCCGAGACGCTGAGGGCGCGCCTGCTGGAGCGCCTGCCGGAGTACATGGTGCCGGGGGCGTTCGTGGCGCTGGAGCGCCTGCCGCTCGGCCCCAACGGCAAGACCGACCGCCGCGCGCTGCCGGCGCCGCACTGGAACGGCGCGGGACACGTGGCGCCGCGCACCGCGACGGAGGAGGTGCTGGCGGGGATCTGGGCCGGGGTGCTGGGCGTGGAGCGGGTGGGGGTGGAGGAGAGCTTCTTCGAGCTGGGCGGCCACTCGCTGCTGGGGATGCAGGTGGTCTCGCGGGTGCGCGACGCGTTCGGGGCCGAGGTGCCGCTGCGGGCGCTGTTCGAGGCGCCGACGGTGGCCGCGCTGGCCGGGAGGATCGAGGCGCTGCGGGGGGCCGCGGCCGCGCCGCCGGTCGAGCGGGTCCCGCGCGGCGAGCCGCTGCCGCTCTCCTTCGCGCAGCAGCGGCTCTGGCTGGTGGACCGCCTGGAGCCGGGGAGCGCCGCCTACAACATGCCCGGTGCGCTGCGCCTGCGCGGCGCGCTGGACGTGGCGGCGCTGCGGGCCAGCCTGGACGCGCTGGTGGAGCGGCACGAGACGCTGCGCACCACGTTCTCCGAGGCCGGGGACGGGCCCGTGCAGGTGGTCCACCCGCCCGCCCCGGCGGCGCTCCCGGTCCTGGACCTGCGCGGCGCGCCGGACGCGGAAGCCGAGGCGGAGCGGCTGGCCGGCGAGGAGGCGCTGCGCCCCTTCGACCTGGCGCGCGGGCCGCTGCTGCGCTGCGCGCTGCTGCGCCTGGCCGAGGACGACCACGTGCTGCTGTTCACGCTGCACCACGTCGTCAGCGACGGCTGGAGCATGGGCGTGCTGACCCGCGAGGTCGGCGCCCTCTACGCCGCCCTCAGCCGGGGCGAGGAGCCGCGGCTGCCGGAGCTGCCGGTGCAGTACGCCGACTTCGCGGTCTGGCAGCGCACCCGGCTCAGCGGAGAGACCCTGGAGGCGCAGGTCGCCTACTGGCGCGAACGGCTGCGAGGCGCCCCCCCGCTGCTGGAGGTGCCGCTCGACCACCCCCGCACGGCGGACGGAAGCGCGCGCGCGGGCGTCCACCGCTTCGCCCTGTCGGCCGAGGCCACGCGGAGCCTGCGGGCGCTCGCCCGGCGCGAGGGTGCGACGCTGTTCATGACGCTGCTGGCCGGCTGGCAGGCGCTGCTGGCGCGCTGGGCCGGGCAGGACGAGGTGGTCGTCGGCACCCCCATCGCCGGGCGCACCCGGCGCGAGACGGAGGGGCTGATCGGCTTCTTCGTCAACCTGCTGGCGCTGCGCGCCGACCTGTCGGGCGATCCCGCCCCGGCCGAGCTGCTGCGGCGGACGCGGGAGGCGGCGCTGGACGCGTACGCGCACCAGGACCTGCCGTTCGAGAAGCTGGTGGAGGAGCTGGACGTGGTGCGCAGCCTGGCGCACACGCCGCTCTTCCAGGCGACCTTCGCGCTGGACCGGCTCGAAGAGGGGGAGCGGCTGCGCCTGGGCGGGCTGGCGGTGGAGCCGTTCGGAGGGGAGGACCGCGTCGCCAAGTTCGACCTGGAGCTGAGCTTCCAGGAGGACGAGGAAGCGCTGGAGGGCGTGCTCCAGTACCGCGCGGCGCTGTTCGAGGCGGAGACCGTCGCCCGCATGGCCGCGCACCTGGAGACCCTTCTGGAGGCGCTGGCGGCCGATCCCCGGCGGCCCCTGTCGCGGGTGCCGCTGCTGGGCGGCGCCGAGCGCGCGCAGGTGCTGGAGGAGTGGAAGGGCGCGGCGCTGGAGGTCCCGCGCGCCTGCGTAC